>PBSR01000264.1 GCA_002726335.1 Gemmatimonadaceae bacterium
CCTGCCGTTGACCAAGCGTATGGCCCACGCCGTGCTGCAGGCCCCCGAGACCTCCACGATCACCGAAGCGCTGCGTTATGGACAGGTAGTCGGCTGGACGGGCTCCCCCGGTCTGGCTCGTGCCGTCAACGCCTCACGACTGGGGCGATCCTTCGCCGAGGAGGTGTTCTGGTCGACGGTGATTCCCTTCCTCGCCCGCAACGAGTCGAAGATCCCCAGCGACTGGGTGCGATCCATCATCGATTACCTCCACCACCAGCGCTTCGAGCACCAGGATGTGGTGGTTGCCGATGGTTCTCTCGGCAGTGGTCCGCCGGCCGAGCCGAACCTGTCGATGAAGAGCCGCAGCCTGCCCAAGCTCATGCGTCAGGTCGATCGCTGGCGCAAGGCATGGTCCGTCGATTTCGAGCCCGCCAAGGATCCGGAGGACCACGGCAGCCGCCGCCTGGAGTATCTCTATCTCGAGACCGAGGACGAGCGCACCGGCAAGCTCCTGGTCTGGACGATCCAGGAGCTGAGCACGGCGCGGTCGCTGGCCAACGAAGGCCAGGCCATGAGTCACTGCCTCAGCTCCAAGGCCGTGAGTCTGTCCACCACCTCGGTATGGTCGGTGCAGGTGCGGGACGGCAGACGCTCGCACCGTGTGATGACGGTGGCCATCGATATCAACAACCGCTACGTGACTCAGGCACGTGGCCGGTTCAACGCCAATCCGGATCGCCATGTCGACGGCCCGCAGCTCAATCCCGAGCACGGAGGCGGCGACCGCCTCAAGGGCCGGCTGAGTCCCCGCGAGCAGGAGCTGCTGAGCCAGTCACATCGCATCCTCCGGCTCTGGCTGGACCGCGAAAAGATCGCCTACTCGAAGCTCGATCTGTAGCGGTTTGCCCCCGGGGCACGTCTCACCCCAGCTTTGGGGCATGACTGAAGACGCACCCCCCTCCGGACGGGATCTACATCTCCACGAATGGACCCGCGATACGGGCGATGAGACCTACCTGATCAGCACCGACCGTGCCCGCCTCGACGTCGACATGATTCACGAGTTTCTCACCCACAGCTACTGGTCCCCAGGGATCCCACGCGAAGTGGTGATCAGGGGAATCGAGCATTCGTTCTGCTTCGGGCTCTACCGCGCAGAATCGCAGATCGGCTTTGCCCGCGCCATCACCGACTACACGAGCATGGCGTACCTGGCCGACGTCTTCGTCCTGCCCGGACATAGGGGCCAGGGATTGGGCAAGTGGCTGGTGCAGTGTATCGTCGACTGTCCCTCTCTTAAGGGGCTGCGAACCATGTCTCTGGCCACCGCCGACGCCCACGAGCTCTACCGCTGTTTCGGCTTCGAAGGCCTGGTCAGCCCGGAGGCCCACATGTCACGGAAGCAGGAAATGGACTGGTTCCGCCCCGAACAGGTGCGCGAGTGACCGCTTCCCCAGACGGTTTCTGGTTCAATCGTCTGATCGAGTACTGGACGCTGCCGGAACCCGGGCAGGTTCTCGACCACGTGCGTCGGGGACACGTTCAGGTGGTGCAGATGGGCAATTTCGGCCCGGACTTCTACAGCCTCGCCGACGATCCTGACGTGCATCGATCGTGGGCCGGAATGCCGGCCGTCGGCGTCGAGGCAAATCTGGAGCGTGCCGCCGACCTGATCCCGAAGGTGCAGGCTGCCGGGGCACGGGTCGTCGGTCAGCTGTCGTCGACCTTGCACTACGGCGACCATGAGACGGGCCTGGGCCTGTTCGGTGATGTCTGGGACCGCATGTGGACACCGGCACTGCTCGGTGACTCACCCGCTGAATCGGTGTCTGCTGCTCTTGCTCTCGAGACCTCTGGCGAACCAGCGCGGCGGGCCATCAACGGTCGACCGTACTACAGCTACCGCGGCTGTATTTCCAATCCCGCCTGGCAGGACACACTCAAGGCGATGGTGCGCAAGGGCATCGACCTTGGCCTGGATGGCTTCAACACGACCCACAACTACGAGGGCTTCTGCGGTTGTGGTCACTGTGCGGGCACGATCCGCGCCTGTATGGCCGATACGTTCTCCGAAGCCGAACTGCACAGCCTGTTCTCGGTGGACCTCGAGGTTGCCGAGGATCTGCGCCAGCCCCTGGACTGTGCGCCCGCTGACCTGCGACGCCGCTACCTGTCCATCCTCGAGCAGGCCGCGGCGCGCCGACGGAAAGACGCCTTCGACGCGGTCTTCCTCGAGTATGGCCGCTCGCTGCGCCCCGGGCTGCTGGCAGCCCAGTGGTATCACAAGTACGGCATGAGAGTCAACGACGAACGCGCCGCCCTGCCCGCTGACCTCTGGGGCCGGGGCGAGGACTATATCTGGTACAGTCAGGGGCCCCACCGGTGGGGCAGCTCCATTGAGCAGGGCTACATCGCCGACATGGGACTCAACGCCCGGCACATGCATGCCGCTGGCGGCGGGCGCCCCTTCGTCATCAACAAGTACGACTACCGGCGCTGGCGGGTCTGGGCCGGGGAGGCGGCGGCTCACGGGGCGGCCTCTCCCTGCTACCATGCCGGGCCCCCCTACCCAGACCAGGAGGAGACGACCCGGATCGCCCCGGAGGACTACTACGGGCCCATCATCCGTTACCAGCGTTTTCTCGCCGAGCACGAGGATCTGCTGCATCCGGCACGACCTCTGTCGCAGGTAGGCCTCGTCTATCCACGGCGTGCCGAACGCGAACAGGAAGCAGACTATCTCGACGCACTGAAACGGATCGCTGAGTGGCTGGAAGACGCCCACGTGCTCTACGATATCCTCTTCGACGACCAGCTGACCGCACGGGCCGGTGACTTTCCCGCCCTGATCCTGCCCGACATCCGACGACTGTCCGACGACGAGATCGGTGCCGTGCGGCGCCACGTGGCCGGGGGCGGCGGACTCGTCGTCGCCGGCGCCACGGGAACGCTGGCTGTCGATGGCAGCACTCGCGAGCAGGATCCGATCTTCCTCTCCACCACAGGCTCCGTGTTCTGCTGGGAGTCCACCGACTGGCAGCCGCAGACCGTGCCGATTCGAACTCTCCAGGGCGATCCGGAGATGCCCGTGTATTCCCATCTGCCCGATGATGCGGAGGGCCGGCGTCTCATCGACGCCACGGAGGGGGTCTGTGGTGGTTTCTGGCTGCACACCGACGCGCCCTGGTCGGTCCGCACCCGGGCGTGGCAGGACGAGGGCTCAACCGCCATTCCCGTGCACTGGATCAACTACCGGCAGGACGAGGCGGCCGCCATCGAAGTCCCCATCCCCGTGGGACCCATCAAGGTGGATCTGCAGCTCCCGGATGACGCGCAGGTGGATCGGGTCGAATGGTGCTATCCCGAGATGAAGGAGGCCGTCCTGCTGGACTTCGAGTCTGCTGAGGGTTGCGTAACCTTCGAGATCCCCCGGCTCATCGTCTACGGCATGAGCGTCATCCGCCTGCGGACAGCGTAACCGCCATGCCTCCCAACGTCCTCTTTCTCAACACCGACCAGCAGTCACGTCATGCCGTCGGCGCCAGCGGCAATCCATGGGTGCGGACCCCGAACCTGGATGCCCTGGCCGCCTCGGGCCTACGCTTCACACGCGCCTACTGCGCCGCACCGGTCTGTGGCCCTTCGCGCAGCTGTCTGAACACGGGCCGCCCGTCCCACGAGACCGGGGTGCTCGTCAACGGGATCCCGCCGTGCCCCGACCTGCCGGAGATGTGTGGCCTCTTCCATGCTGCTGGCTATGACGTGGCCTGGGTGGGCAATCGCCGCGGCGATCAGCCTCCGCCTCCCGTCGACGCAGACGGCCGTTTCTACCTCGCCTTCCCCGAAGGCCAGCCTGGCCTCGGTGTCGACATGGACGCCCCCGTCGTCGATGCTGCCATCGATTATCTGCAACAGCGCAGAGACCGTCCCTTCTTCCTCACCGTACCCCTGATGAACCCCCACGACATCTGCTATTCGGTGATGGGCCGGGCCCCGGACACGGCCGACCCGGATGGCGAGCTGCCTCCCCTGCCGGACAACTTCGAGCCCGTGCTGCCTGAGCCCGATTTCATCCGCCGCTGCCGCGCCCGCTCCTACTACGGTCAGGAGAACACTTATACCTCTGGTTGGGACGAGGATCGCTGGCGCCGGTACCTGCGGGAGTACTACTCGCTGAGCGAGCGCGTGGATGGGGAGATCGGGCGGCTGCTCGGTGCGCTGCAGGAGAACGGGCTCGACCAGGATACCCTCATCCTGCACACGGCCGACCATGGCGAGGGGCAGGCCGCCCATCGTTGGGTGGTGAAGTTGATGTTCTGGGAAAACGTGGTCGGCGTCCCCTTGAGCCTCTCGTGGCCGGGCACCATACCGACGGGCGAGACGCGACACCAGCTGGCCAGCGGCATGGATGTCCTGCCGACGTTGTGCGACTACGCGGGGATCTCAGTCCCTGGGGATGTAACGGGCCGCAGCCTGCGCCATGCCATCGAAGACAGAGCCAGCCGCGAGTTCATCGTCATCGAGCTGCATCCCGACACCGAAGACCACGGATTCGCCGCTCGTATCGTCGTCTCACAGCACCACAAGTACGTCGCCTTCTCCGAGGGTGCACCCAGAGAACTGTTGTTTGACCTGGAGGCGGATCCGGGAGAGACGAGAGATCTGGCCACCAGTGCCGGTACCGCCCGGGTCCTGGAGCATCACCGGGCCTGCCTGTCGCAGTGGATCGACCAGACCTGCGATCCCTTCAAGCCGATGGCCTAGGCCGCTGCCGCCGCAGCCCGAGATAATCGCCGGCAACCCGTTGAGCCCGCGGCACGTACACGAAGGCCTCCGTCCACGCCGGCACGAAGCCGCAGCGTAGTGCTGCCGCCTGCGACCGCAGGTTGGACAGGTGCGTCGAGTAGTAGGGCACCTTCCCCGCGTCGAGAATGGCCCGGGCGCAGGCGCTGACCAAGGCGGCGCCGATCCCCGCCCCCTGATGGTCTGGCAGGACCTCGACGCCGATCTGCCACAGATCGACGTGATCGGCGCTGGCGGCCGCCAGGCCGACGACGCGATCCCCCACTCGCGCCACCGTCGCCACCATGTCGGGACGCTCGGTGTTGCCGGCCTCACCCAGAGCATGTGCGAATGGCAGGTCGTAGAGCGGCTCCATCCGCGGACCCGGTTTCACGGACTCCATCCGGACGCCGGCAGGTGGCGTCACCTGCCGCCAGAGTTCCTCAGCGCAGACATATCGGTGCTGCGGCCCGGCAAAGGGCTGCTTCGAACGCTGTACGTGTCGCTCGATTCGAGACAGGCAAGCTGGTGAGAAGACGTCGTCGCGATCGAGATTACACACGACACGCCGCACCCAGGGAAGCCAGCTGGGGCTCGCCGTCACTACCACCCCTGCTCCGAAGGTGGCCAGACCGACGTGTGGCCGACCGAGATGGAAGGGCATACGCCCGTCACACAGGGCAGTTTCCACGATCGTACAGCCATCCTTGAGGAAGTCGTCGGGCTGGCAGGCGCAGTTGGCGGCCACCACCTGCCGCGCCAGTTCGAGGGCCTCCAGACGTGTTCTGTTCATGACGTCAGCGTAGTACGGAAACCGAACAAGGGCAAGCCTGTCGAACACTCTCCCGATGCCTGCCTCGTGCGGCGTGCCTTGCGCCCTGTTGCCCCGGCGATCCATGTTACGTCACCATGTCGACACCCCGAGTCATCGCCCTGATCGGCGCCTTTGATACGAAAGGCGCCGACTACGCCTTTCTGCAGAACTGCATCCACGCCAGCGGACACCGGACGCTGACGATCGACACGGGGGTCCTCGGTTCTACGGATCGGTTCGCCGTCGATGTGCCGGCCGGCGAACTGGCCACTGCCGGCGGCGGCACGCTGACCGACCTGCGCGCCTCCGGGGATCGTGGCGAGGCGATGAAAGTGATGGCCTGTGGTGCGGCGGTCGTCATCGCCCGCCTGCACGCCGAGGGCCGCTTCGACGCCATCCTCGGTATGGGGGGCACCGGCGGCACGAGTGTGATCTCTGCCGGCATGCGGGCCCTGCCTCTGGGTGTGCCGAAGGTCTGCGTATCCACTGCTGCTTCGGGTGACACCTCCGTCTTCGTCGGCCTGCGCGACGTCGTCATGATCCCGTCCATCGTCGATGTGGCGGGTGTCAACCGCATCTCCCGCGGGGTCTACGCCCGGGCCGCCGGCGCCATCTGTGGTATGGCAGAGACCGAAGTCGATACGGCGGCCGATGACCGCCCCGTGATCGCCGCCTCCATGTTCGGCAACACCACCCAGTGCGTGGAAGCCTGCGTCGAGGCTCTCGACCAGGCCGGGTACGAGGTCCTTGTGTTCCATGCCACCGGGACCGGCGGCCGAACGATGGAATCTCTCGTCGACGAGGGCCTTGTCGACGCCGTGCTCGACATCACCACCACCGAGTGGGCGGACACGGTCTGCGGCGGCATTTTCGACGCCGGCCCAGGGCGCCTCGGTGCCCCGGGACGTCGAGGACTCCCCCACCTCATCGTACCCGGCTGTATCGACATGGCCAACTTCGGTGCACCCGGGACGGTGCCCGAACGTTTCCGCGGAGGCGATCGCATCCTCTACGAATGGAACCCCGCCGTCACCCTGCTGCGGACCAGCAGCGACGAAAACCGGCAGATGGCCCGCGCTTTCGCCGACCACGCCAACGCCGCCAACGGGCCGCGCGCCTTTCTTCTGCCCCTGCGTGGCGTCTCCATCCTTGACGGTGACGGCGAGAGATTCTGCGACCGCGACGCCGACCTGGCCTTCTTTGACACCCTGCGCCAGCACCTGAACCCCGAGATCCCCATCCACGAACTCGACACCAACATCAACGCCCCCGAGTTTTCTCAAAGAGCGACGGAACTGCTGCTGGAGCTGATCGCACAGAGGGAACAATGAACGCCAAGAAGAGAGACAGACAGCCATGAGTGACAAGCTGACCTTCATTGAACCGGCTGACACCGAGACCCAGGTTTTCGACTGGGGCCGTCTCAACTGGCTTTCCGAGCCCAACGTCACCGCTGCCGAACGTTTCTCGGCCGGTGTCGTGTGCCTCAAGCCGGGCAAGGGGCACGATCGCCACAACCACCCCCACAGCGAAGAGATCCTTTACGTGGTCTCGGGCAAGGGGCAGCAGATGGTCGAATTCGCCGACGGCAGCCAGGTCGAGAAGGAGATCGGACCGGGGACGATGGTGCACATCCCCACCGCCCTGTTCCACTCCACCGTCAACACCGGTGAGGAAACCATGGAACTGCTCGCCATCTATGCCCCCTTCGGCCCGGAAGCCGACCTGCGCCAGCTGGAAGGTGTGCAGATCGAGCCGCCGACCCGTCCCCGAGACTGAAATCCTGCCATGGCCTTCACCCGTGACGAAGTACTCGAACGTCTGCGCCGGCAAATCACCGACAATGTCCCCATCATCGGTGCCGGCGCCGGCACCGGTATCAGCGCCAAGTTCGAGGAAGCCGGCGGCGTCGATCTGATCATCATCTACAACTCGGGACGCTACCGTATGGCCGGCCGTGGATCGCTGGCCGGCATGATGCCGTACGGCGACGCCAACGCCATCGTCATGGACATGGCCGGTGAAGTGTTGACCATCGTCGACGACACGCCGGTGCTGGCCGGCGTCTGTGGTACCGACCCCTTCCGGCAGATGGACGTGTTCCTCGGTCAGGTGCGCGATGCCGGCTTCTCGGGCGTGCAGAACTTCCCCACCGTCGGCCTGATCGACGGGGTCTTCCGGCAGAACCTGGAAGAGACCGGCATGGGGTACGGACTCGAAGTTGAGATGATCCGCACGGCGTCCAGCATGGGTCTGCTGACAACACCCTACGCCTTCCAGCCTTCCGAAGCCGAAGCCATGGCCGCTGCCGGCGCCGACATCGTCGTCGCCCACATGGGCCTGACGACGAAGGGCTCCATCGGTGCCGACACGGCGCTGAGCCTGGAGGAATCGGCAGAGCGTGTCCAGGCCATCTGCGACGCCGCCCGCGGCGTCAACGCAGAGGTCATCGTCCTCTGCCACGGCGGGCCCATCGCCATGCCTGAAGACGCGGAGTTCGTCCTGCGAAACACGCGTGGCGTCAACGGCTTCTACGGGGCCTCCAGCGTGGAGAGGCTGCCGGTAGAGACGGCTCTCACCGAGCACGTTCGTTCTTTCAAGGCGATCCGGTTTTGAAGTGCCGATGATCGCCGTCGGGCAGCTGCTGCAGGAAACCAACTCGCTCAACCCGGTGCTGACGCGGCGTGAGGACTTCGAGTTGTACGGACTCGTCCGTGGCGCCGACGTCATGGAGCGCTACGGCGACGTGGGCGAACTGGCCGGCTTCGCTGGTCTACCCGACGAGATGGGTGAGCCGGTGGTATGGCATGGCATGTTGCGTGCCGTCGCCTGGTCTGGTGGCCCCCTCGTGGCGGGGTTGCTCGCTGAGCTGATCGAGGGCATGACCGCCCCGCTGCGCGAGACGAAGGTCGACGGTGTACTTCTGTCCCTGCACGGTGCCCAGTCCGCCGTCGATGATCCCGACGTCAGCGGCCGCATGCTAGCAGCCGTGCGCGGTGCTGTTGGGCCTGACGTCCCCATCGCCGCCACTCTCGACCTGCACGCCAACGTCACGCCGTTGATGGCAGAACACGCCGACGTGCTGGTGGGCTACCATACCTTCCCCCATGTCGATCACGTGTCCTGCGGCCGACGTGCCGCCCGGTGCCTGGCCCGCATGCTGCGCCACGGCACTCGTCCCGCCGTACGGGTCTTCAAGGTCCCCATGGTCGTCAACAGCGAGGGGCGGGCCACCGATCACGGCGTGCAATCCGACCTCTGGCAACAGATCGTCGCCTCGGAGGATCGTCCTGACGTGGACAGCGTCGGTCTCTATCCGGTGCAGCCCTGGCTCGACGCCCCCTGGCTGGGTTGGACGTTCTATCAGGCCCATCTGGGTGATGCCCCTTTCGACGACGAAGCCGTTGGCAGTGCCTGCTGGAACACTCGCCGTCACCGCGACATCGACTATGTCACACCCGAGTCCCTGATCGCCACCGCACGTGCCATCGACGGTGGCCCCGTCGCCGTGTCGGAAGGCCACGATGCCACCAACAGCGGCGCTCCCGGAGACAGTACACAACTGCTCACAGCCATGGTACGGCAGGAGATCGGCGACGGGGGTGGCCTCTGTTTCTGCGTCGACCCCGAAGCAGTTGAGCATTGCATCCAGGCCGATGTGGGTGCCCTTGTGTCGCTGCGGATCGGTGGCAGACGCGACCCCTTTTCTGAATCCCTGGCCGTCACTGGGACGGTCGAGGCCCTCGGTACTCTGCGCTACACTCTCAGCGGTCATGGCGGACACAACCTGCCCGTGGACATGGGTCGCATGGCACGACTGCGCGTGCGGGACACGACCATCGTGCTGGTGGAAGAGACCGGACCCGGGAGTTCGCCGCAGTTGTACGAAGCTGCCGGCACCGATCCTCGCGCCTTCAAGATCGTGCTCGCCAAGAGTCCCGAAGGATTCCGCGCCGACTACGCTCCGTTCTCCACCGGGATTCTCTACGCCGCGGCACCCGGTTGCGCCACACCCTACATCGAGCAGATCCAGTTGCACCAAGCCACACAGCCGATCTTTCCGTCAACCGACCTCGACGACGCGTCGCGGGCGGACTGGGCGGGGCTCATCTATGCAAGAGGAGCACGCTGTTGAACCGCGATGAACTGTTCGCCCGGGCGCGCAAGTCTCTTCCCGGGGGGGTCTGCGCCTCCACCCGTCTCAATGTGGCCCTCGGCCATCCCCTCTACGTGGAACGGGCGGAGGGATCCCGACTCTACGACGTGGAGGGTAAGCCCTACCTGGATATGTCCTGCGGCCACGGCGCCGCGCTGCTCGGGCACGGACACCCCGCCGTACGCGACGCCCTGTTGCAGGCCTCTGAACTGGGAATCTGCTGCTCATCCGACATGATCCACCACGTCAAGCTGGCCGAGGAGCTGTGTTCCCTGATCCCCTGCGCCGAACGCGTGCGCTTCACGAACTCCGGCAGCGAGGCGACACTGCACGCCATCCGACTGTGCCGGGCCGCCACCGGGCGCGACCTGATCGTGCGCTTCACCGGTCACTTCCACGGCTACCACGAGCACACCTTCATCGGCGGGCATGTTCCAGCCGACCACCTCGACGATCCCTCCTCCTTCCGCGAGTCCCCGGGCATCCCCGAGGCGATGACACAGTTCATCCGGGCCATCCCGTTCAACGACCTGGGTGCCGTTGAGCGCGTGCTGTCTGTAGAGGGCGACCGCGTCGCCACGCTGATCCTGGAGCCGGTGGACTTCAACTCTGGCGGCATTCCGCCACAGCCCGGCTTTCTCGAAAGCCTGCGCGAGTTGACCCGCCAGCATGGCGTGCTGCTGTTCTTCGACGAGATTCAGACGAGCTTCAAAAAGAGTACCGGTGGTGCCCAGGCCGACTTCGGCGTCACACCCGACATCTGCACCATCGGCAAGTCTCTCGGGGGCGGCCTGGCACTGTCGGCCATCTGTGCGGGTGCCGAGCTGATGGATCTGTACCGACCGGTGGGAGAAGTGACACACTCGGGCACGTTCATGGCCCCCCTGCCGAATGTGCTCAGCGGTCTCGCCTTCCTCGATCAGGTCACGCAGCCCACTTTCTATCCTGACCTGCTCGGCCGGTTCGACACCTTCTACGATGAGGTGGATGCCATGATCGCGCGTCGTGGCATACCGGTGCAGGTGCCCAGGCACGGCGCCCGCTTCGGTATCCTCGTCGGCCTCGATCATCCTCCCATCGACTACCGGGACGCCCTCTGTCACCGCAAGGATCTCTGGCTGGCGTTCATCCGACACGCCTTCGAGCGCGGTGTCTACTTTCACGACTACGGTGGCGGGCCCTGTCACCACGGTTTTGGCGCCGCCCATTCACAGCAGGATATCGACTCGATCCTGCAGGTGATGGACGAGGCCTTTGGCGAGATCGCGACTGAGTTCTGAGAACCACGACCTCGACATCAGAACTCGTAGTCGAAGACCAGCACGTCGTCGACAATCGCTCGCAGCAGGTTCCGACCCAGCTCCTTGTGCTCGGGGTGGGGCAGATAGGCGTCGCGGGCGGCCCTGTCGGTGAAGGTCATGGCGAAGCCCCAGTCAAAGTCCTGGGCCTTGCCTTCAGGGCTGTTGTTGTCGCCACCGGATACCGTTTCGATCCCGGGGATCTTTCCCTGACTGAGGGCGACGAGACCATGCAGCAGAGCAGCCTTCTGCTCCTCGGTGGTACCGGTCTTCAGTTTCAGCAGTACGATGTGCTGGATCATTGAATTCGCTCCGTTGTTGATTGCCCGGGTCAGTCGCGATATCTCTCCGCCTGCGCCTCGAACATCGAGGCGTAGTGTCCGTTCAGCGCCACCAGCTCCTCGTGCGTACCCTGCTCGGCAAGCCGCCCTGATCTCAACACGAGAATCCTGTCCGCCATACGCACGGTGGAGAACCGGTGTGAGATGAACACCGTTGTCCTGCCGCCGGTCAACTCGGCGAATCGCCTGTACACCTCGTACTCTGCCAGCGCATCGAGTGCCGCCGTGGGTTCATCGAGAATCAGCACCTGGGAATCCCGCATGAAGGCGCGACTCAGGGCAATCTTCTGCCACTCCCCGCCTGACAGATCCGAGCCGCCGGGCAGCCGGCGACGGAGGGAGCCCTGGTCCACTGGTGCCATTTTGCCAAGCACTGTCTCGTATCCACAGGGGAGCCCATCGATCAACGCTGCGGCCCCACCCTTTTCTGCCGCTGCCGCGACTCTCCCTCGATCGTCGACAGATTCCACCTGACCGAAGCCGATGTTCTCACGCACGGTAAGGTGGTAGCGTAGAAAGTCCTGGAAGATCACTCCCACGTGGCGGTGCCAGTCGAGCACGTCGAATTCCCGCAGGTCTCTGCCGTCCGCCAGGATCTCCCCCTGTGTCGGATCGTAGAACCGGGCCAGCAGTTTCACGAGGGTTGTCTTGCCGGCGCCGTTCTCCCCCACCAGGGCGACCGCCTCATCGGGACACAGGCAGAATGACAGGTCCCGCAGCACGTAGTCGGCCTCACCCGGATACCTGAACGATACGTTGCGGAACTCGATCTCCTTCTCGATTGGCGCAGGTACGCGATAGTGCCCGCCTCGTGCCAGGGCGCCGTCCACCGAGCCCGGATCCATGTCCAGGAATTCGAAGAGGTTGTCAACGAACACACAGATCTCGTAGAACCGCCCGACACCGAGAAACATCTGTGCCAGCAGGGCCCGCGACCGCTCGGAGGCCTGAAACGCCAGCGCTACCTCTCCGAGACTGATTCTTCCATGGGCAGCCTGCACGATCGCGTAGAGCCAGATCCCGGCCACACCGGCCATGGCCAGCAGAAACAACCCCATCGTCGCACCTTCGGCGGCGAGCCGGATCCGGCGCTCGTCCTCGAAGTGCTGCAGCCAGAAACGTCGGAACTGCGTCAGGAACCGGTCGTGTAACCCGAAGAGCCGGACCTCCTTGAAGGCGCCCCGCGAAGCGAGCAGCCCGTGCACATAACGCGACATGCGCCGAGCGGGTGTCTGATCGTGCAGCAGATTCCACTGTTGATTGGCGGACCAGGCGAGGATGAACGTCAGAGGCGCCGCCGTGAGCAGCAGTACAGCGACGGCCAGTGGGTGCAGGTTTGCCAGCAGCCCCAGCAGGGCCCCGAGCGACATCAGACGCGCCAGGAATTCGACGCAGTTGATGGTGAAGTTGTGTACGTGGAAGCTCTGCCCATTGGCCCTGCTCAGTCGATCATGCATGGCCGGGATCTCGTAGAAGGCGGCGTCCAGTTCGTTCGTTTTGCCGAGGATCAGACACTCCACATGGATCCTCGTCCTCACGGCCATGAGCTCTCTCACGTGACTGTTCAAAGACTGACAGAGTCCGCCACCCACCCAGACCAGAAATACGCCGGCCACTGGACTGAGTAGGACATACCATGTAGCCATGTCCCGAGGCGCTCCAGCAGCTGTGGCATCTGCCACGCCGTCGATGATCATCTTGGTGAGCCATATCTGCGCCGGCGGCACCACCGCCGTGATGGCCGTCAGTGCCAGGGTGGCGAGGCAATACCATCGGCTGGCTCGCCAGACCAGACACAGCATGCGTGCGGCGCTGGCGAAGATGCTTCGCAGCTCGGGTGTGGACGCCTGGTTTCCCTTCATGGTCTGTCTCCTCGGAAGGGGTGCCTGGTGACGAGTCCGCTACCACGGACGGCGCACGTCAGTAGACACGCATGCACACCGTCGTGTACAGCCGTGCCGGCACCGACAGAACCACTCTGGCGGAAACGGACTCAACGATTGCTGAGTTGAGTGTGCTACGTACGAGAAGCGGCTGAGCAGCCGAGAAGACCGCGGCAGGGTCCCGGCGACATCACACGCCGGGTGGCTGAACGGGCAGGAAGGAAGGGTTCACCGGAAAGGCGGCCGGGTCGGTCGCCAGGTGAGGTCACTGCCCGATCAGTTCTTCAACTGTAAGAGGATTGGCAGAAGAATGAAAGCAGACGAAACCAATATGGGGCTTATCTGTTGTGACTGACACCGATTCGCTGATTCGACTGGCTCAAGGCGATGACCTGCCCGCCTACGCCGCACTGGTGGAGCGTAGCCAGCAGGCAGCCCTGGGATATGCCCGCCAGCTGCTGGGTGACTTCCACCTGGCTGAAGACGCCGTGCAGGAGGCGTTCCTCCAGGCCTATCTCGATCTCGACAAGTTGAACGAGCCCATGGCTTTCGGCGGCTGGCTGCGTCGGATCGTGCACAAACATTGTGACCGCGTGCGGCGTCGGAAGACCGGTCGTCTCGTCGGTATGGATGTAACCCGTATCCGAAGTCGGAGCGATCCACATGTCGAGTTGGAACAGGCGGAGGAGTCATCGAGACTGAAGAGCGGGCTCCTTCGCCTGCACGATCAGGAGAGGGACATCCTGTCCCTCTGTTACTTGCGGGGACTCAGTCACCGGCAGATTGCGAGCCTCCTCGGACTGCCCGAATCAACCGTCAACATCCGGCTCTTCCGGGCCCGACAGAACCTCAGAAAGGAACTGACCGCCATGACAACAACAGATGACATCGCCCTGCTCAAACCGGTCCACCATCGGCTCGCCCTCGCTCTGCAGACTCTCTTCGGCGAGACCATGGAGATGCAGGTAGCGATCGAGGTGGCTGACCCCCACGAATCGACCTACGGTCAGGTGATCAAGGACCTTGGCCGCCACTCGTGTATGTACTACTTCACCGCCGCACCCTCGGACGGGTGGATTACGATCGACTTCAACGTGCCTCTCGCGCTTGCACTGTGCAACCGATGTCACAGCGCCGAGGAACTGGCTCAGGAAACGGAACTCCGAAGATCCAACCCGCCAGACGGGGGCTGGCTACTGAACTACCAGCTGGGGATTCTAGGAGCCCTGATCAAGCGGGTCCTCGATCAGTTTGTGGAGGCCTGGGCGCCTGCAACCAGGCTGGAATGGCGCGACGCCCAGATCGAGATCACTCCGCAGATCATGCTCGAATGGGACCGGTCTGATTCGCCGAAACCAGACGAGTCCGCCGTATCTATCGGCTTCACGGTGAATGCCGGCGACTACGACGAACTCTCCATGAAGCTCTGCTATCCCACATCGACCGTGGCAACGCTGACGGGCAACTGAGATCGAGTGGGAGAGCCCGGCTCCTCGGTCACGCCGAGCGCCGTTTCCGCAGATACGTTGCATTGCGCACCGCCTTGTGCTCGTCCCCTTCGGCGGTCCGCCTTTGATCCTCCGTCAACTCCCCCCAGCGACGCAGGAGGCAGACCGCCGCTTTGCGCTCCGTCCACAGTTCTGAGCCGAGCATTTCCTGCAGCATCGGCCGCGCCTCCTCGCGCATACGATTCACCTGCCAGAATGCCTCCTGGGCGACCTTCCGCGGCCGTCCCTCGGCCAGGCAGCGGCGAAGCTGCGGCAGGAATCCGGCGCCGTGGTGGCGGACGAGGATGCGCAGAGCGCTGGTCCTGACGGCAGGTGGACCATCTTCGAAGAAGCCATCGATGAGAGGGCTAGGTTCTGTCCGAGTCCGCGACAGTGTCCACAACAGGCGAGAGAGGTCTGGGACCTCGCCGCTCTCTTCCTCGATCCAGCGCGCGACGTCCTCGCCATAGTGCTCTGCCAGCGAGATCGACACATTCAGCATTCGGATGCGCTCTGGATGCTGTTCGAACAACTCCTGCTTGAGCACTTCGAAAGCTCGCGAACTGCCGGATCCGGCCAGGACCACCGCCGCCGTGCTGCGCTCTTCTGCGGTGCCCGTGTCGAGGAAGCCCTCCATCACTCGCAGGCCGGGTTCGCCATGGCGCAGGATCAGTTCGCCGGCACACCTGCGCCCCCACCAGACGACACCTCGCTCGAAGGCCTTGAGGCAGGCCGCGATGGGCGGCACCAGGTCCTCCCGCGAGGCGCAGAACGCCGCCGTGAGCCGGATGGTGGGGGCAGCGTCATTCAGTCCCTCGATGGCCAGGCTCTCGTGATCTTCGGGGAGCAGTCGCCACAGCGCCTGATACGCAGCGCCCCGGGCACGAAGGTGGCGATCTTGATCCCGATACATCGCGCTGGCCAGCTCGATCACCTCGCTGTCGCCCGCCAGGTGGGACAGCGCGCCGATGGCCATGCCCACTGTAACCCGGTCCCTTGGTGTCCCGCTCTGCCCACCTGTCCTCACCTCTTCGATCAACGCCTCCCGGATCCCCGGCACGCGCAGCACCTGCCCGTGGACGAACAGAATCCACGTATTCCACGGCTGATCGGTATACAGCAGCTTGAGGATCGGCCCTCGCGCCCGCCCATCGCCGATCCGGCACAGTGCCTTCGCCGCCACCTGCTGCATCGGCCCCCCTTCGGCCCCCACCACTCGGCACAGCTCGTCGATGGCCGATCCCCCCATCTTCGCCAATGCCTGCACAGCATCTGCCTGGCTTCGCTGATGGGCGGCCACATCCCTGAGCACCTGCTGGATCTGGGCCACGAAGTCCTCCGGTAGTTCCTCGTTCTGATATACGTCCTGGACCATGGTCAGCTCGTCTCGCAATTGGGCCCGGGCTCGCTGCAGGCGGCCTTGAACGGCCGTGGCGGTAATGCCGAGAAAGCGGGCGATCTCCGGGTATGACAGCCCCGTACCGTAGTGCAGACCGACGACCTCGCGGTGTGTGTCACCGAGGCGCTCGATGGCGATACGCACCAGTCGCCGACGCTCCGCTTCTTCGGCGCTCACATCCGGTGCCTCCGGCTCCGGCAGCAGGCCACGCTCCGGCACCAACGCCTGACGCAGGCGTTCGACACGTGCCAGCTCACGCCGGGCCCGCCGCGCGGTGTTGTTGACGATACCGTGCAGCCAGCTGCCAAAGGACTCGGGATCGCGGAGTTTGCCCAGATTCCGGTACGCCGTCAGGAATGACTCCTGCACGATGTCCTGCGCCAGGGCAAAGTCCGGCACGAGACCGGACGCCACACCATAGGCGTAGTTCTGGTAGCGGCGGACCAGGCATGCAAAGGCCTGCTCGCAACCTGCCAGCGTCTGTTGTATCAGGTGTGCGTCGGGTTCGTCATTCATGTTGTTTCCCGAGACCGCCGCGATTCGAACGCGGGACCCGTCACCGAAGTGACTGCTCTTTCCTCTGAGCTACGGTCTCGGGACAGTTCTGGTTTTCTGCTTCTGTAGTAGTAGTGCCAGGTACTGGCAGACCACTAACGGTCAGAGTGCATTGTCCCTGGTCACACCGCAACCGTCAAGCCGATCTTCGCTCTTGCCCCGGTTCGATCGGCCCGTTTCGTTGGTGAATCGTGTCCCCCTTCAAACAATCGTCGGCCGGCCCCCTGTGAACTCTGAACTGAAAAACAGCATGTTCGAGTACTACGAACAGAGAGCCGGCGAGTATGACGAACTCTACACCCTCGGCACGGCGCCGAAGGCCACGACAGATCCGGCCGTATACCGGGCCGAGGTGAAGATCCTCTCCGAGCTGGTGGCCTCACAGTTGTCCGGTGCCCTGCTGGACGCCCCGTGCGGCGCCGGCTACTGGTCACAGTTCTATGGCGAGAATTGCAGTTCCGTCACGATGGTGGACCAGTCGCGGAGCATGTTGGAAGAATCACGGGAGAAAGTGCGCCTGGCCGGTGTTCAGCCTCGAACCCGGCTGATCCAGGCAAATGTCCTCGAGTTCGAGCCGCCCTCCAGGGCCTTCGATTCAGCGCTGGTCGGTTACTTCGTCGGACATCTGACGGATGCAGAGATGGAATCTTACTTCACTGCTCTTCGACGGGCTATGAGACCTGGGGGCAAGGTGTTGATCCTCGAATCCATCTGGTCCGACGCCCGACAGCACAGGCCGAAGCAGGGCACGCAGCAGCGAAGCCTGAAGGATGGCCGCGTCTTCGACATCTACAAGAGATACTTCCTTCCGGAGGATTTCCACGCCATGCGAGGTCGTTACGGGCTGAATCTCGAGGTTCAGCACGCGGGCCAGGTCTACATTGCCGCAAGCGGTCAATTTGATCCTGAAGTACAGAGATGATCTAGAGGATCAGGCGTGACCTACCGCAGGCTCGCCTTGATCCGGGCCCAACTGTCCGCCTGCACCGACGACACGGGATCAGGCTCGCAGTCGCCGTCGTCACAGAGCAACATCGCATCGATGAAGTGCGACGCCGTGCAACAGCTGTTGCCCGCGCCTGCCACCGTCTGAAAGCCCTCGTATTCGCCTGGCGCCGAATCGAAATCCGCGAGAGTGAACTGCAGTCCGATAACCTTCCCCGCGTGCAGCTCGCTCCGCAGGCTGCGGTCAGATCCCCGCCAGTCGAGTCCGTCCCAGGGCGTAACGTATCCTTCGATGAGTGAGTAGTCCGGACTTCCCCCCACGTGGGCGAAGGCGGCAGTCGCTACCAGTAGAGTGCATGTGATGCGTGCGGAGAGCATGACTCCTCCTTTCTTGTCTGGAAGCTTGCCGACTGATCCGTCTTCCACGGTGAAGAGTGACGATGGTCAGCGATCCGCCGACATTCTGCCCTCTCTCCCGCGCAGAAGCTCACTGATCCCGTCAGCTCTCACTCTCTTAGAATAAGCGAGAGGCGTCCCTGCCCTGCGGTGCACCGCGTTCACATCGGCACCGTGATCCAGCAGCAGCTCCACGATACTTCGCGCCTCCTCCTGGCGCAGTTGACCTTCGCCGCAGGCCCAGATGGCGTGATGAATCGGTGTCGAGTCGGCGCGATTCCTGGCGTCCGGGTCCGCGCCGCCGGCAAGCAGCTTGCGCGCCGTCTCCAGGTCTCCTCTCTCCACAGCCCGCTGCAGCTCTGTCTTGACGGGCGGACCCGAGAGCCTGGCGACCATACGTGTGAAACCGAGGCGTCTGCCAGCGTCCAGTTTCAGCAGCGTGGCTTCATCCGCGTCGCCGCCGCCGTGCGCCTGACGCGTCTCATTCCAGTGCAGCCAGAACTCGGCGCCATTGGGTATCATATCCGCCAGATCGACTTCCACCTTGCCCGTCTTCTCCCAATGATGCCGCCACCACTCCGGTGTGTGGAAGGAGCAGAAGTCCCAGGGCCAGTAGGGTGCCAGTTCTTCGGGCACGCCTTCGACCAGTTCGGCACGCAGCCCCGGCACGACGATACCGATTTGACCGCCTGGTTTCACCAGACGGGAGTATCTGTCGATGTAGAGGTCCTCTGTGCCAAAGTAGTGGTAGGCGTCCATACTGACCGCTGCGTCGAAGAAGCCGTCGGCGAAGGGCAGCGTGTGGGCCTCGGCGTGAATCGGAAATACGCGGTGCTGCTCACCCTCATCACAGATACGCTCCCAGTTGTCGCTGGCCGACACCCAGAGATCTGTCGCCCACACTTGAACATCGAACTCCCTGGCCAGAAAGATCGAACTGATGGCACGCCCGCAGCCCATATCGAGGACGCGCATCCCGGGCTGTAGATCAACGACCTCACATAGGGCCTCCGTCAGCCAGATGACGTTGGGCCCTCCGGAATGTCGCACCATCCACTCTCCGTCGTACTTGGCGGATCGAGGGAATTGCTGCAGAGCCAGTCGCTTGTTGAGTTCGTCCTTTGCTAGGGTCACACTGGATCACCTTGGTTAGGGATTGGAAACCACAAGCTTGATATCTATTGCCCCCGGAGCGGATGCACGTTGCATGAACCGCTCAAAGGAGCCCCATGGAGCGCACGATCCACAACCGCGACGCCGCCAGCGCCTGGCAGACCGCGCACGAACCGAACGCACCTCGAAGAGGTGACACAGCCCCCGACTTCGAGCTCGGCGATGCCGCGGGCGAAAGCCTCGTGCGCCTGTCAGACTTCCGCGGCAAGCGTCCGGTAGCCCTCGTCTTCGGCAGTTTCACCTGACCGCCCTTCACGCGGGAGGCCGTGAGCCTCCGTGACCTGTACGAGCAGTTCAGCGATCACATTCAGTTCCTCGTCGTCTATATCCGGGAGGCACACGCCGTCGATGGCTGGGACATTGGCAGTGAAAACCGAATCCACGACCCGCGCTCGATGGCGGAACGTCGCGCCGTCGCCGGACAGTGCGAGACGAGTCTGCAGTACGGCATTCGCACCTATGTAGATGAAATCGACGACCCGGTGATGACGGCCTACGCTGCCTGGCCCGAGCGACTGTATCTCGTCGATGAAGCTGGTCACATCGCCTATGCCGGCGGACCCGGGCCTGGAGGCTTCTCACCGACTCAGCTCAAGGAAGCCTTCGAGCTGTTGCTGGACTGACGAAGACGAATGAAAGAAACTCCCGACACTATGTAAGAATTATTTGACATCTGGCTGGCGGTAGCGGTATGTACCGGGTAGCGGCGCAGGGATCATCCACAACGCGCCCGAATCTCCCGGAGGAGGGGATCATGATACCCTACATCGGCATTGGTGTTCTGGCCCTTGGCGGCCTGGTACTCATCTATTACATACGGCATCGAGGTCCGACGCTCGAGGCCATCGACGGCCTGCCCATGACGCGGCTCCAGAGACGCGCCTGGTGGTCTCTGGCCCTCAGCCTCGTCTTCACCGGCGCCCTCGTTCTTCTGTTCACCACCCGGGGCGTCCAAGCCTACGACAGCGACTCATCCCTGCGGTTTCTCGTCTACGGTCTCTTCATCTGCCCTCTGCTGGCCAACCTGCTGATCGATCCTTTCGGCCTGCCGGACAGGGATGGCTCGGGTCAGTCGGACGAACGTGACGTCCGCGTCCTGGAGCGTGCCCCCCGCGTGCAGTCGGTGGCCATGATTCTCACCCTCGCAGTCTGGATGATCTGTCTGAGTCTGGGGTACCACGACACCGGCGCCATTCCGATGATCTTCATCTATCTCATCTTCTTCTCCGCCCTGCTGGCCAACGGGCTCGGACTCTCTCTGGGCATCATCCTGGGATACCGCAAGATGGTCCGCTATGGCGAAGGCTGAGATCCACAACCAGATCCGCCGACTCCGCTTCGAACACGATGAGATGACCCAACAGGAACTCGCGGAACGGGCAGGATGTACGCGCCAGACGATCGTCGTGCTGGAGAAGGAGCGCTACGTCCCTTCCCTCGCCCTCGCCTTCAAGATCGCGCGGACCTTCGGCAAGGGAGTTGAGGACGTCTTCCAATGGGATTCGTGACCGACGGTTGTGCGGATCCTAATCGATACACCAGAGGAAGCAGAGGATCAGAACGGCGCAGACCGAGAAGAATGTGAACAGTCGGTACTTCGCTGGTGTCATCGCTGACTCCTGTCTTCTTAGCTATCCCTGAGAGCGTCCACGGGATCCGCCCACACCGCCTTCAGTGTATGCGTCGCAACTGTGGCCATCGCCAATGAGAACGCCATGAGTGCCGTCAGGACGAAGACCTCGATCCCGACATCGGTACGATACACAAAACTGTCCAACCACTGCCGGGAGACGATGTAGGCCACGGGCCAGGAGATCAGGTTCGCAGCAGCCACCAGCAACAGGAACTCGCGCGACAGCAGACCCACAACCCGCGCCGCCGAAGCTCCCAGGACCTTGCGGATACTGATCTCCTTCCGCCGTCTTTCCGTGGCAAACGCGACCAGTCCCAGCAATCCGAGACTGGCGACGAGACCCGCCATCGCCGCCGACGCCGAGGACAGCCGCGCCGCCTGCCGATCGGCATGATACGACCTGTCGATGGCCTCGTCGATGAAGCCCACGTCAAAGGGGTACTCGGGAGCTGTCTTGGCCCACACATCCTGGAAGTGATCGATGGTGGCCGACACGTCCGTGGACCGGATGCGGACGTTCACCTGGGAGGCGAACCAAGCGTTATAGACGATGAGGGGCCCCACGGGACTGCGCAGCGACTGGAAGTGGAAGTCTCCGATGACGCCGACGACGGTCGCGTAGTCTCGTTCCTCCGACCATTTGAGCTGCCGTCCGATGGGATCGTCCCAGCCCATAGCCTTCACAGCCGCCTCGTTCACCAGGATCTCGGGGGTCTCGGGCTCGAGGTTACGGCCCTTCAACAACCTCATGCCGAAAGTCGAGAGGAAGTCGGGATCGGTACCGATCCCATGGAAGGCGTGATCGCCCACCTTGCCTGATTCACGCGCCGTCACCACGGCGGGGCGCATGATCCCCCAGCCATGAAGCGCTGCCACCGAGATGACGTTGGGATGCTCCAGCAGCATGTGCTTGATGTTCTCGATCTGGCCGTACAACTCAGGCTTCCTGTTCGTCATCCAGAGCGCCGCGATGTACTCCTCGTCGTAACCGAGAGGCCGGTTCTCGATGTAGGTCAGTTGACCACGAACCGTCAGCGACAGGATGACGAAGAGGATGGACGAGGCGAACTGGAAGACCACCAGCCCTTTCCTCACACCCGCGCCGCGCGTGCGACCGTGGTGGGTCTTCAGAACGCCCACCGGCTGCGAGCCGCTCAGCACGATCGCCGGATACGCTCCCGCCAGCAGACCCGCAACAACAGCGAAGGGGATGGCAGCCGGTACGATGTCCCAGGCAGGTTCGAGACTGATTCCCACCAGCTGATTGAAGGTGTCCTGCGCCAACAGCATCAGCACGACGGCTCCCGCCAGCGACAGCAAGGAGAGCAGGACGGACTCGCCGAGGAACTGTCCGATCAGTTGCACGCGGCGCGCCCCCGATGCTTTGCGGACCCCCACTTCTCGAGCCCGCCGCGATGACCGGGCGGTGCTCAGGTTGACGAAGTTGATGCCGGCAATGAGCAGCACCAGACCGGCAGACAGCGCATAGGTGTACACTTGATCGATACTTCGATCCGTGCGCTTGCCGAAGTCCACCTCCTCGTACAGGTGTGTCCGCGGGAGAGACTGCAGGTGATACGTATCGGTCTTGCCCGTCTCTGGCCCGAGGAACCGCGACAGCATAGGCTGCAGCAGTGCCTCTGCGCGATCCGGATCTGCCCCGTCCCGCAGCAGGATGTAGTTCCTCGTCATCCGCCAGGTGCCTGTCAGCCAGTCCTCCCACAGCGGTCGGTGGAACCCGGGGGGATGGTGCGCGGTGACAACATCGAACCAGAGTGTCGTGCTGTGCGCCGGCTCTTCGAACACACCGGCGACGGTATAGTCACCAGCGCCCTGGTCGCCCTGGATGCGGAGCGGTTTGCCGATGGGATCCTCGGTGCCGAACAGCGCCGTGGCGTTCTGCTCGGTGAGATAGACCGTTCCGGGGCTCTCGAGAGCGTCGAGGCTGCCCGACAGCATCGTGTAGTCGAAGATGTCGAAGAACGCCGGGTCGACGACGGCGACGGTCCGGTACAAGTGCTGCGTCTCCGACTGGACGCTGATCCAGTGATGCCACATCCTGGCAGCCCGCTCGACCTCGGGGATCTCCGCCCGCATGACCGCCGCCAACGGCCCCGACGTGCCGCTGCTGAAGCGTGACTCGCCGTCGGCGTTGCGCGTCTCCCGCAGGACACGGTAGATGCGATCGGCCTGCGTGTGCTGCCGGTCATAGCTCGTCTCGAACTGCACGAATCCGGCCACGAGCAGACAGCACGCCATGCCGACAGCCAGCCCGAGGACGTTGAGAGTGGAAAAACCCCTGTCCCGGACCAGACTCCGGACGGCTACGACGATGTAGCTTCGAAACATCCGTTCTACGCTCGGATGTCCATCGGATAATCCGACAGGTTCTCCGGCCTCGACTCCGTGATCAGGTACATGTTTTCCAGGCGCACACCCGCGCGCGCTTCGGGGATGTAGGAGCCTGGCTCGATGCACACGACATTGCCCACCTGAAAGACATCGCCTCGCGTGGCGTTGACATCGGGCATCTGATGTGCCCGCAGCCCGATGGTGTGGCCCCCGTGGTGTCCCAGTCCAACGTCGGCCAGCGCCGGGTGCTCGCGGATGTAGGCGTCCATGGCTGAGGCACACTCGCGGCTGTCCTTGCCCGGCTGCAGGTAGTTGGTGACGCGATCATGGAAACCGCTCAGGTGGTCATAGATCGACTGCTGCAGCTGAGTCGGTTCACCGACGGCGAAGGTGCGGCACAGGTCCGCCCAGTAGCCGCGATAGATGATCCAGGCATCGATGATGTAGAGCTCACCCTCCTCGATCCGACGATCGCGGGCGAAACCACCCGGCTGGCCGCACTGGTAGTCTCCATCGTGAAAGACCTTCTCACCCGCCGCCAGGTGAGTCGCCAGCTGCGCCGCACCCAGAACTTCCAGCTCCTTCACGCCGGGAACGATCGCCTGTTGCGCCGCGTCGTAGGCGGCCAGGTCCACCTGTACCGCCCTGCGGATCAGCTCGAGCTCGTCGTCATCCTTGACCTGCTGCATCTGGTGCAGGGCTTCGTCCATGTCGACCCATTCGGCGGCCCGACCCAGTCCCCTGTCGACGTGATCGGCCAGCATCCGGGGCATGAATTCCCGTTGAAATCCGACCCGGGCGGCACTGCCTCGGCGCGATTGCAGCCGCTCGGTGACCAGCTCGCTCAGCTGGGTGCGCATGTAGGTGTTGATCGTTCCGCCGACGCTGCAGTCGTAGGTGTAGCACTCGTCAACCAGCGGCTCGCCGGCATCGCTGTGCGCTGCGAGCCAGCTGTCGCCGCCCGCCTCGATCCACAACATCGCCGGCTGCGCCGGAAACTGCTCGGGCAGCAACAGGCCCGTGAAGTAGTAGATCTCCAGCGGATGCACGAGGACCGCGGCGTCGATGCTGGCATCGGCCAGGTGTTGCCGCAGCCGTTCCTGGCGGACACGGCAGCCTTCTCTTGTCAGCAATTGCAGATCTCCGGTGGGGTGAATCAGCGGCGAGAAGCAATGAAATGTGGGTGCCTGAAGCCACACTGGTGGACCCTGGCGCTCACAGGCAAGAACTCTGTCTCACGAGAGGCGGCATGGCACGAGTACTGCGGTGTATTGCGAGACCACAGAGCCCCGGCTACCTTGGAGAGCCCATCAATGTCCGAAGAGAACGATCCGCACATGACGCGTGAGGATGCCAACATCCACCTGGGTTTCACCTATCTGCGGGAAGACCTGCAGGAGATGCGCCAGGATCTACGCGAACTTACTCGTGAGACCAACCGTCGCTTCGACGACATGGCGCAGCGCATCGACCAGCGATTCAGCCGCCAGACGGCCACGATCATCGCACTCGCTGCAGCCATCATCGCGGCTGTCAGACTGTAGGGCTGCCACCGGCCACAGGAGTCCGCATGATGCCTGGCTACGTCCGCATCTACACCGACGACGACGGCGAGACTCACTTCTCCGACGAACCCATCGAGCTTCAGTCGATGGACTACGCACCGCCGGCGCCGCCGATGCAGGTTTCCGCCCCGCATGACACCCGGCAGTTCGTGTTCGTGGGGGCGCAGCCTGGCTGGGTGGGTGATTGGCACCCCTCCCCTGTTCGGCAGTTCGTCTTCATCCTCTCCGGTGACTTCGAAGTGAAGGTGAGCGATGGTGAGACGCGCACGTTCTCCGCCGGCACGGTGGGCCTTCTCGAGGATACTACGGGCAAGGGTCACCACACGCGTGTCACGTCGACGGAGCCGGCCCTGGCAGCCATGTGCCACCTGGACTGAGCGGGACAATGTCGGACGTATCTATCATTGAGGAATCCGCCGACTCTCTGGAGTCCTATGCCGCCGTTCCCATCGCCTTCGCCGTGTCCTGCCGATTCCGCGTCGAACCGGTGGCCTCCGGGCTCGAGGGATTCTCGATCGTCGAAGAACCCGTGCCCGATCCCTACCTCAAGGACTACGACGCCATCAAGGGAGAGGGACCCACCAGGTGGCGGCGCTGGGATCTGACGAACTGGGGATTCCTTGCCGCCTTTGCCGACCAGCGTCGCGTCGGCGGCGCCATCATCGCCTGGCAGACGGAGGGGATCGACATGCTCGAAGGCAGGGCCGATCTCGCCGTGTTGTGGGACATTCGTGTTGCCCCTGATGTACGAGGTCAGGGCGTTGGCGCCCGCCTCATTGACCACGTGGAGCGGTGGGCCCGCGCCCGCGACTGTCGAACCCTCAAGATCGAAACACAGAACATCAACGTGCCTGCCTGCAGGTTCTACGCCCGCAGTGGCTGCACCCTCGGGGCCGTTTTTCTGCACGCGTACCCGGAACTTCCTGAGGAGGTGCAGATGCTGTGGTACAAGGACCTTGCCAGCCAGGCTTGAACGTGGGGCCATGCGTCAGGGAACATGCCCTCGACGCGGTGGCGCTCGAGGGTGGTCGGTCAGTTCGACAGATCGTCGAGCAGCACGATGGGTACTTCCTCAACCCGGCCGAGAGCCTTGTCGTTCGTGATCAAAGCGCAGGATCCTCTCTCCATCGCCAGAGCGACCTGAAACATGTCGGGCAACGGCAGGTCATACCGGGCTCTGAGTGCGCCGGCCATACAACCAGTCTCCCAGGACAGAGTACACCGACTCGTGTTACCGAGGTGAGCCATCGCCATGCGGTATCGATCGGCGATGTCGGGACGCCCGAACTGCAGCGGTTTCACCAGCAGTTCCCCTGCGGTCACCGGTGTGACAATCGCCTCGAACACTTCCCTTTCGGCGTCGCCGATGACCGACTCCGCAAGATCTCCATACCTCTCGGTGTCTTCGAGATAGTAGATGAGGACCATGGTGTCGAGCACGGCGTTGCGCGAGCCACGCAACCCCTCGACAAGGGTCATCCGTTGTCCCACTCGCCACGCAGCTTCTTCACGTAGTCCGTGGCATCGGTGCCGTCAGCGAGGTCGCGGCCCACACCCCGCCAGCCACCATCCGGCAGGGGACGAATCACCACCGCCCCATCCGCAACACCGACGACTACCTTGGCATGTGGACGCAAGCCGAGCTGCTCGCGCTCTCGCTTGGGAATAACAACCTGATACCGTGTTCCAATCGTGGCGGTGGACATAAGCTCCCCTCCAGAGCGATGATGGCAGACACAAAATCATACGAATTGTAAGAATATCATACCAATCAACTCTTTGGTATGTCAAGCTTTCGCATCCGTCGGCCTTGCGCGCCCCCTCTATATTCTGCCCGATAAATGCAGCCGACCCATGAACAGCTGAATCGCCTGAGATCCATCGTCGCGGCCATGGTCGACATGCCCGATGAGGCCTGGGATCTCTGCACCCAACACTTCCGCTGTGAGAAGTACGACAGGGACGAGTACCTGCTGCGCGCCGGCGATACCGCCGACTGGGTCTACTTCGTCTACAAGGGTGTCCTGCGCCAGTTCTACATCACGATGGCAGGCAAGCAGTTCAACAAGTCCTTCTCCGTCGAAGACGAGCCCTGCGGTTCTTTCCGCTCTTCCTTGACCCGCACCCCGAGCCGCTTCGGCATCCAGGCCCTGGAACCGTCCGAAGTGCTGCAGATCCGCTTCGACTGCATGTTCGACCTCTTCGACCGTGACCAGTACTGGGAGCGCTTCGGGCGCAAGGCGGCCGAGTACCAGACCCTGATCAACGAAGAGCGCGAGGCCGAATTCCTGCTCGACGACGCCACCGTGCGCTACGGGCGCTTTCGCCAGCAGCACCCGGGGCTGGAAAAGCGCATCGCCCAGTATCATATCGCCTCCTACCTGGGCATCACCGATGTCGCCCTGTCGCGCATCCGCAAAAAAGCGGGTCTGCATTAACCCCTGTTAATGCGGTAGGGCCGCTACCGAGCCTACTTTCCTTGTGCACTCAACGGGAGAAGTGACTTGGAAGCCCTCCGACACGAAACCTCCGCCAGCATGCCCTTCAGCCAGCTCGCCGACGGCGTCTGGGTCCTCAACCGGCCCCTGAAAGCCGGCCCCGTCGACCTCGGCCACCGCATGACCGTGGTCCGCCTGGCCTCGACAGGCCTGTGGGTCCACTCGCCAGTCGCACTCGACGACGAAGTCCGTGCCGGCCTCGATTCCCTTGGCGAGGTCGAATACCTGATCGCCCCCAGCACGTTCCACGACCTCTATTGGGCGCCTTGGTTCGCCGCCTACCCGCAGGCCCGGTTCTGCGCCGCTCCCGGGGTCCGCGAGGAACACCCCGAGCTTCCCTTCACCGATGTGCTCGACGCGGACATCCCCGCCGCGCGGTCAGGCGATCTGGAACACGTCCAGCTCGGCGGCATGCCGAAGATCAACGAGTCCGTCTTCCTGCATACCCCGAGCAAGACGCTGATCGTCGCCGACATGGCCTTCAACCACGACAGGGGCGTCAACTTCGCCACCGGCCTGGTTCTGCGGATGACGGGTTGTTACGGCCAGTTCGGCGTCTCGCGGCTCTACAAGCTCTTCATCGGTGACAGGAAGGGTATGCGCCGCTCGGTTGACGAGGTCCTCGACTGGGACTTCGAGCGGATCGTGATGGGCCACGGCCACATCGTTGAAAGGGACGGCCGGCGGATCCTCAGGGAAGCCTACGCCTTTCTCCGCCCTTGACTCTGTACCGTCGGCGTCCACGTCCCCTCCACAAGCTGGGCCTCCCCTTCCCCGGGCCAGGGCGGCATGGTGACGCCGATCGCCCTCAGCGCCTCGCCTGCCAGCGCCCGGAACTGAAAGTGCGTCCTCAGCCGGATCGTCAGACACACCCCCGCTGCCACGTCGACGATCTCCTCCTCACCGTCCCGGCGGCGCCACATCTGGCCGCAACCCGACAGAAAGTACCAGATCTCTTCCACCGTTCGGTGTGTGACGGCGGTGGACGTCTGCCCTGCGGCAAGCTCGAAATGGGCCATGCCTCCCGCCGGCAGGTCGAGCAGGATGCGGACGTCGGACCCGTCGGGCGCCACCGCGTCTCGTTCGTCAGGCAGCTCCATCGTCTTGAATCCTGTCATCGGCTTCCTGTCTTCCTGTATGAGTCGGATGAAATGTGTATCATGGGCTCGTCGCGTTCCATGAAGCGGGACCCCACGAAGATTCCTGACCTGGACCTTCCCTCTTCCTCCGGCCATCGAGGCGCCGTACACACGCGAGCAAATCCTCGAGTACTGGTCGGTCTGTGACGACCTGATCGACGCGTCAGTGGACGGCCTCGACCTGAACGCTGAAGACTGCGGCTTCTGGTGGTACGATGAGTCCAAGTTCGAGCACCAGCTGGTAAACATCCGCCACCTGCAGCATCACACCGGGCAGCTGGCCGACCGACTCCGGCGCGCCGCCGACCGGGGCGTCGACTGGATCCCCTCAGCTTCTGCGGTGGAGCCTTCGTAGGGACCGATGGACCAAGCAACGACGGCGGGCGGACCTTCAGGCGTCCTCGACTCGTTGCGTGTCAGGCCATCATGTCCGCTCGAGCAGTACCCCCACGATATCCCCGCGTCCCTCGGAACGGGGACTGCTGGTATAGACCCACATTCGGTCCTCGGCGATCTGCAGTGAGTCGGTGTAGGCGTAGCTGCCCTCGAAGGCCGGGTGATCGACGATGAGAGGATCCGACCAGCTGGCCCCCGAGTCGACGGAGAACAGGGCCACGGTGCTGTGACGCTCGATGTCGCGCCCCGTGAGGACGAGCAGATCGTCCAGTCGGCCGAGGCGCGGCGCCCAGACCGGCAGGTCCGGTCTCGCGGCAATCGGCCCCCAGGTCCGACCTTGGTCGGCGCTGGTGGTGGTGAAGCAGTGGTTGACGGGGGGCGTGATGTAGGTGACGGCGAAGAGATCACCGCCGGGAAGGAACAGAGCGTTCGGGTAGTAGGGTGGGCCGGCATCCGCCAGGGCGACGAAATCCGGGTGACTGGCGGGAAAGATGACGCTGCGCCGCTGCCAGGAGTCGCCTTCGTCCTGGCTGGCGTAGAGGGCGTGGCCAAATCGCGAATACATGCCCGTAAGCAGAACCGAATCGTGGCGGACGATCTCGCGAGCCATCATGGCCGCGTGCGCCTGTTCCGGGGCGATCTCGCCACGGAGCTGCCAGGTCCGGCCGTCGTCGTCGCTCACGTAGCAGACCGATCCGATGATCTGGCCGTTGCCGCCCCTGGGATGCCGCCGTTGCACGAGCAGGACCATACGGCCGCTCGCGGTGGTCCCGTATTCGCCGGAGAGGGCGTCGAGGCCCTCCCCTCGCCAGTCAGCGGCCGGACCTTCATCCCGCCACGTGAATCCATCGTCCCGGCTGCGCCACTGGTGGACGTAGCCGTCGCCGCCCTGGTGCACGAGTGAATCCTGATGGCAGAGGAGGAGATCGCCGTTGGCCGCTCGCCCCACACAGGGGCCATGGAGATCGCGCTCGGGATTGACATACACCTCGATCCGCTCGGCGATGCCAACCGAGGATCCGTCGGCCAGCGCTACAGCGGCGCCGCCGGAGTGCTGGCCGGTCATGGAGTCACCTCACGGACAGCCATCTTCAGCACCAGAGCCCACGATCACCTTCTTCAGCTCTTTCTCGTCAAACTCAATGCCCAGTCCGGGTCCCTCCGGCACCACGGCGAACCCGGGTCGGAAGGTGATCGGTTCCTTCAGCAGCACATTGCCACGTGAGCCAGCCACGTCCGTGGCCTTGTGGATGTCGCCGCCTTCCATGATCACCGCATTGGGTGTGGCCACGGCCAGATGGATGGAAGCCGCGACATAGGGTGGCAGACCGGAGCTGACATGGGGTGACCAGAGGATGCCGAAAGTATCTGCCATGTCTGCGATCCGCTTGCATTCCGTGATGCCACAGGCGCGGCTCACATCCGGATTGATGACGTCAGCCCCCTGCGCTGCAAACAGATCGCGAAACTGAAAACGGTTGGCCAGCATCTCGCCGACACACACGGCCGTGTCCAGAGCTTCGGCCAGTTTGCTGTAACTCGCCTGGTCCTCCGGCATCAGGGCATCCTCAAACCAACCGATATTGTCCAGGGCATCGAGTTTCCGGCCCACACCGATGGCCTCGTGCAGCTTGAAGGCACCCAGTGAATCGACCAGCAGCTGGCCCTTGCTGCCGATCGCCTCGGAGAGCTTCTCTATCCTGTCGAAGTCGTCGGCATCTCGGCCCTTGGAAAAGCCCGTCTTCACCGCCGTGAAACCATCCTCGATGGCTGCCTGAGCAGCCTCCGGGCCTGCGGCACTCCCATAGGTCGGGATCTCGTCACGGTACTTGCCGCCGAGAAGTTGATAGACCGGCACGTTGGCGAACTTGCCGAGGATGTCCCAGAGCGCGATATCGACACCGGCGATGGATTCGGTATAGAATCCCGTGGCGTAGCCTCTGAGCCTCTGGCTGGAATACATCCTGTCCCAGAGCGGGCCAATGTTGCGCGCATCCTGTCCCACAAGAATCGGGGCCAGCAGATCGGTGACCACTCTCGCATGGACGGCGGGGGCAGCCGGCGCGTGTGCTTCTCCCCACCCGACGATTCCCTGGTCCGTCGAGATCTTGACCAACAGCGTCTGGTGGTGCCCCTTGAACCTGGAGGGACTGGCGTGATCCAGCCGCGTGCCGATACCCGCGCCTTTCTTCGCGGCTCCGAGAGGCGACATCTCGATGTAGGCGTCAGGCGGCAGGTCGCTCGTCGGCGTGCGCACCACGATGGGTTCGACAGCTGTGATCTTCAGCGGGCTCGTGCCGCGTAGACCCTGCTCGATCTGCTCTCTTGTGTCAGCCATCAGGTCTCCGAAGGATGTTGGAACGTTCAGGCCGTGACCAGAGCCAGGAGGCCCTGAGTCAGTCGGTCAGCTGCAGCTGCCAGAAACCGACGTCGACCCACTTGTCGAACTTGCGTCCCACGTTGCTGAAGTGAGCGATCTTCTCGAATCCAAGCTTCTCGTGCAGTCGCACGCTGGCGTCGTTGGGCAGTGAGACCCCCCCCGATCGCCATCTTGAAACCTCGGATCTTCAGGTCGGCGATCAGTTCGCCGTAGAGGGCGGTCCCGCATCCTGCTGCGATCGCCTGAGGATCCACGTACACCGTGGTCTCCGTCGAGAAGCGATAAGCGTGGCGCTCGCGGAAGTGTGTGGCGTACGCGTAGCCGACGACGATCCCCTCGGCCTCGGCAACCAGGTACGGATAGCCCGTCTGAACGCGCTCGATTCTGCGGCGCATCTGCTCGACGCTGACGATCTCCTCCTCGAAGGAGATGATCGTGTTGACGATGTAGTGATTGTAGATCGACGTGATCCGCTCGTGGTCGGCAGCCTCTACCGGTCTGATCGTATATTGCTTCATCTGTCCCCGGGCGGATGGACTCTGAAACGCAGCGCCAGGGCCAGGCCGGCGGCGGCGTACACCACGGACACGAGGTAGGCGGCTGGCAGACCCCCGCTTTCGAAGATCGGCGATACGAACCAGGTGCCAGCGCCCATGCCGAGGTCGAATCCAAGGTAGAAGACAGCGCTGCCATGAGCCATCCGATCCTCAGACTGCCCCACGTGGATCGAGATCAGCAGGGGATGGACGATCGCGCCGGCAGCGGCCAGGCAGATGGCTCCGGCGAGAAGGCCGGTCATGGACGACCACATGGCGAACGAGACCAACCCTCCTCCGAGGGCGACGAATCCCACCGACAGCGTGAGCGCCGGTCGGAGCGTGTCGAGCCATCGTCCAACCAGCAGGCGACTGGCAATGATGGTGATGCCGTACACGGTGTAGATCAGACCTGAGTCCACCGATCGAAGCTCCGCCAGCAGCGGCAGGAACTGCAGGAACACGCCGAACCCCGCGCCGAAGGCAGCTGCCAGGCAGACTGGCCGCCACAAATCTCGCCGAATGACGAGCAGATCGCGCACATTCACACCCGTGGGCGGGGCGGTCGCGGTGTGCCGTCCGATCTGCGCCAGCAGTCCGGCGACGACGGCAAGACCGCCGGCAAGCCAGAATGCGCCCCTCAGCGCGATCACGGGTATGGCCAGGCTCACCAGCGCCGGCGCACAGGTCATCGCCACGTTTGCCGAGGTCCCGAACCAGGCCAGCCCGTGGGCCCGTCTCTCTGCCGGCAACAGCTCAGAGACGCGGGCTGTCGCCGCCGTCGTGAAGGCCACATAGCCGAAGGCCTGTAACACGCGCAGAAGGGTGAGGAGTGTAAGGCTGTGCGTGACACTGGTCCCGACAGCACCCACAAGCAGAGATGCCGCGCCGAGGACCATGATCCGGTTGTAGCCCCAGGCATCGGCTGCCACTCCCGACAGGGGGCGACCGAGGAGAGCGGCCACGCCGAAAGCCCCGAGGACGAAGGCGATCTGCCAGTCCGGGAATCTCAGGCCTTCGAGATACAGCGGCAGCGGCACCAGCAGGCTGTAGAACGCCGCAAAGAACAGCAGCGTCGCTGTCCAGATCTGCCAGTATCCCCTGGGCATCTCTATGAGCCAGCCAGTTCGGCGGATTCCGGGCGCTTCAGGAAAGGACCTCGATGCCGTACCGGGCAAAGACAGCGTCGGCCGTGACCACCGGAAGGCCCTTGGACTCTGCCGTCGCGATGAGGATACGATCTACCGGATCGGAGTGAATCGTGGGCAGTTCGGTCGACCGCACACTCACAGCCAGATCCACGGGGAGCTCCCTCAGATCGTGATGAGCGAGGACCGCCGCCAGCCACTCCGCCGGGCGGCAAGGCAGAGAGAGCTTGCCTTTGGCCACCTTCACCCCGATCTCGAAGCCGCTGATGGCCGACACGAATACGATCGGTGCGTCGTCAATCTGTTGCAGCGCCTTCGGGGAGAGTCGTCCGCCCCCCTGTCCGAGCCACAGGAGGGCGCAGGTATCCAGCAGCACGGTGTCTACTCGTCATCCTTCGATGGCCATTCGTCTGACGCCATCGGCTCGGTGGGATCGTAGTCAATACCGACGTCACGTAGCACGGGATGTGGATCGACGCGCGAGTGACGCTTGTGCGGTACCAGGTTGGCAATCGGCTTCTTGTGGCGGCAGATCACGATCTCCTCGCCGGTCCTCTCAATCTCAGCCAGGAGTGCCGACAACTGGCTCTTTGCTTCGTGTACGCTCACGAGCTTCAATGCTCACCTCCAGAGAATAAATGAATCTCTAGAACTTAGTCTTTTTGGTCATAACTGACAACGATACGGATCAGGATGACTGCATCAGAAGGATCCCCACTGGCTCCATCCCGAAAGCAGTCCCTCGTGCCGTTGCCTCTAGCGGCGAGCCAGCTCCGCCGACAGGTCGAGGTACAGCTTGATCCCCTCGGGCGTCACGTTCCAGGGGATGTGGTTGCCGATACACATCATGTACCCCCCGGTCATCTTCGCCGTCTCCACCATGGACTCCACCATCTGGCGGATCTCAGCCGGGTCGTTGCGGGTCAGCACCCTGCTGTCCCCCTCACCGGCGAGGAAGGGATTGTCGTAGTGCCTGGCGATGGCCTTGTAGTCGGTGTACGGCTCGCTGATAATACCCCGGGCGCCGCAGGCCATGACATCGTCGGCAAACTCGGTCATGTTACCGTCGGACATGAAGATGACCTGCTTGCCCGACTCGCGCAGGATGCCCCAGAACTCCTCGTATCGCGGGAAGATGTACTTGTGCATCCAGGCCGGCGAGCAGACCGGACCACGAGTGTTGACAATGTCGTCGTGGCAGACGACAAAGTTCACCGGCAGGCGGGCAAAGGTGCGGAAGACACGTCGGTTGATCTCGGCAAACTCGTCCATGATGCGCTCGAAGCGCGGATCCAGGCAGCACTCGAGAAAGAGTTCCCAGCCGAAGGTCAGCAGGGGCCACATGAACATGGTGTTGTAGAATCCTACGGAGGCCGACGATCCCTCCGGACCCCGCTCCCCTGTGCCCGGAAAGCGAGCCCGGTAACGCTCGTAGACGATCTCTTCGGTGGTGAAATCAGCCCGCTCCACCACCTCCATATCTGAGAAGTCCCCATGCTCCAGCGGGCTGAAGGCGAACACATCATCGGTGGAGTGAAACACTGCCTCGCCATGCTCCCAGCTGCCGCTCTCGCCGTCACCCCAGCGTACGGTGTGCCGATCCGGGTTGGAGCTCTGCCCCTCCAGGTCCAGACCGGGCGCCGGGATGGGCTCGTCGGTGTCGGGGATGCTGAGACCGAGCTGCGGATACAGCTCCCGCAACCGCAGCCGACATTGGCGCGGCTGCTCGTAGTAGTCGATCCCGGTCAGATAGGTCTCGGCGTCCGGGCACGACCAGTGCTCCCAGTGTGGTATGGGCGCAGGACTCAGGCCCATGAAACTGTCGTGTCGAGGATCACCCATTTCTTCCTACCCTTCACATGTCAACGATTTGACGCACGCCCCCACGGGTGCTTTACGTCCTGACCGCTTCAGACATCCTTCCCCCGGAGGATCACCGTGCCCACGATTCGCAAGATCATGAAGCCCGACCCGATAACGGTGGGTCCAGAAGACTCGATCCAGGCCGTCCTCGAGCTGCTCATCGAGAACAGGATCAGTGGTGTGCCCGTCGTCGACGCCGACAACTCGATCCTGGGAGTCTTGAGCGAGAAGGATGTACTTAAGGTATTCTACGAACCCGAGTCCGACACAGTCGCTTCGATCATGACCCACGATCCCACGACCGTCGACATCGAGGCGCCACTGGTCGACGTTGTCGACTGTCTCATGACCCATGACTTCCGCCGGGTGCTCATCCACGAAAAGGGCAAGCTCGTGGGGCTGATCAGCCGCGCCGACATCATGCCCGCGATTCTCAGGTCACTGCTGCACCGAGTCGGCTGAACCAGGAAGTGGTACCGTGAACTCGCGTGAACGCGTCAGCCTGGCACTGCGCCGGGAGCAGCCGGATCGGGTTCCCTGGTGTGAGCTGGCCGTTGACCGGGCCCTCGCCCAGCGACTGATGGGGTGGGGTCCCGCCGGCAGCGAAGCCTACAATATGGAGGTCCACCCCTTCACCTTCGAGCAGTCTCTGGCCCTGGCCGAACACCTCGGACTGGACAACCTCAGTTACGTCCTGCGCGCCCCGGTGTACGCGGAGAAGATCCCGGGAAAGGAGGGGCGACTGTTCTACGGCGACGGCCTCATCCGCTCGCGCGAAGACCTGAACCTGCTCGACCTCCCCGACCCCCACGACGACGCCCTGTACGAAGGCGCCGCGGAATTCGTCGAGCGCAAAGGCGACTACTCTGCATGGTTCATCACCCGCGTCGGCATCTTCCCTACGACCTTGAGCATGGGCCTGGAGACCTTCAGCATCGCCCTGTACGAGGATCTCGGCTTCATCGAGGAAGTGCTCAACACCTATGTCGATTGGGCCGTCGTCGTCGCCCAGCGCGTCTGTGAACTCGGTTTCGACGCCTACGTGTCCACCGACGATATGGCCTTCGGCACCGGCCCGTTCTTCTCGCCCCAGGTCCTGCGCGATGTGGTGATGCCCGGCTTCCGGCGTGTCGCCGAGCATATCAGCATTCCCTGGATCATCCACAGCGACGGCAACATGCTGCCCTTCATGGACGACCTGATGAGCCTCGGGATCGCCGGCATGCATCCTTTCGAGAAGGATGCCATGGATATCGCCGCCGCCAAGCGCCAGTTTGGCGACCGTCTTTGTATATTGGGCAACGTGGACCTGAATATCCTCGGCATGGGTACGCCGAAAGAGGTGGAGGACGAGGTGCGCTACCTGATCGACAACGTCGGCCCCGGCGGCGGTTATATCATCAGCAGTGGCAACTCTCTGGCCGCCTATGTGCTGCCCGAGAACGCCAATGCCATGGCCGCCGCCGTGCGCAGCTACGGCAGGTACTGATGGCGCCGCTGAAGGCCCTGATTTTCGACATCAAGAAGTTTGCCATCCACGATGGCCCGGGCATCCGCACCACCGTGTTCTTCAAAGGCTGCCCCCTGGCCTGCTGGTGGTGCCACAACCCCGAGGCCATGCTGCCGCGACCTGAACTGGTGCTGTTCGAGGAAAAATGCATCTCTTGCGGCGAATGTTTCCGCGTCTGTCCCGAGCAGGCCCACGAACTGTTGCCGGACGGCGAACGTGTCTACCACCGCGATCGCTGTGTCCAGTGTGGCAGTTGCACCGAGGTCTGCTACGCCGAAGCGCTGGTGATGGAGGGCCGGGAAGTGACGGTAGCCGACCTGATGGTGGAACTGCTCAAGGACCTCCCCTTCTACGAGAACTCGGGTGGCGGCGTCACCCTCTCCGGTGGCGAACCCACCATGCAGCACGAGTTCGCCCTGGCCCTGCTCCAGGAGTGCAAGGCGGAGGGCCTGCATACCGCGGTGGATACCTCCGGCCAGACACCGTGGCGGATCCTGGAGACGCTGCTGCCATACATCGATCTCTTCCTCTACGACGTCAAGCACATCGACAAGGGCAGCCACCGGCGACACACCGGCACCGACAACCGTCGGATTCTCGACAACCTCGAACGTCTGGGCGCCAGTGGCACGCCGATCGAAATCCGCATGCCCATCATTCCCACGATCAATGACGATGGCGAGGGTGTGGAGCGTACCGCCCGCATGCTGGCCGGGATCGACGCCATCACCCGTATTCAATTGTTACCGTATCACAAACTGGGCGCCTCGAAGTACGCCCGACTCGAGATGGAATATCAACTGGCGGAGATAGAGCCACCGTCGGCGGCTCACATGGAAGACCTCGCTGGAAGGCTCCGCTCTCACGGCCTCGAAGTCAGCGTCGGCAGCTGACGCGGAGGAGAACGCACAGATGCAGTTATTGGACCTGGATCCCGGCAGCCGCAGCCACGCGCTGCGCGAGATGTACTGGAACGATGACCACGAAGGTCGCCGCGAGACCCGTTTTGTCGCCGGGTCGGAGACGCCCGGCCTGGTGGGCAAGGCCCGCGACTTCCAGATCCTGCTGGAGGCGACGCCGGTGGTCATGCAGCCCGTCGACCTGCTGGTGGGCGTCAGCCTGGTCGTTCCGGCCGAAGGCAGCAGCATCGACCTGGGCGAGTACGACGGACATTACACGCCTGGCAATGCCAACATCCTGCAGAAGGGTCTGGCCGGGATCCGCGACCGTGCCGACGACAAGCTGGCCACCGAGACCGACCCGGAGAAGTGCGATTTCCTCGAAGCCACGTCGATCGCCTACGGGGCGGTCCTCCAGTTCGTGGAACGACATGCCACTCACGTCGAGGCACTGGCCGATGAAGAGGCGGACCCGACCCGGCGGCAGGAGTTGACCCGGGCCGCCGCCTCCTGCCGTGAGCTGGTCGCCGGACCGCCGACGAGTTTCCAGGCCGGTCTGCAGATGATGTGGTTCACCTTCATGTTCGGCGCCCGGGGCAGCATCGGCCGCTTCGACCAGTGGATGTACCCCCTCTACCGCGCCGACATCGACTCCGGCAATCTGACTCAGGAGCAGGCCCAGGAACTGCTCGAGAACTACTTCGTCAAGCTGAACTACTTCGCCGGCAACAATGACTCGCTGCGCAACATCGCGCTGGCCGGCCAGACCCCCCAGGGCGAGGACGCCTGCAATGAGCTGACAGACATGTGTCTGCTCGCCGGCGGCAAGCTGATGCTCCCCGAGCCCAAGCTCAACGTCCGGTTCCACGCCGGCTCGCCGCCGGAGTTGCTGGAGCTGTCCTGCCGCCTCACCTGCAAGGGTCTGAGCAACCCGGCCTACTTCAACGACGAGGTGGCGATCCCCGGCCTGCTGGCCATGGGGATCCCTCTCGAGGACGCGCGTGATTACTGCAACGATGGCTGTTCTGAGCTGATCATCGGCGGCAAGTGCACGATCCACTTCCGCAACTTCGACTCCCTGCCCATGCTGAGCGAGACCGTGAAGCGTGGCGAGGAGGCCGCCTTCGACAACTTCTCCGAGGTCATGTCAGACTTCCAGGAGCGCCTGGAGGAGGAGATTCCCGAAGGTCACGGCCCCAAACGGGCCGTGACCTTCCCCTACTTCGCTGCCAGTCTGGATGATTGCCTCGAAGAAGCATCGGTCACCGGTGCCCGCTACAGCATTCGCGGCAGTATCCCGTCACAGATGAGCAACGTCGCCGACGGCCTGGCGGCGATCCAGAGATTCATCTTCGATGAGGAAAGCCTGACCTGGGAGGAACTGAATCAGGCCCTGCGGGATGACTTCGAGGGACATGAGCCGCTGCGACAGAGAATCCTGAACCGGGCGCCGAAGGTCGGCAACGACGACGACGAAGTGGACGGCATCCTCAAAGAGGTGAGCGAGAAGTTCTGCGATGCCGTCCTCGAGCGGACGCCGACCCCGGTGGGGCCCGGCCTCAAGACGGGCGCCGGATTCATGACCTTCGGTATCCATCGGCGCCGGTTCCTGCCCGCTACACCCGACGGCCGCCGACACGAGGACAATGTGGCCAGCAGTTTCTCACCTGCCCTGGGCCGTGACCGCAACAGCCCCACGGCGGTGCTTAAGTCGACCAGCAAAGTCGACCTGCGCAAGGCGGGTCACGGCTCGGTCCTCGACATGGCCTTTCACCCGACAGCACTGAAGGGCGAGGAGGGCTGGCGCAAGTTCGTTTCCTTCGTCGACACCTTCCTGAAGCTGCCCTGCACGACGACGCTTCAGGCCAATGTCATCGACAGGGCGACCCTGCTCGCCGCCCGCGAGAATCCCACCGACCCGCAGTATCGCACCCTCCTGGTACGGGTGTGGGGATTCTCCACTGTCTTCGTCAGTCTCGATCCGGCATTGCAGCAGCACGTCATCGAGCGCACGGAACACGTGCTGTGATCTTGTTCAACTAGGTGGATTGCCGCGAGCGGTATGTCCGCGCCCTTACCTTCGACGGACCCGACCGGGCGCCGCTGATGCATCACACCATCGGCGGCGCCTGGCGTGTACACGGCGAGGCACTGACGGCACTCTACGCGGAGTATCCCAGCGATGTTCTGCTGTCGGCCACCAAACATGGTCCCTTCACCTACCACGACTGCCAGCGCGGGGCCTGGGCTGACGGTGAAACCACGCGCGACGACTGGGGCTGCCAGTGGTTGTGGAACACTCCCGACTACATGGGACAGACCGTCGACCATCCCCTGAAGGACTGGTCGGACCTGGCGGGTTACCGGCCACCTGACCCGATGACGGGCGAACAGGGCGTGCAGCAGATGGTGGCCGAAGTCGATGCCGACGATCACCGGCACTTCGTCTTCGTCGACGGCGGCGAGGTCTTCCAGCGCATGTTCTTCCTCCGCGGTATGGAAGAACTGCTCATCGACCTGCACGAAGACCGTCCCGAGATCTACACGCTGCGCGACATGATCACCGACCATTGCCTGCAGCGGATCACCCGGTGGTTGGCTACCGACCGAGTGGACGGTGTCATCCTGCGCGACGACTGGGGCACGCAGACGTCCCTGATGGTCGAGCCTGCCGTGTGGCGCCGTGTATTTAAGCCAGCGTACGCACGCCTGGTCGACGCCATCCACGACGGCGGCGCCTATGCCAGCTTTCACTCCGACGGCGTCATCTCGGCAATCGTACCGGATCTCGTTGAGATCGGCTGTGACGAGCTCAACCCGCAGGTCCAGTTGATGGATCTGGAGGGCTTGAGTCGCGACTTCAACGGTCGTGTCTGTATCCGTGCCGACATCGATCGGCAGCAGACGCTGCCCTACGGCACGCCGGACGACGTACGGGAGTTGGTGTCGCGGCTGTTCGCTGCCTTTGGCCGTGACGGCGGCGGCTACGTGGGCTGGGGTGAGATGAGTTCCGACGTCCCCCTGGCCAATTGCGAGGCCATGCTGCAGGCGATCGTGGCATTGCGGTACGAGTAGCCCTTCTCAAAGGCGAAGATCCGACCATGACCGAGCTGCTGACCAAAGCCGTACGCAGTACCACCCTGGAACGACTGCGCAAGACTGTCGAGGCCGATCTCCACGTTCAAGGTATGTCGCAGCCACTGCAACTGGGCCAGGGGCTGTACCATCTCCTCGACCACATCGACCTGCCCGTCGAGAGTACCGACCTGATCGTGGGGCGTATTCTGGAGGAGGTCCCCGACGACGAGGGTGAGGCCTTCTTCCAGACTACAGTCGCGGCTTGGAACGGGCGCGCCATCGCGCCCTGGATGCAGGACGGCGGCCACGAGTGCTTCGCCTGGCAACGCCTGCTCGACCTGGGACTGGTCGGCCTGGAAGAATACGCCCGCGCAGCTCTCGACGAACGGGAGGCCCGCCGGGAGAGCGAGGCAACCCTCGACTTCCTGCGCGGCGCGATCGGCGTCTACCAGGCTTTTCGCAACTACGCCCGACGATACGGAGAGCGAGCCCGCGAGGCCGGGCTCCACGTTGCCGCCGACCACTGCACCGCCGTCGCCGACCACCCGCCGCAGACCTTTGCCGAGGCCCTGCAGTTGATCTGGCTCGTGGGCAACGTCTACTGCACCATGGCGGCGACGAATCCCACCCTGACCTTTGGCCGGCTCGACGTGCTCCTGCTGCCCTTCTACCGGCGAGACCTGGCGAAAGGGATCCTCACCCGTGATCAGGCCGGCGATATGGTTGCCGATTTCTTTTACAAGAACAACCTGATCCTGGGCCGTGGTGAGCACCAGATGAGCGGTGGCTCCGAAATCGATACCGGCTGGCAGCGCAATCTCACCTACGACGCCCCGCAGTACGTGGTGCTGGGTGGGTATCGGGCAGATGGGTCGCCGGTGGCGGACGAGCTGACCGGTCTCTTCCTGGAGCGCGTCGACCCGCGTTATGAGAACCCCGTGATGGTGCTGCGTTATACGAAGAATCTCCCCGATGACATCTGGCGACTGGCCTGCGACAAGATGCGCAGCAACGCCAGCTTCATGGTCTACAACGACGAAGACATCATCCCCGCCATGCAGCACTGTGGCATCGATGCCGAGGACGCCGTGGGCTACACCATGCACGGCTGCAACTGGCCCGACATCCCCGGCCTTCAACGGGAGATTGGTAACCACCAGGCCGTCCTGCCCCGTTATGTCCTCGATGGCCTCTTCAGCTTCGACGGCGAGTTGCCTGCCATCGACGCCCTCTACGAGCGCACACTCGAGTGCTTCCGGGAGGAGATCTCCGCCCAGTGCGAGCAGATCCGTCAGACACGCCGCGCCTGGGAGACCGAGGCGCCTGGTGCCCTGCGCGTGGACGACTGCTTCCTGGACGGTCCCGTGGGCCGGGCGCGCTCCTGGCGAATGGGCGGCGTGCGCTACATGACCCTCACCTGCGCCATATCCGGCCTCGCCACTGCCGTCGACTGTCTCACCGCCATCGACGAGCTGGTAGTGACATCAGATGGCCTGTCTCTCGGCGATCTGCAACGGTCCCTGCGTGGTGATTTTGCCGGGCAGGAGACCGTGCGCAAGCTCTGTCTGCGAGCCCCGAAGTTCGGCCAGGACGACGAGCGGGCCGACGCCCACGCTGTGCGCCTCCTCGACGGCGTCCTGGCTGAGATTGACCGCGCCGGGGCGGTGGGCACCGAGGATGAGGTCATCGTCTTCCGCTGCCTGGAAACCGACATGCGCCACATCCGCCTTGGTGGGGAGATCGGCGCTACGCCCGACGGCCGCCACGCCGGACAACCCCTCAGCGAAAACACATCTCCCTACCCGGGTTCCTGCCGCCACGGCCTCACCGCCATGCTCAAGTCCGTCGCCAAGCTGCCGTTGACCGGGATCAACTCGGGGGCCCTCAACATCCGTCTGCAGCCCGATCTGGTGGAAGGCGCCGTAGGGCTCGACAGACTCACCGCCCTGCTGCGTACCTACTTCGACCTGGGCGGCCTGCAGACACAGCTGTCCGTCCACTCCGTCGAACAGCTACGCGAGGCACAACAGCATCCGGAAGAGCATCGCGACCTGATGGTGCGCATCACCGGCTACAGCGCCGTCTTCGTCGACATGGCCAGACACGCACAGGACGAAATCATACGCCGCCAGGAAATGGCATAAGGAGAGCAGGAACATGAGTTGGCGCAGCAAGGATATCCTGCAGCGACCTCAGTGGTCGATGCACCGGTCGCTGTACAAGTCGATGGGCTTCAGCGACTACGACCTGGACCGGCCCTTGATCGGTGTGGCCAACTCCTGGAATCGCGTCGTTCCCGGCCACTACAACCTGGACCTGGTATCGGAGTACGTGAAGCAGGGCATCCACCAGGGCGGCGGCACTCCCATCGAATTCGGCATGATCGCTGCCTGCGACGGCATCGCCCAGGGTCACGAGGGCATGCACTACATCCTGCCTACGCGCGACCTGATCGCCAACGACGTGGAAATGATGGTCCAGGCCCACCGCCTCGACGCGGTCGTACTGCTGGGATCGTGCGACAAGATCGTACCTGGCATGCTCATGGCGGCGGCGCGCCTGGACATTCCTGCCATCATCATCGTCGGCGGCCCCATGGAGGGCGGCTGCAATTTCGACCACCGGGCGGCTGACACCACGTCTCTCACCGAGGGACTCGGGATGCTGCAGACCGGCCAGGTCGACGAGGAGACCTACCGCCGCCTGGAGGATGAAGCCACGCCCACCTGCGGCTCCTGCTCCTTCCTGGGCACGGCCAACACCATGTGCTGTATCGCCGAAGCCATGGGTATGTCACTACCCGGCTCCGCCTCGATTCCCGCCACCCATGCAGCCCGCAACCGGGCGGCGCAGACGACGGGGCGGCGCATCGTCGAGATGGTTCACGAGGGCCTGACAGCGCGGCAGATCATCAACCAGGAATCGATCGAAAACGGCCTTCGCCTCAGCACCGCCATCGGCGGCTCGACGAACACGGCCCTGCACATGCCGGCCATCGCCTACGAAGCCGAGTGTGAGATGGACATGGACCTGTTCGAGCGAATCTGCCGCACGACACCACACATCGCCCGCATGAACCCGGCGGCAGCCGCGAATGTGCCCGACTTCCACGCCGCCGGCGGTGTGCCGGCGGTAATGAAGGAGATCCTGCCGCTGCTGCATGGAGATGCGCGCACGGTGACGGGCAGCACAGTTGCCGAAGATCTCGAAGGTGTGCGGGACGGTGATCGCAGCATCGTCCGTTCGCTGGCCGAGCCCTGGAGTGCCGGCGGTGGCCTGGCCATCCTGCGGGGCAACCTGGCCCCCGGCACGGGTATCACCAAACCCGCGGCCATCGCCGATACGATGCAGACCTTCACTGGTAAAGCCCGCTGCTTCGACGGCGAAGAGGCGGCCAACGAGGCGATTCTGGCCGGCGTGGTACAGGCAGGTGAGGTCGTCGTCATCCGCTATGAGGGACCCAAGGGCGGACCGGGCATGCGCGAGATGTACATCGCCATGAAACTGCTCTACGGCCGGGGGTTGGCACTGACTACGGCCCTGATCACCGACGGCCGTTTCTCCGGCACCAACAACGGCTGCTTCGTCGGACACATCTCGCCGGAAGCGGCTGAAGGGGGCCCCCTGGCCGCAGTCGAAGACGGTGACGAGGTCACCATCGATATCCCCAACCGATCCCTGCAGCTGGCCGTGTCCGACGACGAGTTGCAGCAGCGTCTGGATGCCTGGGAGCGACCACAGCCGAAGTTCCGCAACGGTTATCTGTCCCTCTACGCCCGCCTCGCCGAGTCGGCCGACAAGGGCGCCATCATCCGCCACCGCATGTAGCCCAGAGACAGCAGCATGGACGGTGAGGACGAGACAGGCCCACGCTTCAAACGATGGCTGGACGAACTCAGCCGGCGAGAGGACGAGCAACACTTCAGTCTCTGGGCAGTGGAAGGCCATCGGAAGCTCATACGGAGTTTCCTGGGGGTGGGTGCCCTCTTCCTCGTTCTGTTCTCCGTCAACGACCTGCTGGACGTCGATCCGAGGGTAGGTTTTCCCGCTCTCGTCGCGGCGCGGCTGGTCTTCCTGCTGGGTCTCGCAGCAACTTACTACCTGATCCGCAAGCCAGTCTCCCCCGTGTTTTTTCGTAGAGCCCTGATCTGTCTGTCCCTGACATTGGCAGCTCTCGGATTCCTGACAGATCTGGCTCGACCGAACGATTACTTCACCCATATCGGTACCGACGTGACGATCCTGTACCTCGTCTATCTGCTCGTGCCGATTCCCGTCCGCTACCAGGTTCTGGTCTGTGTTCCTTTTTCGGTCGCTGTGGTCGCCCTTCTCTTCCTGTACAAAGAGCCTATCTACACGATGGTTCCCATCTCCTACACTCTGTCCATCGTCAGTGCCAACATCTTTGGCTTCTGGATATCGGTCCGGCAGGGCCGTTTGCGCCGCACGAACTTTACTCACCTGTCGGGAGAGCAGGAATCGAGAAAGCAACTGCAGAAGGCCCTGGATGAGATCAAGACATTGTCAGACCTGATTCCCATCTGTTCGGGGTGCAAGAACATCCGTGATGATGAAGGATACTGGAGTCAGGTGGAGTCATACCTTGGAACACGCCTGGACGTGGCCTTCACTCATGGGTTGTGCCCGGCCTGCGTGGCCCGCCTCTATCCGGGACTGACCGATGATCCCGAATGACCTCGGGGCAGATCCGTCCTCCCTTGACCTCGTGCCATGATCTGGCAGACGACACCGTACAACAACCTGTTGCTGACGGCGACGGCGATCTCCATCGCCCTGGCAGTGTACATCTGGCAGCGTCGGGGCCGCCCCGGGGCAGCGTGGCTGTTTGTCGTCGTCTGCGGCATCGTCATCTGGTGCGCCGGCTATACCCTTCAGATCGCCTTCGTCTCCCCACTGCTGAAAACCCTCACGGGTTACGGCAAGTACGCCGGGATTGTCATGATTCCCACGGGGTTGCTGGCTTTCTCCCTGGCCTACACGGGACGGTCCGATTGGTTCAGTCACCGAGCCGGCTGGTTCGCCATCGTGCCTGTTCTGACCCTGCTGGCGCTGTGGACCGACCCCCTCCACCACCAGTTCTGGTCGGGGTCGCGCATCCTGACCATCGACGAAGTCGACATTCTGTATCTGGAGGCCAACTACGGCTTCTGGCTACACGCCTTCTATTCCTACGTCCTGCTGCTGGTAGGCAATGTCGTCCTTCTGCAGGCCCTGCTGCGTTCGCCCTACACCTATCGCCTGCCATTCGTCGTCGTCATCGTCGGCAGTCTGGCACCGTGGGCTGCCAACGCGCTGTCCATCTTCGAACTCTCCCCTTTCGGCTATCTGGATCTGACCCCCATCGCCTTCTGTTTCACCGGAGCGGCGTTGGCCTGGGGGCTCTACCGACTGCGCCTGCTGGACCTGCGCCCCATGGCCATGGATCTGGCCGTCGAGCGTATGCGCGACTGCCTCCTGGTGCTCGACAGCGAGCATCACCTGATCGACCTCAATCCGGCGGCTCGAGTGCTGCTCCAGACCGGGCAGGCCCGGGACGCCATCGGCAGGCCAATCGACGAATCGTTACCCGCCCTGGCCAGTCTCGCCCGGCACTCGAGCCAGGGGGATGCGGCAGCGCCCGTCACGATCGAGATCAACGGTGAGTCGCGGTCCTATGAGGCGCAGCGGATCTCGATGCGAACGCAGCGCACCGGCTGTCTGATCCTGCTGCACGACATTACCGCACGGCAACAGACGGAGGATCGGCTGCGCGCGCTGAAGGAGGAGGCGGACGCCGCAAGCCAGGCGAAGAGCCGTTTTCTGGCACACATGAATCACGAACTGCGCAATCCGCTGATGGGGATTCTAGGTCACGCCGAGATGATGGAGATGCAGATGAATGGTGAGTTGAACCAGGATCAGCAGCGCTCCATGCGATCGATCATCGACAACGGCGAGAACCTGCTGGCGATGATCAACGTATCCCTGGATATGTCCCGCATCGAAGCGGGACGTGTCACCTTCTATCCGGAGGAGTTTGCGGTCTCAGACCTGGTGACGGAACTTGCCGAGCACGTTCGACCTCTGGTCGAACGCGAGAGGAATCACCTCTACGTGACGGGCCTCACCATGGCCGGTACAATCGTGGCGGATCGCGTGAAGGTGCGCCAGTGCCTGCTCAACCTGCTGACGAATGCCGCCAAGTTCACAGCCGATGGTGAGGTCCGGATTCACGCAGAACGCCACAGTTCACCCAACGGCGGATCCCGGTGCTTTCTGGAGGTTCACGACACCGGAATCGGAATCGCCGACCACAGGCAGGAGGCCGTCTTCGGGGCTTTCTCCCAGGCCAGCGACAGCACGGCGAGTCACCACGGTGGCACCGGGCTTGGTCTGGCCATCGCCCGCGACAGCGCACGCTTGATGGGAGGCGACATCGAACTGAAAAGTCAGCTCGGCGAGGGGTCGGTGTTCACCCTGTGGCTCCCGGATCGGATGCCACATGAATCGGAGTCATAGAGGAGGCCACAGCAAGAAGATGCCCGATGCAGACAGACCCAACATCCTCATCATTCAGGCCGACCAGCACCGCGCTGACTGCATTGGTGCCTACGGCAATACCGACATCCGGACCCCGCATATAGACGCGCTGGCCAGCGACGGCGTACGCTACGCCAACTCCTTCTGCCCCTACCCGGTCTGCACACCGTCGCGCTATTCCTTCCTTTCCGGCCTGTACGTGCGTCAGCACCTGGGCGGCAGCAACCACTGCAGCCTGCCCGCGGGTCTGCCGACCTTTCCCCGGATCCTGCGCGATGCCGGGTACCGCACCAAGGCTGTCGGCAAGATGCATCTCACGCCTACCTATGCCGATGTCGGCTTTGATGAGCTGATTCTCGCCGAACAGAACGGCGTCGGCCGCTACGACGATGACTACCATCGCTGGCTGCGCCAGGAAGATCAGGGATATTATGTCGACCTGCTCGACCAGGAACGCGAATACCGCGACCACGCTCCGGCCGAATACTGGCAGCACGTGGGCGCCCTCGAATCCGACCTGGACGAGGAGCACCACTCCACCACCTGGATCGCCGAACAGGCGATGGACGAAGTGCAGACCTGGCAGGGCGGCGGCCACCTGTTGATGGCCAGCTTCATCAAGCCACACCACCCTTTCGATCCGCCCGCTCCCTGGAGCCGGATGTACGATCCGGGTGAGCTTGGCCTGTTGCCCGGTTACACGCCAGAGCCACTCCCCCAGGATCTTGCTTTCAGCAGGGGCTACTTCCCCAGCGATGAGATGACGGAAGTCAGAATCCGCCGCGCCATGGCCTACTACTACGCCACCATCTCACAGATCGACCACCATGTGGGCCGGCTGACATCATTGCTCAGAGAAAAAGGGCTCTATGACAACACGCTGATCCTGTACAACAGTGACCACGGCGACTACATGGGGTATCACCACCTGCTGCTCAAAGGCAATCACATGTACGAGCCGCTGATTCGTGTGCCGCTCATCGTCAAGTATCCTGGCCAGCTGCAGGCCGGCTCCGTCAGCGACGCCCTCGTCAATACCATCGACTGCGCGCCGACGCTGCTGCGGCAGGCCGGCTGTGATGTCCCCGCAGTCATGCCGGGACTGGACCTGGCGGACGCACCACAACGTCCGCTGGTCTTTGCCGAGTCGGGACGCGGTCGCTCCTACATGGTGCGCTCGCCGACACACAAACTGCTGTTCTGTCAGGACGACACCCATTCACAGTATTTCGACCTGGCGCGTGACCCGCACGAACTGCAGAACCTGTACAGAGAACCTGCCCATCAGCGGGATATCGCCGACATGAAGACGGCCCTGGCCAACTGGGCGTTGTTCGACGCCCCCTACCCGGTGCATACAGACGAAGGGGCGCCCATCATCTCTGCTGCCAACGCGCAGCAGCACAACGCTGAAAGCCGCGACGAGATCTACGCCTACTTCGAGGGAAAGATGAAGGAAAGACTGAGGCCCTGAGAACGGACCTCACTCAGGAGAAATGTGTGGCGTAGCGCTCCATGGCACTCATCAGGGCGCCGGCATTCTCCAGAGGGACTCCGGGATACAGTCCATAGATCATCATCAGCCCGCCTTCCCGGGAGCCGAGCCGTTCGACCTCTTCGCGCACCAGGTCGTCGATCTGTGCGGGCGTGCCGAAGCGGGTGATGTCCTGCCGATCGATGTCCAGATCGATGCACACCTTTCCTGCGAGACGAGCTTCGATCCAGTCGATGCCGTTGACCAGATCCTGCAGGTTGATGATCTCCACGCCCGCCTCGAGCAGGTCGTCGACCAGGTCACGTATGTCGCCGTCCGAATGCATGTGGACGAGACTTCCAGCCTCGCGGGCCGGTGCGATCAGGCGACCGTACGAGGGTTTGAGATACTTGCGGAAATGTGACGGGGACACCATCGGCCCCTCCTGCATCCCCAGATCGTCAGCATATCCCATCCATTCGACGCCGGCCGCCACGTAGCGCCGTACGGACTCGGCGTTGAAGGCCTCCACCATCTCGATCAGCTGCCACAGCCGCGGCTCCTCGTCGGCCATGTCGTACATCAAATTCTCATAGCCGCGTACATCACTCAGGGTGAGAAAGGTGTGTCCGTGGTTCAGGCCCCCACGAGCCAGCCGACCCGCCGCGAGGGCCGCCGCCATGCCCGCCTCGATCGCCTGCCAGTCGATCGGCGCGGCACCGGAGCTGATCGCCGGATCGGGTGCACGGAAGTCGGGCAGGTCGTCCCAGTCTGCGAGCGCATGGTGTGTCACCAGCGTGGCGATGCCGTCTTCCGTCGTGTCTCGCGTACATCCCCACGGATCGGTGAATGACCGGTCCGCCTTCGCTTCGCTGTCACTGGTCAGTTCCACCCGTGGTGGTGTCGGCTCGAACTCAGGAAAGAGAAATGTGTGCGCCGCCATCAACGCCTCCAGGTCCTGTCGCGGATAGCTGTGCCAGCAGGCGGCATTGATGTGGAAAGCCATGGGGATGTACTCGGGTCGCTCGAAGCGGGCGGCCCGCAGCACGTTGTCTCGCTCGGTGGCCACTACACTACCCGCTCCCTGAGATGGTGGCAGATCTCGTCCGTCTTCCCCGGATAGCTCCGCTCGATCTCGGCCACCTGGTGCAGCGCCTGCGCCCGGCGTTGCGGTACCGCCATATCGTCGAGGCGGCCGTAGGTATTGAGGCGACGTCCCAGGGCAAAGTGATTCATCTCTTCCTCGGGCATGCCCAGATAACGATCCAGGATCGCCAGGATCTCGGGCTTGGCCTCCATCATCTGACCCTCCACCTCCATCAGCAGATTGACGGCGTGATCGTTGGAATAGTACCCGGACACACCTTCCAGCCCCTCTGCCAGCAGTCGCTGTTCGCGGATGAGCTCGGTCTCGCTCTGCAGCACATAGCCACCCCCCTGCCAGGTCTGTTCCAGTCGCGAACCCACCTTGACGCCAATCGTGCGGACGCGGATGAAGTGGGGATCGATCTCGTTCAGGGCCAGTGCCGTCTGCGTCGCGTTCTCCTCCCACAGCTCCCGCCCGCCGAGACCGACGATGAGAAACTCCGAGATCTCCATGCCGGCATCCCGGGCCATCCGCCCGGCCTTGATGATGTCGGCCACGGTGGTGCCCTTGTGGATGCGCTCGAGGATCGTATCCGAGCCGGATTCCATGCCGCAGTAGAGACGGTTGAGACCGGCGTCGGCGATCTCCTTCATCTCCTGGGGTGTACGCCGCACCATGGTGGCGGCGCGGCCGTAGCTGGTGATACGCTCCAGCGTCGGGAAATGCTGGCGGATGCAGGCCAGCACCTCCAGCAGCTGTGACGTCTTCATCAGAAAGCTGTCGCCGTCCTGGAGGAAGCAGGAGGTGAAGGGATGGCCCTGGTAGTAGTCTGCTGCGGCTTCGATGTCAGCGCGGATCTCGTCGACCTTGCGCATGGAGAACGTCATGTCCTGGTAGTTGACGCAGAAGTCGCACTTGTTCCACGGACAGCCGCGGGTGGTGCGGATCAGCAGGCTGTTGGCCTCGGCTACCGGGCGGATTGGGCCGAGCTCGAATGGGGGTCTTTCGGTCACGTCTTTCCTCTTGTGGAGTGTGGGTCTTTGATCAGTCGACGCCGATGCGCCGGCGCAGGGCCTCGGCATAGTAGCAGTAGTTGCTCCAGGACACGTCGTCGGGGACGAGATGATCGAGGGCGGCGATATAGCGACCCGTCTCGATCACGGGCGCCACCCGTTCCATCTCGGCATCGATGGCTTTGGGGCCGATGGCCAGGGCGCGTTTGTCGATGCCTCCCATCATACCCAGGGAAGGCCAGCGGCGCCGTATCTGCGCCACATCACAACCGGCAGCTACCTCGAAGGGCCACAGGTAATTCACGCCGGCGGCCGTCATGTTCGGCAGGATGAGCCGCGGATCGCCATCGGTATCGACCGAGATGATGGGGATGTCGTGGCTGCGGGCGAAGTCGCGGATCCGCTGGTAGTTCGGCGCCATGAACTCATCCCAGTGGCGCGGCGAGATGAGCGGCCCCTGGCGGCCGCACATGTCCTCCCAGATGTGGATCACGTCGATGCGCAGCACTTCGACGACGCGGGCGAAGACGGCCAGGTACACCGTCGTCAGGTGATCCATGATGTCGTGCACGAGCTGGGGATCCGTATAGAAGGCGAGCAGGCACTCCTCATCCCCGAGGAGCCAGCGGAGCCCCCCGAAGACACCGACGTCGGGATAATTGCCCAGCTGCAGCGCCACGCCTTCGCGAGCCGACGCCTCGGCCTGTTGGCGCCAGTTCCCCAGGAACCGATCGGGGTGATCGGGGTCCAGGCGCTCGGCGCGGAAACGCTCCCAGTCGTCCCGGTTCTTGACGGGAAACTCGATGAACTCCGACATCGACTCGCCATGCTTGTAGTCACGGCGCAGGATGCCCCAGGAGTCGGTGAAGAGGATGAAGTCGTCATCCTCGCGCAGCACCTGGCGCTCGATTCGCGGGCAGGGGCCGTAATTGACCTGCACGGTGGCCGGTGGCCGATCCGAACCCAGGTGGGCGCGCAGGTTGCAGTCAGCGGGCATCCCTTCGCGTTCCCAGCGACTCCGAGTGGTCGGCCATGGCCCCCAGAACAGCCAGTACGGGGGGCGGTCCACGGAATCACCGCGCAGGCAGGCGAGGAAGCGTTCTCTTTCGGTCATCATCAGTGACGGGCGATCCGGTTCGGGTTTAGTTAGGGTATACTATAAGGGAACCATGATCGCCGGCACACGCCGGTGCTGGAAAGACACGATGCCGACGACAACCGCTGAAGGTTCCGACCTTCGCGGCACCATCTTCAACATACAGCGCAGTTCTACCACGGACGGCCCCGGGGTGCGCACCACGGTGTTTCTCAAGGGGTGCTCGAACCACTGCACGTGGTGCCACAACCCCGAGTCCATCGGCGGGGCACCACAGCTGCAGGTCCACCTGGACCACTGTATCGCCTGCGGCCGCTGTGTCGCTGTCTGCCCCAGCGGGGCGCAGGGCCTCGACACGGAGGGGCGCAGCTTTGACCGCGACGCCTGCAAGGCATGCGGCAGCTGTGCTGACGAGTGCTTCTCCGGCGCCCTGGAGTTGTGCGGCCAGACGATGTCTGCTGCCGAGGTCCTGGCCGAGGTCGTAAAGGACGAACCGTACTACAGAAACTCCGGTGGCGGCGTCACCTTCTCCGGCGGCGAGCCGGTGCTGCAGACCGACTTCCTGCGCCGGCTGCTCTCGGCCTGCCGCGAGCAGGGCCTGCACACCGCCGTGGACACGGCCGGCAACTACCCGTGGCCAATGCTGGCTTCACTGCTGCCCTACGTCGACCTGGTGCTCTATGACCTCAAGGTTCTGAACCAGGACAGTTCCCGCCAGTTCGTCGGCAATGATGGCGAGCGTATCCGCGCCAACCTCGAGCGTCTCGGCGCCACGGGACACCCCGTCATCGTGCGTACTCCGGTGGTCGGTGGCGTCAACGACGACGACGGGCAGATCGCCGACATGGCGCGCCTCATCGGTGGTGTCCCGGGCCTGCTGTACTACGAATTGCTGCCCTACCACGCCCTCGGCGACGCCAAACTCCAGAGCTTCGGTCTGTCCGGCAACGGGACATTCCAGACACCGGACGCTGACAGGCTGCAAGAGCTGGCCGACGTGGCCCGCCACTACGTACACGACGTCCGCCCAAAAACGAAGGCAACGACATGACCGACACCAGCGTTCGCCCAACCTTCCAGGCCCGGATCGATGCCCTGCGACTGACGAAAAAAACGCATACGCGTCAGAAACTCACCGACGAAGGCACCCACGATGTCGACGACCACGGCCGCATCCCCTGGCCGGACTCGATTCCGTTCACAGTGCGCCCAAACCATCCGAATGGACGGGCCCACGGGATCCGAGCCATCGGCGAGAACTTCCGCGAGTGGCTGCGTGTGCACCCGGTCTACATCCATCCCATGAGCGCCCTGGCCGGAGCCTGGATGCAGATCGGTATTCCGGACGTGGGCGGTTGGCCGGAGGAAGAGCGGGCCCACCACCTGCAGCCGGTGTTCGACAAGTACAACGTGCTCTTTTCCGGAATCGGGGCAATGAACCACCTGGGACCCGATATGCGCATCGGTCTCGAGCTCGGCTGGGGCGGCCTTCGGCGCAAGCTGCAAAACTGCCGCGACCTCAACCGCCCCACGGATCCGGCCTTCTACGATGGTGAGGAGGCCTTCGTCGAAGGCCTGCAGGACTGGATTCATCGGCATGTGGTGCTGGCCCGCGACATGGCAGCTGCCGAGGAGGATCCAGAGATCCGCGACAACCTGCTCGAGATCGCCGCCATGAATGAGGTTCTGGTGGATGATGCCCCCAGCACCTTCCGCGAGGCCTGTCAATTTCTGGCCTGGTTCCAGTCGGTGGACCGCATGTGGTCAGCCGGCGGCGCCCTGGGGCAGATCGACGAGCTGTTGCTTCCGTACTACGAAACCGACATCGCCGCTGGTCGGTTGACAGACGAGGAGGCCATCTGGTGTCTGGCCAGCCTGTTCTTCAATGACACCCACTACTCGCAGATCGGCGGGCCAGCGGCGGACGGCCACGATGTCACCAGCCGTGTGTCATTTCTCGTGCTGGAGGCCATGCACCGCCTGCGGATCCCCATTAACATGGCCGTGCGCGTGCACGACGATCTCGACCCAAACCTGCTTCGGCAGGCGGTGGTCAACCTGTTCGCCGACGGCACGGGCTGCAGTTATGCTTGTTCTCACGGCCTGGACGAGGGGTTTGTCCGCAACGGGTACCCGTTGCCCCTGGCACGCCTGCGGGCCAAGGTGGGATGCAACTGGACGGCCCTGCCAGGGGTCGAGTATTGCCTGCAGGACGTCACCCGTCAGTGCCTTGTGGCGCCCTTCCTATGCGCCTTTCATGATGTCATGACGCGGCAGCGTGTCGATGGTGAAGCACCGGACATGGACGCGCTGTGGGACCGCTTCCGCAGCCACCTCGAGATCAGCGTCGACGCTGTGAAACGGGGCAAGGACTGGCACATGGAACGGCACTC
>PBSR01000265.1 GCA_002726335.1 Gemmatimonadaceae bacterium
CCGACTATTGCGGCTCAAAAGGGTTCGTAACGGAGAAAGGGGAGAGCACGTGGACAGTGCTCTCCCCTTCTCATTCACGCTCCCGCGGCAAGCCCAGTCAACCGACAGAGAGCTGGACCCCGTATAGAGTTTCGCGAAGCGCAGTTTGCGGAGCGAAACTCTCAAGAACCGGCGCGGCTGTTGGCGCCGGTTCAGACAAAGGGGAGAGCACGTGGCCAGTGCTCTCCCCTTCTCATTCGCGCTACCCGGCAAGCTCCGTCAACACCGACAGATAGCTGGACCCCGTATAGAGTTTCACGGAGCGCTGTTTGCGCCTGCCAAACTCTCAAGAACCGGCGCAGCAGTTAGCGCCGGTTCAAAAGTCAGCCCCCACCTGCACGTAGGCCATCCGTCCCACTTCCGGCGCCCCGATGAAGGCACGGTACCGTTCATCGAGTGTGTTGTCGATATTGGCCAGCAGGTAGAGCCCATCCCCGACGGGCAGTTCGTAGCGGGCGCTCAGATCAAGCGTGGTGTACGAGTCCACAGCGCCTACGTAGACCCCCGAATCCATCGGGAACTCGCCGTTGTATCTCAGGCGGGCGCCCAGACGCAGATCGTACTGCGGCAGACTGTACTTCGTGCCAACCTTCACTTTGTGCTTCGGTGCGTTGAGAGCGACGTCACTGACGCCGCCGAGATTCTCGAACAGATCGTCGTTGACGAAGGAATAACTGCCGTTGAAGCTGAGATTCTCCGTGGCGTAGTAACCGAGAGCGAGATCGAGGCCGTACAGCGTCACGTCACCGAAATTCCGGTAGGTGAGGATCACCGCCGTCGGATCGTACGCCTGCACGGGCGACATCGTGCCGTAGGGGATCTGCGCCGCACCGGCAGCAAAGATCGTCGCCAGTTCGTCGGCGGCAGTGCCGTTGTTGTTGGCCGCACTGACGCCGGGAATCGACACCTGATCCAGGGCCGCTAGGACCGGAGCGATCTGCCCGTTGGCGGGATCTGCCAATGCCTGACCGAAGGCCGTACCAAGGACCCCGCCCAGCACCGTGGGATCGAGGAACACGTTCGGCGTCTCCACTGCCAGCGGCCCGACGAAGTCCTCTACATCCGTTCGGTACAGATCAGCTGAAACGACGAGCTTCTTGCCGACGATTCCCTTATACCCCAGTTCGAGGGTCTGAGTGATCGTCGAGCGTGACCTCGGCACATCAAAAGCATCCGCCACCGGGTCGAAGCCCAGGGTCTCGAGGTTCAGCTTGGCAAAAGCGTTGGTCAGGCCCGGGAGCTGTTCCGGCACCAGCGACGGCAGCGCCGCCGCCACCACCGCCGCCTGGGCCTGCCCGGCTGCCTGGGCGTCCGCGGCGTCCATACCGGCAGCGATCAACTGCTGGGCGATCAGCCCGGGGGCCAGCGCCTCGAGGGCCGGTCCAAACTGTGCCAGCACGGCATTGCGACCGATCCCCCACTGCACGTTGGTGACAAACGGATCGTCCAGGGCGATGTAGCCGTCGGCGTCGACGGGAGAACCGGCGCCGCCCGGAACCATGCCGACACTCGACAGGACAGGCTGGAAGGACGTGCGGTACATGGGGCGGCCATCGGCACTGCGACGGAAGGTGAAACCTTCGTCAAAGCCTTTCCGGTAGGTCCCCTGTGCCCGGACGTCGACATTCGGGCTGAACCCGAGCACGGGAGCAAACGCCTCAAGGGGCGCAAAGGCTCCCTCCTGGGCGAGGAGATCGAGATAGAGATTGTTCGTCGTCGGCGTCGAGAAGGCGCGGTTGTAGGTGAAGCGGAGGGACTGACTGTCGTCCAGCTTGTAGACCAGCGCCGCCCGCGGCGAGTACTCGGGATCATCGAGACGGTTTTGCGTATCGTAGCGCAGGGCGAGAACGAGATCCAGATCACGGCGCAGTGCGGTCTCTCCCTGCAGGTAGGCGCCATATTCGTCTATGTCGTCGTCGTCTTCGTTGCCGCCGGTGATCGTGCCCTTGGTGGCCGGGCGCGTAAACAGGGCGTCGACACCGTAGGTGAAGCTGTGGCGATCACCGAGCCCGGCGGTATGCTGCAGTTGAAACACGTCCATCGTCGATTTGTCGATGATCGGTTCACCCGAGCGCAGCAGGTAGGTGTCCTGCGCGTCGCTCCAGTTGTGGTAGTATTGGGCGAACCAGTCCTGGTAGAGGAAGCGGGTCTGCACGTAGTTGGAGGCCCAGTCCTGTCCCTGGCCGGCGCCGAGTCCGGTCAGTTCGATGTGGTCCCCCTGGTTGTAACCGTAGCTGACGATGGCAGTCAGATCCTCAGTCGGCTGAAAATCGACCCTGGCCTCGAGGCTCCGACGCTGGACGTCGAAATCACGAGCCCCGATCAGCAGATCCTCCTCGGAGGCGCCGGTGGCCAACGCCGACTGGCGCAGGGCGGTCTCGATGGGATCCGTGTAGTTCCAATCTTCACCGGTGTAGTACTGTGCCGAGATCTTGTACGCCAGATAGGGGTTCACCACACCTGCGTGACGGAAGCTCCCCTTGACAAGTCCACGCTCGCCGCCGCCGAAGGTCACCGACGATCCCGCCGACTCAAAAGGGGAACGTGAAATGATGTGCAGGACGCCGTTGGCGCTGTTCGGGCCGTACAGGGCAGACCCGGGACCGAGAACGACCTCGATTCGTTCGATATCCTCGTTGGTGACGGGGATGAAGTTGTGCACGTTGACCCGCAGGGAAGGGACGTTGGCGATGCGGTTGTCCGTCAGGGTCAGCAGGGCGCCACTGAAGATGTTGTTGAAGCCGCGGGCCACGATGTTGCCCTGCACGAGCCCGGTCTGGGCGAAGTCGATGCCCGGCTGGTCCCGCACATGCCCGGAGACGGTGAGGACCGAACGCGTGGCGATGTCGTCGGCTTCGACGACGGAGATCGATGCGGGTGCATCGAGGGCTCTTTCCTGCGTTCGAGAAGCCGTAACCACGCTCAGCTCCAGATCGAGCAGCACAGGTTCGAGCGTGATGTCGAGGCTGGCACCGCTGGCCCCGACACTCACACCACCGCGTGAGGTCGTCTGGAAGCCGATGTGGGTGATGCGGACCTTGTAATCGCCGGCAGCAAGCCCGCGCACGACATACTCGCCGGAGGCCCCCGAGACGGCGCCGGCAGCGCGATCCAGACCTGCTCCGGTCACCGTGATATTGGCTCCGGGGAGCGCCCCTCCGTCAGAGTCCGTGATATTCCCCGTCAACTCGGCGGCGCTGGCGATTCCTGCTGTCGCCAGCCAGGCCCCGACAAGCGTCCTGCGTGCCATCCGGATCATCGTCGTTCTCCCTGTTCCACGGTTGAAGTTTCCTTCGGTAGGTCGCTAGTGCTCTTTAGCCACGCCCAATATAATATAAAGACCCCGAGGTGGGCTGCGTCGAATCCACTGCGCGAGGCAGTCGGGCAGAAGGCGTCACGACGCGAGAACACGGACCGCCGTCTTGCCGCCCCTTTTGGTTGTCGGTATATTTGTGTCTCGATCAGGGCCTGCCGCGCCTTGCGCTGGCGCTCCTTTTTTCTGATCTCGTCGTCCCTCCAGACATTCTGCCACCTTCGGTCCGGGAGCCTCGCCTTCGGACCCCAACCTTGTGTTGAATCGACGAATGGCTAAGAAGGCATCTACCAGGAAATACGCATACCAGTTCGGCACGGCGCGCACCGAAGGCGACGCCAGCTACCGTGAGCTTCTCGGCGGAAAAGGCTCAAACCTTGCCGAGATGTCGCGTCTCAAGCTACCCGTGCCGGCGGGATTCACCATCAGCACCGAAGTGTGCACCTACTACTACGACCATGGCCAGAAGTACCCAAAGGCTCTGGCCGAGCAGGTGCGCAGCTGTATCAAGGCCGTAGAGAAGACCATGGGAGCCACCTTCGGCGATCCCAAGAATCCTCTGCTGCTGTCGGTCCGCTCCGGTGCCCGCGTCTCCATGCCGGGAATGATGGAGACCGTCCTCAACCTGGGTCTCAACGACGAGATCGCCGCCGGGCTGGCGGAAAAATCGGGCGATGCCCGATTCACCTACGACGTGTATCGCCGCTTCGTACAGATGTACGGAGATGTCGTGATGGGCCTGCGCCCGGAAGGCAAGGAACACGATCCCTTCGAGGTCCTGCTGGAAAAGAAGAAAGAAAAGCGAGGCGTCGAGCTCGACAACCAGCTCACCGCCGACGATCTCAAGGAATTGGTGGCCGAGTTCAAGGCCGTCATCAAGAAGCGCCTGAAGCGTGAGTTCCCCGAAGACCCGGAAGAGCAGTTGTGGGGCTCTGTCGGTGCCGTCTTCGGTTCCTGGCAGGGGGCGCGCGCCATCCGCTATCGCGAGTTGGAGGGGATCCCGCACAACTGGGGCACGGCGGTGAATGTGCAGGCCATGGTCTACGGCAACATGGGTGACGATTGCGCCACGGGGGTGGCCTTCACCCGCGACCCTTCGACCGGGCAGAACAAGCTCTACGGCGAGTTCCTCATCAACGCCCAGGGCGAAGACGTGGTCGCCGGCATCCGCACACCGGAGCCGGTGAGCAAGCTCAAGAAGGTGATGCCCAAGGCATTCAAGGAGTTCGAGACCGTCTGCGGCAGACTCGAGAAGCATTACAAGGACATGCAGGACCTCGAGTTTACCATCCAGAACGGCCATCTGTGGATGCTGCAGACTCGCAGTGGCAAGCGCACCGCGGCGGCGGCCGTGAAGATCGCCGTGGACATGGCGAAAGAGAGGCTGATCGGGCAGAAGGAGGCGCTCATGCGCGTCAAGCCCGGCGATCTCGACCAGCTGTTGCACCCGTCCTTTGACCCGGCCGCCCGACGTGACGTCATCGGCGAGGGTCTGCCGGCCTCTCCCGGCGCGGCTACCGGTCAGGTGGTTTTCCATGCCGAAGAGGCCGAAGAGTTGGCTGCTGATGGTGAGAGAGTCATTCTCGTGCGCCTCGAAACGTCCCCCGAAGACATCGGTGGCATGCACGCCGCCCAGGGCATTCTGACCGCACGGGGTGGGATGACCTCACATGCCGCCGTGGTGGCCCGAGGCATGGGCAAGTGCTGCGTGGCCGGCTGTGGCGCGCTGGGCATCGACTATGCCAAGGACCTGTTCACCGCCGGCGGCAAGACGGTGAAGAAGGGTGACTGGATCTCTATCGACGGTTCGTCTGGCGAAGTCATGCTCGGACAGGTGCCGACCAAGGAGACGACTCTGTCGAAGGACTTCGGCGATCTGATGAAATGGGCCGACCGCGAGCGCAAGCTCAAGGTGCGCACCAACGCCGACACGCCGCACGACTCTGTGGTGGCCCGGAAATTCGGCGCCGAAGGCATCGGCCTGTGCCGCACCGAGCACATGTTCTTTGAGGGCGACCGGATCGATGCGGTGCGCGAGATGATCCTCGCCGACGACGAAGCCGGACGTCGCAAGGCCCTGGCCAAGCTCAAGCCGATTCAGCGCAAGGACTTCGAGGGCATCTTCAAGGCCATGAACGGCCTGCCCGTGACGATCCGCCTGCTCGATCCGCCGCTGCATGAGTTCCTGCCGCATGAGACCGCCCAGCAGAAGGAGATGGCCAGGCAGCTCGGCATCCCGCTGGCGCAGGTAAAGGCGAAGGTCGATTCCCTGCATGAGTTCAACCCCATGCTCGGCCATCGTGGCTGTCGTCTCGGCATCACCTACCCCGAGATCTATCAGATGCAGGTGGAGGCTATCATCGAGGCGGCTCTCAACGTCAAGAAGCGCAAGGTGAAAGCCCTGCCGGAGATCATGATCCCCCTGGTCGGTACGGTGAGAGAACTGTCCGATCTGAAGGCCATGACGGACCGCACCGCCGCCGAAGTGATGAGGAAGAAGAAGGCGAAAGTCAGCTACATGGTGGGAACGATGATCGAGATCCCCCGCGCCGCTCTGGTGGCTGATCAGATCGCCAAGGAGGCCGAGTTCTTCAGCTTCGGCACCAATGACCTGACGCAGCTGGCCTTCGGCTACAGCCGTGACGATGCCGGCAAGTTCCTGCCCGTATACGTCGACAGTGGCATTCTTCCTGCCGATCCTTTCCAGTCCCTCGACATCGAAGGTACCGGGCAGTTGCTCGAGATCGGCACGAAGCGCGGTCGCAAGACCCGCAAGGGCCTGAAGGTGGGAATCTGCGGCGAACATGGCGGTGACCCGGCATCGGTGACGTTTTGCCACGGCGTCGGCCTCGACTACGTTTCCTGTTCACCCTATCGTGTACCGATCGCACGACTTGCGGCGGCTCAGGCAGCGCTATCGTAAAGGCACCGCTTCATGACCCCCACGACCGAGGCGGCTCCTGCCGCCGCGAAAAAGGACGCCGGAAAGAAACCGTCCAGCCGCCGGCCGGCGATCATCGCCGTGGCCAACCAGAAGGGCGGTGTAGGTAAGACAACGACGGCGGTGAATCTGGCGGCGTGTCTCGCCGTGGCCGAGAAGCGCACGCTGCTGGTCGACATGGATCCGCAGGCCAACGCTACCAGCGGCTGCGGTATCGAGGCCGTGGAGGTGGCCGAGGGAAACATCTATCACGCCCTGCTGGGCCATCTTCCGATCCACGACGTCGTTCACCTGACCAAGATTCCCCATCTGTCCCTCGTACCGTCGCACATCAACCTGACGGGTGCCGAGGTGGAGATGGTGAACATGATCGCCAGGGAGCAGAAGCTGCAGAACATCCTGGCAGAGGTCGGTGAGGAGTATGAATATGTCATCCTCGACTGTCCGCCATCGCTGGGGCTGTTGACGCTGAATGCGCTGACGGCGGCCGATTCCGTCCTGATCCCGATCCAGTGTGAGTACTACGCCCTGGAAGGGCTGGGCAAGCTGCTCAACACAATCCGCCTCATCCAGCGACATCTGAACAAGAACCTGCAGATCGCCGGCGTCCTGCTCACCATGTACGATGGCCGTCTCAACCTGTCGCGGCAGGTCGCCGACGAGGTGCGATCCTACTTCGGCAACAAGGTGTACAAGACCGCGATCAGCCGGAATGTGCGCCTTGCCGAGGCGCCCGGACACGGCCAGCCCATCGTGCTCTACGACATCGTCTCCCCTGGGGCGCAGAACTACATGAGTCTTGCCGGCGAGATCATCAAACATGGATAGCCCCCGTGGCTAAGCGTGGCCGCGAGGTCCTCGGCAAGGGAATTCACGCCCTCATCGCCGAATACCCACAGGGCGTGGCGGACTCGGGCACCCAGCTGCTCGAGATCCCGGTGGCTGACATCGAGCCCAACCCCTACCAGCCGCGCCGTGAATTCGACGAAGAGTCGCTGGCCGATCTCGAGGTTTCGATCCGCGAAAAGGGCATCCTGCAGCCGGTCGTCCTCAACCGCACGGCGCCGAATACCTACCACCTGATCGCCGGCGAGCGGCGCTGGCGAGCGGCGCAACGTGCGGGTCTGGAGGCTGTGCCTGCCGTCGTCCGCGAGATCGACTCGCCTCAGGAGCTGATGGAACTGGCGTTGGTCGAAAACATCCAGCGTGAAGACCTCAATGCCATCGAGGAAGCCGAAGGGTACCAGGAGCTGATGAGCCGCTACCTGCTGACCCAGGAAGAGATCGCCCAGCGCGTCGGCAAAGAGCGCTCCACCGTGGCCAATTCGATCCGTCTGTTGAAGCTGCCCAGGGAACTGCAGATCAGTCTGCGCGCGGGCGAGTTGCAGATGGGGCATGCCCGGGCACTTGTCAGCCTCAAGGAAAAGGACGCCCTGGCGCTGGGACGGCGCTGCATAGCGGAAGGTCTGACAGTACGCGACCTGGAGCAGGCCGTCCGCGCCCGGAGCAAGGGAGAGGGTCAGAAGCGCGGCAAGACGGGTGGTGGACGTTCTGGCGGCAGCGGCGCCGGCAGAGATCCGGCCCTCATCGATATCGAAGACAAACTACGTCACCGCTACGCCACAGCCGTTGCCATCCATCACGGAGGCAAGAAGGGACGTATCGAGATCGAGTACTACGACGATGACGATCTGGAGCGTATCCTCGAACTGTTGCTGGATTGATCATCCTGCCGGATCCGATCATTCGATTCGCGCGTCTGTAGTCCTGTGTCCGCCACCCGCCACATACGTTGCCCACGAGACGCCGCCCGCAGTCTGGGGCTGGCTGTCACCGGCCTCGCCGCTGTACTGTGGACCTCCTGCTCCCTGGTGAACCAGGAGCTACCGAACCAGCCCCCTGTCGTTCAGGTTCGTGACGTCGATACCCTCGTCGTCGCCCGGGGCGGTCATGTGTCGTTCACCGTCTCTGCCTCCGACGAGGACGACGACCCGCTACGCTACGAGTGGACTGCCCTCGGCGCCGGCCGCTTCTCCGACTCACTGGCCAGCAGGACGCGCTGGATCGCGCCGACGCAGATCGTCGGAAGCTCCGAGTTCTTCCTGGTTTCGGTGACGATCATCGACAGTCGGCCCGAAACCGAAGACCCGGTGGAAAGTTTCCTCATCGAGGTCGTACAGCGAGTTCCGGTACTGATCGCACCGCGCGACACGGTGATCTCCTTCCGCGATCCGGAAGTGGTGCTGGTGGCCAGAGCCAGCGATGAAGACAATGACGCGTTGTCCTTCGCCTGGGAGGTGTTGGAGGAGGACGGCTTGGCTGCCAACCAGGTCCGCCCCCGGACACAGAACGCCGACAGTATGTCGACGTTGCGGCTGCTGGCGCTGGTGCCGGGAGACGTGGTCCTTGAGGTATCAGCCGGGGACGGCGCCGACACAGTCAAGGCCGAGTTCACCGTGTCAGTCCTGGCACCGGATCTGCCGGAAGGAGGCACGGTGACACTGTCCCTGCCATCCGTCGACGGGGGCACACGCAACTACGAGATCGATGTCTACGAGTACCCCAACCAGAGAGGTGTGGCGCCTCTGCTCGTGGAGAGCTGGTTCGAGGCCGAGGCCCTGTGTCGGGAAAGAGACATGCGGCTGTGTGCGCAGGATGAGTGGGTAAACGCCTGCCGGGGGCCGGAGAGTCTGCCTTTCTCATCCGTCGATGATCGCGACGACCTGCCGGAGCAATTCGGCTTGCGGTACTGCAATGAGATCGGATCGGATCTGTCTGGTGGAGATCTGGTCGATCCTGAGACGGTGGCCCCCAGCGGCAGCTTCCCCAACTGTACGTCAGGGAGCGGTGTCTACGACCAGACCGGAAATGCCCGTGAATGGATGCAGGAATGGATCGGTCCAGCAGCTGGTGCCACAACAACAGAGGGTGTGGGGCGCGCAGGAGGGCAGTCGGCTAGCGGCACTGCCTTTGTCAGGGCGTCGTGCGCGTTCAACCTTACGTTCGGAGCGATCCAACTCGAGGGCGATCTACCGCGACCCGTCCCCCGGGCCTTCATCGACAGTATGCTGTGGGCGCCGGCCGATCCGGCCTTCGCCGACTCGGCGCGCACATCTGCTGTATACCAGAACTACTTCTCAGAACCGGGCGAACGGAGCGGCTTCCGCTGCTGCCGCTGACAGCTCCCCCGTCTCCGGCTCCCAGACTGGCGGCATCTCCGGCTCGAAACGCTCCTCGACAGCAGGTGCTCTCCGAGGACGGGGGCGCCGACGCTGGGTACGCTGCAGTTCCTCAGCCATCAGATCTCGGCGAGTCGTTGACCATCTACGCTGTTCAAAGACCTGCAGCACGGCGCCCTCGATCACCTCACGCTCCTGCTCGAGACCGTCGAGCCGGGCATACATCAGGTCGATCTCGCGATCACGGCGTTTGAGGCCGTCCATCAGCGTACGGATCTGGAAGCTGGTGACGTATTTCGCCGTGATGGGCACAGCCAGAAACAGTGCGGCGAGAAGAACGTGCTCGGCACTCATACGGTATCCGGACCTTTCGGTGACTTCTGCGGGTCTGTCTTTGTCTGAAGGTCTTTCAGGCAAGGGCTGTGCCGGGTCACGGGCATAGACCTAACCCACTGTAGTCACTACACTTTCCTACAGCAGACCGGGCGCTCTATCAGCCGTCGGTGGAAAGGTCTGCCGCCGGGTACCGCCAACGCCGTCCACTTTTTCCGGAGCAGCTGCCTTGGATGCCGCCTCTCTCAAAGCCCTGCTCGAACAGGTCGCCACGGGGTCGGCGACGGCCGACGAGGCCTTTGGTCGCCTTGCTGACCTGCCCTTCGCCGACCTCGGCTTCGCCCACGTCGACCATCACCGCAGTCTGCGGCAGGGCTATCCTGAGACGATCTTCAGCCAGGGAAAGACGCCGGCGCAGACCGTGGCGATCGCCGAGCGTCTCGTCGAGGCCGGGGCGCTGGTGCTGGCCACCAGGGCGGACGAGGCGACAGCGGCGGCCCTGACCGCCCGCTTCCCGGAGGCAGAGCACGACGATGTGGCCAGGACGGTTGTCGTACATCCCCCCGGAGCCCCGCCACAGCAGGAGAAGGGACTCGTCCTCGTGCTGTCCGCCGGCACGTCGGATCTGCCGATCGCTCAGGAAGCCATCGTCACGGCCCGCACCATGGGGGCGCGGGCGGAGGGGATCTTCGATGTCGGCGTCGCCGGCATCCACCGACTGCTCGCTTACCGCGAACGTCTTCAGGAAGCCCGTGTTGTTATTGTCGCCGCGGGCATGGAGGGGGCGCTGGCCAGCGTTGTCGGCGGGCTCGTGGAGGCTCCCGTCATCGCCGTGCCGACCTCGGTGGGCTACGGCGCGAGCTTTGGCGGGGTGTCGGCGCTGCTGACGATGCTCAACAGCTGCGCTTCCGGCGTCGTCGTCGTCAACATCGACAATGGCTACGGCGCCGGGTATGCCGCCGCCGTGATCAATAATCGGAGCGTCGACGCCGTCGACGAGACCTGAGTCGTGCAGCGGGGCGACGGCACCGGAGGCACCGTCGTCGCCGTCCTCTCAGGAGGCCACAGCCGGCGCATGGCAGGGCGCAGCAAGGCGGCCCTGCCCCTGGCAGGCACGACGGTCCTCGAGCGCATGTTGACGACGGCGGGTGATCTCGGCCTCCCCCGGGTCCTGGTGGGGGCCCACGCAACGCTTGCCGAGGACCCCGCGTTGACCGGACTGTTCACCCGCACAGGACTGCCGCTGATCCGTGATGGCAGGCCGGACTCAGGCCCTCTGGGCGGACTCGAAGCCGTCTTCGCTACGCTGGCGCCAGAGCGGGTTCTGTTGCTGGCCTGTGACCTGCCCTTTCTGACACCCGCCTTCCTCACCTGGCTTCTCGAGCAGGGGGGACAGAGCCACAGCGTCGTTCCCCTCGACGGGAAAGGACGCCTGCACACATTGTGCGCTGTCTACCAGAAGAGCTGCGGGGCACACCTGAAGCAGGCCCTCGATGAAGGTCGGCTGCGACTCCAGGATTTCGTGCGGGCCATCAGGGCCCGCCAGTTGCCGCCAGCGGCATGGGCCGAACTGGATCCCGACGGTCACCTGTTGACGAATCTCAACGAGTCCGCCGACTACGACGCGGCGAAACGGTGGCTGGCCGACGAAGAGAGCCCGGACTGAATCAGTATGGACGCGTCAGGGGGGTGCCCCAGCACACGTCAGTGTGCAGTCAGATTGTCGTGAAGTCAGATGGTGTCAATCACGGTAAGGATGAGCAGCAGCGGCAGATAGATAACGGATGCCCGTAGCAGACGACGGGCATCAGGTATGGTGCGGGTAAGTGTCAGCGACACACCGGCGGCGAGCATCCCGGCGCCCAGAATGAGAGTTCCCACCAGATAGAGCGTGCCGGCAGTACCCGTCAATGAAGGCAGGATGGAGACGGTGATCAGCAGTACGGAAAAGGCGAGTATGTGACGGCAGGTGCGTCGCCCGTCCTCCTCCAGGACAGGGAGCATCTTGAATCCCCCCCGACGATAGTCCTCCCGGAAAATCCAGGCGATGGCGTAGAAGTGCGGGTGTTGCCAGGCAAAGAGAATGGCGAACAGCACCCAGGCCCCCATGTCGAGTTGACCGGTGGCTGCCGCCCAGCCGCCCACAGGGGGAAGCGCCCCGGGGATACTGCCGAGAGACGTGTTGAGCCACGTGGACCGTTTCAGCGGCGTGTATATGACGACGTAGAGAAAAGCCGTCAGCAGCGCCAACCAGGCCGTCATCAGGTTTGCCCCCAGCACGAGCACGACCTGGCCGGCGAGGATCAGCGCAAACCCCAGAGACAGGGCGGCGGCAGGTGTCACCTGTCCCATCGGCAGGGGTCGGCTCCGCGTGCGCCGCATGATGGCATCGACATCCCGCTCCAGGTAGTGATTCAGCACACCGGAGCCGCCCGCTGACAGGGCTGTACCCAACAGCGTCAGAGCCAGTCTCAGGGGGGCGTCGACGCCGCGACCGCCGACGAAGAAACCCAGCGCCGTCGTCACCAGAACCATGGTCACGATACGGGGCTTCGTCAGTTCGAAGTATGGCGTCAGGTTGCCGGTCAGATTCATCACAGAGGCAAAAGTACTGCCCTCGACCGGCAACGGCAACGAAATCGTTGACCCTGTACCACGCTCCTCATAGCTTCGGCGCCCCATGAACCTGAATCAGGCCAGGAAACGAATCGACGCGCTCACAGCGCAGCTTGAAGAGCACAATCACAGCTACCATGTGCTGGCCTCACCCTCCATCTCCGACGAGGAGTTCGACCGCCTGCTGGCAGAGCTGGTGGCACTCGAGTCAGAGTGGCCTGATCTGGCTCAGCAGGGCTCTCCCGCCCAGCGCGTCGGCGGGACCCCCACCTCCGACTTCCCCACCGTGGCCCATGCCACTCCCATGCTCAGCCTCGACAACAGCTATTCCCGCGAAGACGTCATCGCCTTCGACACGCGTGTGCGGAATGGTCTGGCACAGGACGAGGCCGTGGAATACGTGGCGGAGCTGAAGATCGACGGCGTCGCCCTCAGCCTGGTTTACGAGGACAGTCACCTGGTGCGGGCCGTAACTCGTGGCGACGGCGTACAGGGAGATGAGGTGACGAACAACGCCCGGACCATCGGCGCCGTGCCGCTGCGCCTGCGCCGGACGGGGGTCACCTGCGAAGTACGCGGCGAGGTCTTCATGGCCCGCGCCGATTTCACCGCTCTCAATCGACGCCAGCAGGAGGCCGGCCAGGCAGCCTTCGCCAATCCGAGGAATTCGACGGCGGGTACACTGAAGCTGCAGAACCCGAAAGCCGTGGCCCGGAGGCGGCTGCGATACTTCGCCTACTGGATCGATCGCGCCGGCCACACGTATGACACCCATGCCGGGGGACTTGAATCGCTGCAGGAGCTTGGTTTCTCGGTGAATGCCGAACGGGCTCACGGCCCCTCCCTGCAGGCGATCTTCGACTTCTACGACCGCTGCGAGGCGGCCCGTGAAGACCTCGACTATGAAGTGGATGGGGTCGTCATCAAGGTGGATTCGCTTGAACAGCAGCAGCGACTGGGATTCACCGCCAAGAGCCCTCGCAGCGCCATGGCCTACAAGTTCCGCGCCGAACGTGTGCGCTCCCGCCTGCTCGACATCCGCCTGCAGGTGGGTCGCACCGGTACGATCTCTCCCGTTGCCGTACTCGAGCCGGTGCGCGTCGCTGGCACGACAGTACAGCGCGCCACACTACACAACGCCGATGAGATCGAGCGCAAAGACATCCGCGTCGGTGATCTGGTGCTGCTGGAAAAGGGTGGCGACGTAATCCCCAAGGTGGTCGGCGTCGTGATGGAGGAACGCCCTGAGGGCACCGAAGCCTTCGCCTTCCCCGATGCCTGCCCCGTGTGCTCGGCGGCTCTGGTCACCTACGAGGGCGAAGTGGCGCGCCGATGCGTGAATCCGGCCTGTCAGGGACAGCTGAAGCGGCGCGTCGAACACTTCTGTGGACGCAACGCCATGGACATCGAAGGCCTGGGCACGGCGGTGGTGGAGCAGATCGTCGACCGGGGCCTGGTGCGGGATGTGGGCGATCTGTACAGCCTCGACGCGGATACCTTCGCCGATCTCGAGCGTCTCGGAGAACGGTCGGCCAACAATCTCGTCGGGGCCCTCGACGCCAGCCGTCAGCGCCCTTTCGACCGCGTGCTCTTCGGGATCGGCATCCTCCACGTGGGGGCCACGGTAGCCCGCAATCTCGCCCGGCACTTTTCGACGATCGAGATCCTGGCACAGACGACCGAAGAGGAGTTGGCCCAGGTCGATGAGATCGGGCCAACGATCTCGAAATCGGTCTGTGACTTCTTCGCCGAGCCAGCCACACAGGTTCTGATCGACAAGCTCCGGGCTGCCGGTCTGCAGCTGGCAGGTGCAGCGCCGCCGGAGGGTTCAGGACAGGACACATTCTTCACCGGCAGGACCGTCGTGCTCACCGGCACGATGGAACACTATTCGCGGCAGGAGGCAGGTGCTCTCGTCGAGCGCTTTGGCGGCAAGGTGTCCACCAGCGTGAGCGCCAGGACGGACCTTCTCATCGCCGGCGAAAAGGCCGGATCAAAACTCACGAAGGCGGCAGCACTGGGCGTGCGGGTTCTACTGGAGGAAGAGTTCCTGAGAGAACTGCAGAAGGCTGGAGCCTAACGCGCCGAGGAGTGCTCGCAGCCGTTCAACTGACGCACGACATCGTAGGTTACGTCCACGGCAAAAGCGATGTTGTCGAGGGACACGCGTTCATCGTGGCCGTGACAGAGCTCGAAGAAATCACATCCGGGCTCGTGGCGCATCGGTACGAAGCCGTACACGGTGATGTCGAGGTCGGTGAGATACCGGGCGTCGGTTCCGCCCGTCTGCATGTACGGCGCCAGCACGGCTCGGGGTTCGTGGCAGCGCAAGGCATCGGTCATGGCCGTCAGCAGCGGCGTCTCGTGGTCGAAGGCCACTCCCGGCCGGAACGTGCCAAGCTGCACGTCGACGCGATCTCCGGCCGCACCCAACAGTCCTGACACCTCCTCCAGGAAGGCTGTCTCCGTGACGCCAGGCAAGGGCCTGCCGCTGAGACGCACTGTCGCCTGGGAGGGGATGACGTTGCGCTTGATCCCCGCCTCCAGCATGGTCGGCGCACACGTGTTGCGCAGCATGGCGTCGAACATGGCTTTCACCGGCGGTTCCGCCGGCAGGGCCGCCAGGGCGGCGGCGCAACATTGTGGATCCGACAGATCCCGCAGCAGGCCGGCCACCTCAGGACGGGCCGCCTGTGCCGAGGCCTCGAAGAAAGCCCCCACCGCCGGAGTCACCCGGTGGGGCAACCTGCCGCCCAGGGCCGTCAGCACGTCTCCCAGGTGGACGATACTATTGTCGTCGTGTGGCACTGAGCTGTGACCGGGACGCCCGGTACTGACCAGGTCGATGTCGGCGCCCCCCTTTTCGGCCACCTGACAGGTGTAGATCGGTTGACCGTCGACGAGGACGGCAAACCCCCCCGCCTCGTTGATACCGAACTCGGCATCGAGCCAGTCCTGATGCTCCCGAGCCAACCAGGACATGCCGTACGTCCCCCCCACCTCCTCGTCGGCTGCGGCGATCAGTACCAGATCTCGCTTCAGCGGCAGTTCTTGTCGATGGGCCATCAGGAGCACTTGCAGGTGGACGGCGGCAGTCAGCTTCGAATCGATGGCCCCCCTGCCATAGAGGATCCCGTCGGTGACCTGACCGGCGAAGGGTGGATGACTCCATTGGGCCGGCTCGGCGGGGACCACGTCGAGATGCGACATCAGCAACAGAGGTCGCTGCGAGCCATCACCCCGCAGGCGCACCGCGAGGTTCGCCCGCTCCGGCGCCGACTCCAGCACCTGAGCGTCGAGCCCTTCCCTCTGCAACTGCCCCGCCAGATGCCTGACGAGGGCCAGCTCGTTGCCAGGTGGGTTCGTCGTATCGAAGCGCAGCATCTCCTGCAACCGCCGCACCGCTTCGTCGTGATCGGTCATCTTTCCTTCCTTCGCGCTCAGGTCAGGCTGTCGAAGGTCCAGTCGTCCAGGGGAGTCACCGCCCCGGTATCGACGTTGTCGCCGGACCCCAGACCCGGTCGCTGCAGGGAACGGATGTCGATGGCGCCCTGCTCGACGTTGAGAAAACCCGAGTCACCGTCGGCGCGATACATGCCTGCATGTTCCACCAGCAGCGTGCGTCGCTCGCCTGGGGACAGGTGGTCGATGCCACGCACGTAGTGATGGCCGTTGCGCTCGACATGAGTGATACCCAGAGCTGCCACGTGCGTGAGATCCTGGTGCACGGGCACCACCGGCAGGTTCATCAGATCCTCACCGGTCAGAAAGAACATCCGTCCCTCGCCCTCGGCGGTAAGCCGGCGAGCCAGCGCCGCATTGGCCAGGGCCTTGAACAGTCCCTTGCAGTTCTTCGTGGAAACCCCGCGATATCCCAGATCCACTGCCCGCGCAAAGGCGTCGAGGTCGCCATCGCTCTCGTCGATCACCATGGGCTTGCGGCTGTTCACAGTGGCGATGCCGGCCGACTGCGCGGGATCCAGCGCCACGCTGCGCTCCAACGGCTGTTCGATGTAGTGGACTGCCTCGTAGAAGGCGGGCAGTTCCGCTTCGATGCGGGAGAGAAGCTCTGCGAAGCTGGCCAGTTCGTCGTACTGCTCATTGCCGTCGAGAGAGATGGACACGGCTCCTGCTCCGTCGAGATCAACGACAGCGGCGATGCCGCGCAGGCGATCCATATCGGCCTCGAGATCACCGTTCACTTTCACCTTCAGCCAGCGCAGTCCCTGAACTCGCAGGTAGGCCTCCAGCGACTGCGGCAAGCCGTCATCAAGTCGGTCCGCTGCGGGGATGTCGGCGTCCCTGAGCGGGTCAGCGAGGCCGACGGTGTGGCGGATGGCGATCGAGGCCTGTGGTGTGCGGGCCACCGCCTCGAGGTGTGACACGCCGGCCAGTTCGGGCAGGACGGCGCCAAGGTCGATACCCAGCGGGTTGTCGGGTGCCACGAGCATCTCATGGTAAGTACGGTTCCGGGCACGACCGACCGCATCGATGAGGGCCCGCTCCATCAGCGTACTGCCGTGGCTCGACGTCAGGTGATTGAGAGAACGTCCGTCGCCAGCAGCAAGCGTCGCGGCGTATCCCTCCTGCCAGATATCGAACACGCTCGCCGGAGACCCGGGGGCCCCCGCATAGCCGGCGGCAGCGGCCCGGGCGACGAAGACGAGATCATCGACGTTGTCGGCGTAACTCTTGGCCGGATCCTTGTCGAACCACTTCGGCGGCAGGATGTCGGCGGCGGCCCCGACGGCCAGCGTGCCGTCCTCCATCTCGACATCGACCAGGACATGCAGGATCGGCACGGACGTCAGGGTGGCCACGCCATAACGAAAGGGCATACGGGTGCGCACGTTGCGCATGTAGAACCGCACGTCACGCACCGCCAGTCTCTCAGTCATGTGTTTCCTGCTCCAGGTCCTCTTCGAGATCCTCTTCCAGATCCTCGGGGCGCCAGCCGTCGAGGTCGATCGTCGTCTCCGGATCGATGTCAACACCGACGCCGAGCCCGGGGGTCTGCAGCGAGGATACCTGGATACACCCGTCCCGCACATCGAGGGCGACCAGATCCTCATCGATCCGCCGATAGAGGGCCGCATGGCACTCGACGCAGGCTTCTCGTTCGGACGCCGGCAGGTGATCGAGACCCCGAACGTAGTGATGGCCGTTGCGCTCGGCGTGGGTGATTCCCAGGGCGGCCAGATGTGCCAGGTCCTGATGCAGCGCCACCACGGGCACATTCGTCAGGTCTTCACCGGTGACTGAGAAGTGGCCGGGCTTGCCGTAGTCGTCGTTCAGCCGGTGGCACAGGGCCAGGTTTGCCAATGCTTTCGTCATGCCTTTACACGCCTTCGACGACACACCTCGATATCCCAGCGCCACCGACTCCTTGAAGGTTGTCAGTGCTTCATCTGACTCATCGATCACCATCGGCTTGCGTGCCGACAGCTTCCTGATGGCTTCCGCGGACTTCCCGTCAAGAGCAACACGGCGGTCCAGGGGCTGCTCGAGATACAGAATGGCGTCGTAGAGACGACGGGTCGAGGCATTGCCACCCTGCAGGCGATCCAGCAGTGCAGCCAGCCTCTCGGGGTCGTCGTACTGCTCGTTGCCATCGAGACTGACGATCAGATCGCCGGAGGGAAGCACGCCAGCGATCTCGTCCAGGCGTATCGCGTCCTCGTCGACGCCTCCGGCCACCTTGATCTTGAAGTGACGGATTGTCTGGCCCTCGATGTACTGCTCGAGAGATTGTGGCAACCCGTCCTGTAGTCGGGCGCCGGGGGGAATGTCCGCGGTGCGAATCGGGTCGGCGAGTCCGACGGTATGACGGACGTGTATCTCTTCGAGGGGACGCTCGGGAATCACCTCCGAAATCGCCACATCTGAGAGTTCGGGGTGAATGTCTCCCAGGTCGATCCCAGCAAGATTGTCTCGCAGCAGACGGTGGTACGGCACTGCCAGGGCCACACCAAGTCCGTCGAGAAGGGCTCGCTCCACCAGAGACGGGCCGTTGCCGGCCACCAGCGGATTCCTCCCCGCCGCCGGACCCGCTGCCTGGCAGGCGTCGTAGGTCTCGCGCCAGACCCGGTAGGCGGTCTGGTCGCCGACGACGGCCATGGCCGTGTCCACAGCCTGGCGGGCGCCAGCCACGAGGTCGTTCAGATTGTCGGCGTAGCTCTTGTCGGGGTCCTTGTCATACCACTTCGGCGCCAGCATGTCGGCAGCGAGCCCCGTTGCCCGCCGGCCGTCGGCGGTTTCCACCTCAAGAAAGAGATGAAGCTGGGCTGACGATGTCAGCGTGACCATGCCGAACCGGAAAGGCATCCGCATGGGGATGTGGCGAATGCCGAACCGCGCTTCACGGATGCTCAGGGTCGGAGCCTCCCCGGGACCGGTCACGTCGACGCAGCCGCCTCGAGGATGTCTCTGGCCTGTTCCAGTTGCTGTGCCACGGCCTGGGGGCCGGTGCCGCCAGCCAGATTGCGGCGTTGGAGACTGGCCCGCGGATCCAGCCGGCGGACCGCTTCCTCATCGAAGGCGTCGTGGTGCTGGCGCAGATCGGCCAGCGACAGCTCGGTGAGCCGTGTACCAGCCGACGCCGCCGACCGTACGACGGCACCGACGATGTGATGGCCTTCACGAAATGGTACACCGCGCTCCACGAGGAAGTCGGCCAGTTCCGTGGCCAGCGTGCCATCGTCGACGGCCTCCGCCATACGTTGCGTCTTCACCGCCATCGTCTCCCACACCGAGGCGAACACGTCGAGACAGTCGTCGGTGGTGGCGAAGGCGTCGAAGACCGGTTCCTTGTCCTCCTGCAGATCCTTGCCGTAGGTCAACCCCAGTCCCTTCATCGCCGTCAACAGCGTGATCAGGTCTCCATAGACACGCCCCGTCTTGCCGCGCACCAGTTCGAGGGAATCGGGGTTCTTCTTCTGCGGCATCATGCTGGACCCGGTGGCGTAGGCGTCGTCGAGCTCGACGAAAGCGAATTCGGCCGACGACCAGAGGATGAGATCCTCGCAGTAGCGACTCAGGTGTGTCATCAGGATTGACAGCCCCGCCAGAGCTTCCAGCAGAAAATCGCGATCGCTGACGGCGTCCAGACTGTTCGGGGTCACCGCCGAGAAACCCAGCTCCTGCGCCATGAATTCACGGTCCAGGGCGAAGGCGGATCCGGCCAGGGCGCCGGAGCCCAGGGGCATGCGATCGGCCCTTCGTTGCGCGTCCTGGAGCCGACTGGCGTCCCGCTCCAGCGCCCAGAACAGGGACAGGGCGTAGTGCGCGAACAGGATGGGTTGTGCCTGCTGCAGATGGGTGTAGCCGGGCATGACGGTGTCGAGATGCTGAGAGGCACTGTGGACGAGGACCTGCTGCAGGTGGCGGACGCGACCGAGGGTGGCAGCAACCGCCACGCGCAGATAGAGCCGCGTGTCGAGGTTGACCTGGTCGTTGCGGCTGCGTCCCGTGTGCAGCTTGCCGCCAAGGGGGCCGATCAGTTCGGTGAGCCTGCCCTCCACCGCCATGTGGATATCCTCGAGACTGGGCTCGAACACGTGACCGTCCCGGGCGAACTCGTCCCGCACACGATCGAGACCGGCGACGAGTTGCTCACCCTCCTCCGCGGTGAGCAAATCTGCCCGCACCAATGCGCGTGCGTAGACCTTGCTGCCGGCTACGTCGACCTCGAGCAGCCTGTGATCGAAGCTGATAGAAGCGTTGAACCGCTCCATCAGTTCGGCGGTGGCACCGGCGAACCGTCCACCCCACGGCTTGCCGGACGACGCCATCATCCCTGCCGAAGGATCTCGTCGAAGACGTCGACGACTTCGTCGATCTGCTCCTTTTCGACGACGAGGGGCGGCAGGAAGCGGACCACGTCGGTGCCGCAAGGGGCAACAAGGATCTCGCGTTCACGGAAAGCGGCCAGATATTCTGCGGGTGCCTTGTCGGTCATGACGGCGCCCTGGATGAGTCCGCGGCCCCGGATCTCGCTGATCTTGTCCGGGTATCGCTGTTGCAGCTTCTCCAGCCCGGAGCGCAGAACCTCACCCTTCTCCTGGACGCCTTCGAGAAACCCGTCGGCCATCAGCTTCGTCAGCGCCGTGAGCGCCACGTTGGCCACCACGGGATTGGCGCCGAAGGTGGCGGCGTGATCCCCCGGTTTCACCGCATCAGCTACCCGCTGCTTCATCAGCGTGGCGCCGATGGGCAGACCGCCTCCCAACGCCTTGGCCAGAGTCATCACGTCCGGCTCGACACCAAACTGCTGGTATGCCCACAACGACCCGGTGCGTCCCATGCCGACCTGGATCTCGTCGAACACGAGCAGGACATCCCGTTCATCGCACAACGTCCTCAGACCCTGAAGAAACTCCTCGCTGGCCACGTGAATTCCACCCTCAGCCTGGATCGGCTCCACAAGGATCGCACAGGTCTCATCCGTCAGCGCCTTCTCTACGGAGCCCAGGTCGTTGAAGTCGGCAAAATCGACACCGGGTAACAGGGGCTCGAATCCCTGATGATACTTGGGTTGACCCGTCGTCGAGATGGAACCCAGGGTGCGACCGTGGAAAGATTCGTTGAAGGCCAGGAAGCGGAACTTGCCGCCGGCAACGGTATTCCCCCACTTGCGCGTGAACTTCAGTGCCGCCTCCCAGGCCTCGGTGCCCGAATTGCAGAAGAAGACGCGGTCAGCGAAGGAATTCTCAACCAACGATTGCGACAGACTCGTCGACGGGACCGTGTGGTACAGGTTTGACACGTGCATCAACTGGCCCGCCTGCTCCTCGATCGCCTTGAGAATATCGTAGTCACCGTAGCCAAAGGCGTTGACGGCGAGGCCGCTGACGAAGTCGAGATAGCGGTTGCCGTCGAGGTCGAACAGGTAGACTCCATTGCCCCGTTCAAGGACGAATTCAGGACGTCCGTAGGTCTGCAGGATGTACTGCTGTTCCTGCTCGATTACCTTGTCAGTTCTCATATCAGCTCTCTTCGATTATTGCACGACCTGTGTACCGACACCTTCATCCGTGAAGAACTCCAGCAAGATGGAGTGCGGGATCCGGCCATCGATGATGTGAGTCTTGCGTACGCCAGCCTTCACCGAGTGAACACCGGCGAGCACCTTCGGGATCATGCCACCTTGCAGGACACCCTCGGCAATCAGACCGTCGACCTGGCCGAGACGCACCGTCGACATCAGCGTGCTCTCATCGGCGGGATCCTCCATGATGCCGGTTACATCGGTCAGAAACACCAGCTTCTCTGCGTGCACGGCGGCGGCGATCTCACCGGCGGCGGTGTCGGCATTGACATTGTAGGCCGCGCCGTCCACGCCACGACCGATGGGCGCCACCACGGGAATCTCCTCGCGGGCGATCATCTTGTGCAGAGGCTCGGCATCGACTGACTCCACATCACCGACAAAACCCAGTTCCACCGGCCCGTCCTCCGTCTGTGCCACGTGGGGCCGAACCAACAGAATGCCTGCATCCTTGGCCGACACACCCACGGCATTGCCGCCGAGGGCCTCGATGGCTGCCACCAGACCAGCGTTCACCTCACCGAACAGCACACCTTCGACGATCTGCATCGTGTCCTGGTCGGTGATCCGCAACCCGTTCACGCGCTTCGTCTCGATATTCTGCTTCCGCAGTTGCCGGTCGATGGCGGGACCACCACCGTGCACGATGACCGGGTTGATACCGACCAGCTCCATGAACACGAGGTCCTTCAGCACGGTGTCAACGGCTTCGGCACCCGTCAGGGTGCTGCCACCGTATTTTACGACCACCGTCTTGCCACGGAAGGACTGGATGTATGGCAGAGCCTCGACGAGAATGGCCGCTTTGTCGATATACTGCTGCAGGTCCGGATTCATGGGTCTGTTCGCTCAGCCGTCTGCGATCGTCAAGCCTGTCAGGGTCGCCAACCGCCCGCACACGGCCTGTGACTCGGCCGGCGTACGGGAGAGAGCAAAGATCGTGTTCTCTCCCGCCAGCGTGCCCATCACCTCTGACCATGCCATCCGATCCACGGCCTCGCACACGGCCTGTGCATGGCCGGGCGTGGTCTTGATCACGATGATATTGGCCGCGCGGTCCACCTCGGTGACATAGTCGCGCAGCTCGCGCTCGAGTACATTGCGATCGGGATGGTGGCTGCCGTTGTCCGACAGGGAGTAACGGAACCCCCCCCCGGCCTGCGGAATGCGGACCACGCCAAGCTCGCGCAGATCCTTCGACAGGGTTGACTGACTGACGTCGATGCCGTGCCGGCCGAGGGACTGTGCCATGCGCTCGTGCGTGTCGATCCGCTCTTCCCGCAGAAGCTGCTGGATCAACCTGTGACGATTCTGTTTCGGTGTGGACATTTTTATAATACTTATTCTGTTTTTGTGAATAAGTATTCAATATAGAGGCCTGCTAACTCCCTGTCAATCGTCATCTGAGAGGGCGGGGAGACCGGCGACCGCCTCGCGGGGAGAGAGCAGTTCGGACAGTCTCTGCTTGAGTTCCCGCGCATCCAGACCGCGCACCAGCCCACCCCCCACCGTGATGGAAACCGTCTGCGTCTCCTCCGACACAACGATGGTCACCGCGTCCGTCTCCTGTGACACGCCGAGGGCAGCCCGATGGCGTGTGCCGAGGCGCTGATCCTCTAGTTCCTCTGCCAGAGGCAACGTACAGCGCGCCGCTACGAGGGCTTCTCCCTGAATGACCACCGCCTGATCGTGGAGGGGCGACCGGGGCGTGAAGATTGTCGTCAGCAGGTCGGCGGAGACACTGGCGTTGAGCGGCACACCGGATTCGATGACCGCTTCGAGTCCAGCCTCTCGAGAGATGACGATGAGGGCCCCGTAACCCCGGTCGGCCAACTGCACTGCGCCGTTGACGACCTCATCGATGACCCGTGATGGCTCCGTCTTGTAGAACCAGCTCAGCACGGGGCTTTGCCCCAGCGCCGCGAGCATCCGTCGCAACTCGGGCTGGAAAAGGATAACGAGCAGAATGAGCAGGATAGACTGCACCTGCTCGAGCAGGTAGGCCAGGGCTCTCATCTGCAGCCACTGGGCCGCCAGGGCGACGGAGGCCAGCAGGAAGAGACCCACGAGCATCTGTGCGGCACGCATGCCGCGGATGAGGTTGAGCAGTCGATAGACGACAAGGGCGACGACGAGGATGTCGAGAACGGCGACGACGCTGACCGGCAGAAAACCGAAAAGTTGAAAAAGAACGAGATCGTCCATTGACGCTTCAGTCGTCCGAGTCGGACGCAGATTCGATGGCTTCGGCCGCCCGCACGGCGCGGACGGTGGCTTCTACGTCATGCACTCGCAGGGCCTGGGCGCCGTGGACGACGGCGAGCACCGCCGCCGCCAGACTGCCTTCGAGTGCCCCTTCGGGAGAGATACCCATGGGTTTCCAGATGAAGGATTTGCGCGAGGCACCTACCACGACCGGGCAGCCACCGACACCGAATTCTGCCGCCCGCCGGATGAGTTCACGGTTCCCCTCGACCGACTTCCCGAAGCCGATGCCCGGATCGACGGCAACGCGGTCGGCCCGAATGCCATGCTCGTGGGCGAATTGTAGGCGAGCCGTCAGGTAGGTGCGAATCTCGCCTGTCAGATCGTCGTAGTGCGTGTTCTGCTGCATGTCGGCGGGCGTCCCACGGCGGTGCATGAGGATGACGGGTGCCGCCGCCTGTGAGGCGACGTCCGCCATGGCCCCCGATTCATACTCGAAGGCGCTGATGTCGTTGATGATGTCGGCCCCCGCCGACAGCGCCCGGCGCGCGACCTCGGCCTTCACGGTGTCGACGGAAAGAGGGACGTCGCTCTGCCGGCGAATCGCCTCTACTACGGGGACCACCCGGTGACACTCTTCCTCGGCGCAGACAGGCGCCACCTCACCATAGACCGGGGGACGGGACGACTCCCCGCCAATGTCGATGATGTCCGCGCCCTCTGCCTCCAGACGCAGTGCCTGTTCGGCCGCCAGCAGCGGCTCGACGTACCGACCACCGTCGTAGAACGAATCGGGTGTGACATTGAGCACCCCCAGGATCTGCGTCCGTTGACCGAACTCTACCCGTCGGTCGCCGTGCAGTCGCCAGATCACCCCTCAGCTGCGTCCTGGGCGGGCGGCTCCGGTGAAGACGCCAATTGCTCAGTATCTGCCCTGTCGGCGGCGACAGAAACCGGGGAATCGGGCTCACGCTCGATCGGCAGTCCCTCGAGAACGCGGTCGATCTCGCCGTCGTCAAGGACCTCGAACTCCAACAGTGCATCGGTCAGGTCATCCAGCTGCTTGCGGCGTGCTTCCAGCAGGTCGCGGGCACGGCCCTCCGCCTCGATGACGAGGTCACGGATTTCACCGTCCACCGCCTGTGCCGTCTGTTCCGAATACATCCGGGTGCGGCCGAAGTCCTTGCCGAGAAAGACCTCCTCCTCATCGCCACCGAGGGCCAGCGGCCCGAGGTCCTTGTTCATTCCCCAGTCGCAGACCATGGAGCGCGCCAGACCCGTGACCTGCTTGTAGTCAGCCTGGGCCCCCGTGGACCGCTCGCCGAAGACGATGGATTCAGCGCAGCAGCCGCCGAGTCCGGTGACCAGGTGTGCCTTGAGCCGGGACTCGGTGATCGAGTGTCGCTCTTCGGCCAGGAAAGAGACCATACCCATGGTCTGGCCTCGAGGTACGATGACCGCCTTGTTGATCGGCGGCGCGCCCGGCGTCATCTTGGCCGCCAGGGCGTGTCCGGCCTCATGTACCGCAGCCAGCCTCTTGTCCTCCTCGGTCATGATCACACTCTTGCGTTCGGCACCGAGCATGACCTTGTCCTTGGCCTCCTCGAAATCGGTGTGGGCCACATGCTCACGATCCCGACGCGACGCCAGCAGGGCCGCCTCGTTGACCAGATTCTCCAGGTCGGCGCCCGACAGGCCTGGCGTCCCCTTGGCGAGACGTTCCAGATCGACGTCCTCACCCAGAGGGACGTTGCGGGAGTGTACCTCGAGAATCCCTCTACGACCGCGCACATCGGGCAGGTTGACGACGACCCGGCGATCGAATCGACCGGGCCGCAGCAATGCCGGGTCGAGCACGTCGGGACGGTTTGTCGCGGCGATGAGGATGACCCCATCATTCGACTCGAAACCGTCCATCTCGACGAGGAGCTGATTGAGCGTCTGCTCGCGCTCATCGTGCCCGCCGCCGATGCCGGCACCGCGGTGACGGCCGACGGCGTCGATCTCGTCGATGAAGATGATGCAGGGCGCGTTCGTCTTGCCCTGTTCAAACAGATCGCGCACCCGCGAAGCGCCCACGCCGACGAACATCTCGACGAAATCAGAGCCGCTGATCGAGAAGAAGGGGACACCTGCCTCACCGGCTACCGCACGGGCCAGATGCGTCTTGCCCGTACCCGGGGGGCCCACCAGAAGCACGCCCTTTGGAGTGCGTCCACCGAGGCGTTGGAACTTCTTCGGGTCCTTGAGAAACTCGATGATCTCGTTGAGTTCCTCTTTCGCCTCGTCGACGCCGGCCACGTCCTGGAACGTCGTCTTCCGCCGGTCTTCGGTGAGCACCTTGGCGCGACTCTTGCCGAAGGAGAACAACCCCCTGGGGCCGCCCTGCATCTGCCGCAGCATGAAAATCCAGAAGCCGATGAACAACAGCCACGGCAGAAAGGAGATGAGGACCGAGTACCACTGGAAGGGTTTGTCCTCGAACGAGAAGTCCTCGATTCCGGCGTCCAGCCAGGCCCGCTTCGTTTCGGCGTCGATGGGCCCCAGGTTGACGACGAAGCGCGTGCCATCGCGCAAGATGCCGTGGAACTCCTGATCACCAATGATCTTGGCGCCGGCGATGCGTCCTGAGTCCAGGTACTCCTGGTAGCTGACGAAGGAGACCTCGCGAGTATCCGACGGCGTGCTGCCATAGAACTTGGCAGCGATGATGAGCACGAGGATGAGGAAAATCCAGAAGGCGCGACTGCGCGAGGGCCAGCGCCAGGGCATACGTGGCCGGTCGTCGCCCGAACCATCCTGCCGCTGTCTGGGTTGCTCATCCATTCTTCTCACTCATCGGTCCATGGGGTGGACGTTCGATCCATCAGACTCAGAAGAGTCGACATCGACGAACTCAAGGTAAAGGATTCTGTCTGTGTCACAGGTTACCCGAAAGGCCTCGCTCCGGGTCAGGCCGGCAACCCACAGCACCTCTTCTTCCCCGCCATCGGTATCACGGGTGAGCAGCAGAGCATCGGCGCGCAGGATTTGCGGCCACTTCGCATCGATGAAGCAGTCGCTCAGTTTCTTGTGCCGCCCCCCCATCCCCAAAGGCTGCAGTCGGTCCCCCGGCCGTGGCGTCCGCAATCGCAGACGACCGTTTACGGCTTTTGCGTCGAAGGCGGCACGCCATGCACTCAGGCCGGATCGCAGATCTTTGAAGGCCTGCGGGGGGACGAAGGTTGCATGCAGTGTCGTGGCGCGCTCGGGGACAGGCGTCTGCCCCGGCGCAGTAACACGGGACTGCACTTGCCTTACCTGGCCACTTCGGAGAATGAGAACGGTACCCGTGTTCTCAGCCCGGATGTCGCCGGTCACCTGGTGCATTCCGACCCTGCCGGTGGCAAGGCGCCCGACGATGCCTTCCACCGCCGCGAAAGACGGCGCGTCTTGTGGTGCAAGCTCTTGAATATACTGACGTAAGACACGTCGCTGAACGGCTATATGATAACCGCACAACAGCGGTGTATCAAGCGTCAGACAGGCTCGTCTGCGCTCCTTCAGAAGCTTGCCAGCCACGTCACGAGAGAAGTCCTCGAGAAAGTCATCGTCGGCCTGCAACAACGAGGCGGTACGGTTCAGTCCTTCGACCAGATTCGGGTTGTGCCTCGCCTCGAGGTGAGGGATCAGTTCGTGGCGCACCCGGTTTCGGGGGAACCCCAGATCCCGATTCGTGGAATCTTCCCGCACGACGAGGCCGCGCTTCCTGGCATAGGCTTCGATCACCGAGCGGCGTACCGCCAGCAGAGGACGCACGATGCCACCGTCGGCGACCGGACGCATGGCGCCCAGACCGGTAGCACCGGCGCCACGCAACAACCGGAGAAGAACGGTCTCGGCCTGATCGTCTGCATGGTGTCCGACGGCGACACAGCGGGCCCGTACACGGGCCCGTACCCGTTCCCACAGATCTCGTCGACAACGGCGGCCGGCCATCTCTACAGACAGGCCCTGGCTTCGCCCCACCTCGGCCACGTTCACCACCTCGACTGTGACCGGTAAACCCAGTGCCCCGGCGAGAGCCTTGACGAAGGCCGCGTCCTCCGGCGAATCCTGTCGCAGGCCGTGATCCAGATGGACCACATGCAGGGACAACTCCATGGCCTCTGCCAGTCGGCTCAGAATATCGAGCAGGACGACAGAATCCACCCCACCAGAGACGGCGACAACGATGCCGTCCCCAGGCCGGACCTGGGCAGCTCCGAGTCTCTCCTCGACGTGATCCGGCAGTCCGTCAGCTGTCGGATGGGAAGTTGACATGAGGCTCGATCTCGCTGGAATAGGGATTGCTGTGTGTTGCAGTTGAATATGGAGACTCTTACAGAGAATGAACCCAAGCTCAGGAGCGTCTGATGTCCACCTCCTACAATCTCGACGGAATCCGCGTCCAGACGGCGCGTATGCTGGAGATCTACTCCCTCCTGCGCCGTGAACTGGAGGGGGCCAACAAGATAGGCATGCCGCAGGAGGCGAGAGGCCGGCTGCAGCAGGCGGTAGACACCATTGCCGCCAACATGGCGCAGCTTGCGGCCCAACTTGCCGCTGCAACGGAAACTCCTTCCGCCGTCCACGACGATGGAAGTGTCGAATACCCCGGAATCGGACGGGTCGACGCCGTCGAGGCCAGGGAACTGGAAGAGATCCTCGATTCGGTCCTTAAGTGGCACGCCGAGCTGATCCAGAACGACACAGGGGAATGATCAGCTCACCTCACCGACCACTCCCCTGCCTTGTCCTCGAGTTGACGTGACCGAGTTGTTAGTTCTTGACCTTGACTGACCTCAGATCGGTCCAGTCGCTCTCCCGGGCATCCCCGTCCACCGCACGCACACGGTAGTAGTAGGTCGTATCGCGAGAGACGCCATCGTCATCGCGCGTCGTGTTGATGTTGTTCGGCACGATGGCCGTGAAATCCGAGTCCGTCGTGCTGTTGGCCACCGTCGTACGTTCGACCTCGTAGCGTACGATCGCACCGGCAGACTTGGTCCAGCTGATCGTCACCACCGGCGGCTCGGTTGCATCGGAGGGGGTCGACGCCGTCAGGTTGATATTTGTCGGCAGATCGACACCGCTCGTCGTCACCGCCGCCGTCGACGATCTGGGGCTGATGTTCCCGTCGTCGTCGAGGGCCTCCACCTGATAGAAATAGGTCGTCCGCTGGTCGAGGCCGGAATCGTCGTAGGATAACGTCGTCGAGGTGGCGATCTGCTCGTAGTCGCCGTCCGAGGTCGTGGCCCGGTAGATGCGGTAGAGACTCACCCCCGTCAGCGTGGAGCCGTCCGAATCGGAACCCGGCGCCCGCCAGGTCAGCGACAGACGCTCCGGATCATCGCTCACCGGATCACCATCCAGGAAGGTGGGGGCCGCCGGCGCCCGCGTGTCGGTCTGTACGGTGGCCCCGTCGAAAGCGGACTGCTCGCTCTCCCCCGTGTCGGTAACCACCGAGACCCGATAGAAGAGGATCTGTCCACCCGTCAGGTTGGAATCGATGTAACTCGTCTGCCCCGTCGTGAAGGGCGCGCCCTCCGTCCCCTCCAGTCGCGAGTACCCTTCATCAGAGCGGGACGAGCGATAGACATTGTAGCCCTGCAGGTCCTCTTCGTCACTCGCCGTCCAGCTGAGAGTAATGCTGGTCACGTCGCCGGCAGCGGCGACGTTGGACGGCGCACCGATGCCCTGGGTGGTCACCGACGAGGTCGACGACCGCGGACTCACGTTCCCGGAGCCGTCGATGGCACTGACGGCATAGTAATACGTCGTTGCCGCCTGCAGAGCGGTATCGGCGTACGAGGTTGAACTGGCATCGATCGTATCGAGAGCGGCCAGCGCCGAAGCGCTGTCCTTGCTGCGAAACACGACATAGCTGGCCAGACCGGTAAGGTCGCCGCCATCCTGATCAGCCCGTGATCCACTCCAGCTGAGGGTCACCATCGCCTCGGCATCGTCGGCGATGACGACGAGATCAGAGGGGGTGGCCGGGGCGATTTCGTCGGCTTCGGCACTGCCGCTGACAAAAGCCGAGCGCTCGCTCTGCAGGCTCGCCGTGACAGCTGTGATCTCATAGTAGAACAGGTCGCCAGACGTTACCGTGGAGTCGATGAAGCTGGTGCGTCCCGTCGTAAAAGCGTCGTCGCCGTCTCCCGAGAGTTGGACGAAGTCGAGATCGGGCCGTGTCGACCGGTAGACATTGTAGCCGATCAGCTCGGTGTCATCGACGGCGTTCCAGCTGATTTCGATGCGGCCGATGCCATCGGTGGCGCGGACGGCGGAGGGCACTTCCACACCGATGGTCGTCGCCTGGCCGGTCGATGATTGCGCGCTCTCATTGCCGTCGGCATCGAAGGCGATCAGTGCATATCGATAGGTGGTGAGAGAACGCAGATCGGCGTCGTCAAACTGACGAACGGCGGCCTCGAGAGTCGCCACGGGGACGAGGGACTCCGACCCCTCCGCACGGAGCAGACGAAACCCTGAGAGACCTGTGCGGGTGCCGCCATCGGCGTCGGTGACCGGCGCCGTCCAGCGAACCGAGATCTGCGTCGGATCGGTATCGGAAGGGATGACGGAGACGTTCAGTGGTGTTCCGGGTGCCGACTCATCCGCCGCCGCCTGGGCGCTGACAAAGGTGGACAACTCGCTGGTGGTACCGTTGGCCCCGATGGCTCGAACCTTATAAAACAGGAGCGTGCCACCGGCGAGATTGGAATCGACGTAGGTCGTGCGCCCCGTCGTGAACGACGATCCTTCACCTCCAGCCAGGACCTCGTACGGGCCGTCGGAGCGTGGCGAGCGATACACGTCATACCCGAGCAGATCGTCATCATCGACGGCCTGCCATTGCAGCGCAATCCGGCCGAGACCATCGGTGGCGCTCAACGCCGTCGGCGTTGAGATGCCCGTCGCTGCCTGACCGCTCACGAAGGTCGAGAGCTCGCTTGTCATGCCGCTGGTACCGACGGCGCGGACCCGGTAGAAGAGCAGCGTCCCCCCGGTGAGATTGGAGTCGACGTACGTCGTGCGCCCCGTCGTAAAGGACGAACTCTCCGCCCCGGCAAGGATCTCATACGTGCCATCGGATGTCGCCGCACGGTGGACTTCGTATCCCAGCAGATCGTCGCTGTCAACGGACTGCCAGGCCAGCGTGATCCGTCCCAGGCCATCGGTGGCCCGCAGGCCACTCGGTGTCGGGATGCCGGCCGTACGGGTCGAACTGGACAGCGCCTGCGAACTCTGGTTGCCCGCGCCGTCGAAAGCGACCATGGCATAGCGGTAAGTGGTCAGGGCCCTCAGCCCCGTGTCGACGTAGGTCCGGACCTCGGCGGCAAGGGTGTCTACCGGCAGCAGTGAGCCGTCCGCGTCTTCCGCGCGGAGCAGGACGAAACCGTCGAGGCCGGTGAGGTCACCACCATCCGCATCGACGGCAGGGGCGCTCCAGCCCACGGTGATCTGTCCGGCGTCATTCTCGTCAGCCACGGCCGAGACATTGCGCGGCGCCCCTGGCGCTGACTCGTCGGCCAGGGACGTGCCACCCACGAAAGCTGACCGCTCGCTCAGCAGGCCATTGGTGGCTACGGCCTGCACCTTGTAGAAGAACAGGCTGCCGCTGGCGATGTTGCTGTCGATGTAGCTGGAACGACCGGTGGTGAAATCGGTCCCTTCGGCACCCTCGAGGCGGACATATTCCTCGTTTGAGCGGGCCGAGCGATAGACGCTGTACCCGGCCAGATCGGAATCGTCCACAGGTTGCCAGCTGATTTCGATCCGACCGATGCCATCCTGCGCCACCAGGCCCTGCGGCGCCCGAATGCCTCCGGTCTGCGTCTGACTGGATGTGGCAGACCGGCTCTCATTGCCGGCCTCATCGAAGGCCACCACGGTGTAGGCGTACAGCGTCAGGCTCTTGAGCCCCGTGTCCTCCCACTGCCGGACCCCGGCCGCCACCGTGTCGGCGGGGACGAAGGATCCCGGACCGCCCTCGGAGCGGAACACGACAAATCCTGCGAGTCCGGTCAGTTCGTCACCGTCGGAGTCGACGGTTGGCGGGCCCCAGCGCACGACGATACGGTCGGTGGCCGACTCGTCTGCGACGGCCGATACGTTCTGTGGCGCACCGGGCCCTACCCGATCCTCGCCCTGGGTCCGCACGCGGACGGCGGTGGCCCGGCCACTCTCGTTGCCTTCCGTGTCGAAGGCGACGACGGTGTAGAAGTAAGTGTTCGACTCTTCCAGGCCCGTGTCTTCGAAAGGCGGCCCGTTGACGGTGGCGACGCGGACGAAGGAGTCTGTTGTCTCTTCGGAGCGGAACACGTGATAGCCCGCCAGCCCCGTCAACTCACCGCCGTCAACATCGCGTTGCGGCACATTCCAGGAGACGGAGATGTGGCCGAAGTCCGACAGATCCGGCACGGCCGACAGATTCCCGGGAGCCCCCGGCGGCACTTCGTCGGACTGGGCTTCGGCACTGACGATGCTGGACAATTCGCTGGCCGCCCCATCTCTGCCCACGGCACGGATGCGATAGAAGAACAGCGCGCCACCGGTGAGATTGCTGTCAATGTAGGAAGTACGGCCGGTGGTAAAGCTGCCGCCTTCGGCACCCTCGAGACGTACAAAACCGTCGTCCGACTGGGTGGAGCGAAAGACGTCGTAGCCGACGAGGTTTTCGTCATCCACCGCCCCCCAGGTGACGACGACGCGGCCGATCTCGTCGGCGGCGCCAACTCCCTCCGGTGTCGGCAGCCCGGGCGTCGTGACCTGCACTGCGGCAGCCGGGCGGCTGGTGTTTCCCGCTTCGTCGAAAGCCACCATGCTGTAGCTGTAGGTGGTGAGCGTTCTCAGCCCGGTGTCCTCAAACTCGCGGATTGCCGCCAGCAGGGTGTCGACAGGAACGGCACCACCGGTGCCGGCCTCGGCGCGCAGGACGACGAAGCCGGACAGGCCGGACAGTTCGCGGCCATCGCTGTCCGTCTGTGGCGCCGACCAGCGCAACACGACACGACCCAGAACGTCCTCGTCCGGCACGGCGGACAAGCTCTGCGGCGGTTCGGGTGAGACATTGTCTTCGAGGGCCGTGGCGCCGACGAAAGTGGTCAGCTCGCTCTGCAGACCGGCGGTATCGATGGCGGCGACGCGGTAGAAGAAGGTGCGATTCTCGCCGCGGATCGAGTCGGCGAAGGTGGTCTTGCCCGTCGTGATCCCGGCGGTGGAGTCGCCATCGCCAGTGACGAAGGCGTAGGTGCCGTTCGAGCGATCAGACCTGAACAGGGCATATCCGGCCAGATCGCGATCCGACCCGCCCTGCCATCCGAGGCGGATGACCCCGACGCCCGGTTGCGCCGCCAGCTGCGCCGGCGTCTCGGGGCGATTCTGCACGAAGTCGGACTGCGGATCGAGTGGATTGCTGCGGTCCCTGTCGCAACTGACGGCGACGAGGGCCAGCAGGAGGGCGGCGGCAAGAGCGGCGCCCGGGTTCGTCTTCTTCATCTTGAAGTTTCCGGCTCGTTCAGTAGAAGTGTCGCTGCAGGCGCAGGCCGACGGCGCGGGGCGTGATGGCGGGCACGAGAGACAGGGACGAGTATGTCGCAGCACCATCCGCGACGGACCCGAGCGTCACGGGCCCGGCCGAGGCGCTGGATCCGTTTCCCGTCAACGCCAGGCGCAGGCCGGTGATGCCGAAGGCCGCTGCCAGGGCCCAACTCACCTGGCTTCTGACGTCGCGATTGGTCGTGCGCTGGTAGAACTTCTCAATCTCGGCAGGGTCCGTCGCCGCTTCGTAGGCGTCGTAGAACTCGTCGGCTTCATCCTTGAGGTCGAAGCCCTGTGACACCAGAACGACACTCCCGGCGAGGAACACGACGCCCAGAGAGCGTCTGACGGTGAACAGACCGCCCGAGTCGCCCTGCCTGCTCTCGCCGACAGAGCGGGCGGTCGTGCTCCCCGTGGTCTGTGCGAGGGCCGGCTGAGGTCCCGAAAGGAGTGTGAGCCCCAAGAGGACAACGGTGAGTAGTGCAGCGCCCGCGCGGCGGGCGATAATGTCAGTTTGCTTCGTCATTTTTTATGGCAACCCCATGAAACTGACCGACTTACGTCAATTGCACTATACGGTAGAGACAAGGGTGGACTTTGTCAACATAATGGCGTCGATCCGCCCCTCTGTCTCGCATCAGTCCTGGCCAGCTTGGGTAACCATGGGAAGAAACAGACAGTTGCGTAGGGTTGGCGCGAGTCGGGATCTTGACAAATGCACGAATGTGCAGTAAATATGAGTGCAGGTAGCACCCCAACCGCTGGAGATACCAGGCCATGCCCAAGGAACTGACCGACCGCCAACAGGAGATATTCGACTTCATCGCGTCCATCATCCGGAGTCGGGGGGCACCACCGACAATCCGAGAGATCATGGACAAGTTCGACATCAACTCCACCAACGGCGTCCGTACCACCCTTGCCGCTCTCGAAAAGAAGGGGCACATCCGCCGCCATCCCCGACTGTCACGCGGCATCGAGTTGATCGACTCCACGCCGGATCCGGTGTCTCTCGATACGCTCGAGATTCCCGTTCTCGGTCGGGTTGCCGCCGGTGCCCCCATTCTGGCAGAAGAGCATGTTGAGACGACCGTTCACGTGGACCGGTCGCTGATTCCCTCTTCGGGTAATGTCTTTGCGCTTCGGGTACAGGGCGACAGCATGATCGAGGCTGGCATTCTCGACGGCGACATCGTCGTCGCCCGTCAACAGGAGACAGCGGACCGCGGCGAGATCGTCGTCGCCCTCATAGACGACGAGGCGACGGTCAAGAGATTCGACCATGGCCCCGACGGCGTCCGCCTGATCGCCGAAAACCCCGCCTACGCGCCGATCGTCGTCAACGGCGAGGACGGCGTTGAATTTCGTATCGCCGGCCGTGTGGTCGGTCTGATGCGACAGTTCTGACCACGGCGTGACCTCACTGCCAGCCGCGGCTGCACGGCGTCGCGAGGATGGGCTGGCCATCTTCCGCGTCGCGGTGGCGGCGGTGGATCCCACGCGTCTCGTGAGCAACAGCCTCCGCCTCGACGGCGATCGACTCATCGTCGGTCCGCATATTCTGCCCTTTTCTCCTCGCGCCCGCGTGATCGTGATCGGGGCCGGTAAGGCCACTCCGGCCATGGCCGTCGCCGTCGAGGAAACTCTCGGCCAGCGAATCACGGCCGGATCCATCAACACCAAATACGACCATGCGCTCCCCCTCGAGCACATCCAGACGGTGGAGTGTCAGCATCCGATTCCGGATCAGGCCGGCGTTGACGGCACCCGTCAGATGTGCCGGCTGCTCGAGGGGCTCACCGAAGATGATGTCGTGATCTGCCTGTTGTCCGGAGGCGGTTCGGCCCTGATGCCGGCGCCGGTTCCCGGGCTCTGTCTGGCGGACAAGGGGCAGACGACGGCGGCCCTGCTGTCCTGTGGTGCCACCATCGACGAGATCAACGCCATTCGCAAGCACCTGTCCACGATCAAAGGTGGCGCCCTTTCCAGGCTCGCAATGCCCGCCCGTGTCGTCACGCTCATGGTCTCCGATGTGATCGACGACCGTCTCGACACGATCGGCTCGGGGCCAACCACACCCGACCCGACCACCTTCGGGCAATGCCTGGAGTTGGTCGATGCCTACGACATCCGCGAAGGGATTCCCCTCCGTGCCCTGCAGCACCTGGAGGCTGGTGCGGCGGGACTGCATCCCGAGACGCCCAAGACGGGAGACACCGTTTTCGGCCACACGGTCAATCTCGTGATCGGCAACAACGGGCTGGCCCTTGCGGCCGCACGGGAGGAAGCCAGCCGGCGTCAGTACCACCCGCTCGTGCTCTCCTCCCGGATCGCTGGCGAAACTCGTCATGTCGCTTCCATGCATGCAGCCATCGCTCGCGAGGTGGCTGACACAGGGCAGCCCCTGCAGCCACCGGCCTGCCTCATCAGCGGCGGCGAGACCACCGTGACCCTGCGGGGCGAGGGCAAGGGTGGCCGCAATCAGGAGTTCGTCCTCGCCGCCGCCATCGAACATGCCGGATGCGATGCGATCACGACGATCAGCTGCGGCTCGGACGGCACCGATGGACCTACGGATGCTGCTGGAGCCGTGGGCGACGGCACCACGGTGGCCCGGGCAGAGGCCCTGGGTCTGCAGGCGACCGACTATCTGCTCCGGAACGACTCCTATGAGTTCTTCCGGAGCCTCGGCGATCTCGTCATCTCCGGCCCTACCGGCACGAACGTGATGGATCTGCGCCTGCTTCTGATCACCTAGAAAGGTGGGGAACCCCTGCCGGTCTGGAGCGTGGGCAGCGAAAGAGTGGACGGATACCCTTGGGGATCGTACAATGATCGGGCTGCCAATGACCTGCCGACTTCTTCTCACATTCCTCACTATCGCCGCAGCCACCGGCGTCGACGCCGCCACGGGATACGCTGGCGAATTCCTTGCCGTGGGCGCCGGCGCCCGCGGCCTTGCCCTCGGCAACGCCTACGTGGCCCTCGCCGACGATGCCACCGCTGGGTACTGGAATCCGGCGGCCCTCTCCAGCGGGCCCGCTCGGCAGGCACACTTCATGCATGCCGAACGCTACTCCGGTCTCGTGGACCAGGACTTTGTTGCTGTGGCCGGTGGCTCCAGGCTCATGTTCGACGGCGTCGCCCTCAGTCTTCTGCGGCTCGGTGTCGAGGGCATCGAATTCACCGCGGTTCCCGATGCCGCGGCCCCCGTGGGTCCCGACAACCGTCCCACCGTGGCCTCCACCGAAAGCGCCGCTGACTACGCTGTCTACCTGTCCGGCGGTCGACGCCTCGGCGAGCGGCTCGATGTGGGGGCCAGCGCCAAGATCATCTACCGAACCGTGGCTGACTTCACCGCCTACGGACTGGGGATCGATCTGGGGGCCCGTTACCGCCTCGCCCAGGGAGTCACTCTTGCGGCCAACCTGCGGGACGCGACGACGACACCGATCTTCTGGGACACGGACACCACCGACCGCATCCAACCTTCCCTGGCCCTCGGCGTCGCCCTGTCGCGGCAGGTTGCCGGTGGCCGGGCGTCCCTTGCCGTTGGCTCCCGTACCGGTGGTGATGCCGACGACGACGCGGATTCCGCACCCGTCAACGCCGGTATCGAATACCAGGCGGATCGCATGGCCCTGCGCGCGGGATTTGAGGAGCAGCGGCAGACCTATGGACTCGGCTTGCACCTCGGCCGGCGGCTGGACGTGGACGTCGCCTACCTGCAACACGACGAACTCGAGGGGACCTATCTCCTTTCCGCCACCGTCGGCTTCTGATCCCGCAGGGGACGCCGCCGAGGGGGGCGGCGAGGATGGCCATCGGTTTGGCTACATCACCCTGGTCGGTCGTCCCAACGCCGGCAAGTCCACCCTCTTCAACGCCTTTCTCGGACAGCGGCTGTCCATCGTCACGGCGCGGCCGCAGACCACCCGCGGTCGCATTCTCGGCATCCTGACCCGCCCCACATCACAGCTCGTCGTCCTCGATACACCGGGTCTTCTGGAGCCCTCGTACAAGCTGCACGAGAGGATGGATCAGCAGATCCGGCGGGCTTGCAACGATGGCGACGCCGTGGTGCTGCTGCTGGATGCGACGCGCCCGGACGATCGCGTCGATCTGGTCACCACCTTTCTCGAGGGCAACCACAAACCCCTGGTGGCCGTACTCAACAAGGTGGATCAGGTGCCGCCGGCGGCACGGGAACCGCTCATGTCCCGCCTGTGTGCGACGTTCGGCCTGCCACGACTGTTGCCCCTGTCGGCGTTGAAGGGTATCAACGTGGACGGGCTGTTGCAGCTCGTCGAAGGGCTGATCCCCCCGGGGCCGCCGCTGTACCCGGAGGAGATGGTGGCCGAGCAACCGGAACGCTTCTTCGCCGCAGAGCTGATCCGGGAGACCGCCTTCGAGCAGCTCACCGACGAGCTCCCCTACGCCATCCAGGTGGAGGTCGACGAATTTCGTGACCCGGATGCAGAGGACGACGACGGCGGGGCTGGCAAGGCCCGCAAGACCTACCTTCACGCCACGCTCTACGTCGAGCGCGACAGCCAGAAGGGCATCGTCATCGGCAAACGTGGCTCCCGCCTGCGCAGCATCGGCACCGGCGCCCGGCACAAGATAGAGGCGCTCGTTGACGGTCCCGTGTTCCTCGAATTACGTGTTCGCGTTCGGCCCGACTGGCGCAAGCGGGACCGGGATCTGAAAGAGTTCGGTTACGTCTAGAGCCGCGCGGCGCCAGCCCACTCCCGAAACTGTCCGTTGACAGGAGATTGAGCAGAAGATGAAGGTCCTCGTCGTCGGCAAGGGAGCTCGTGAACACGCCCTTGCCTGGAAGCTGTCCCAGTCCTCCCGCATCGAACAACTCTTCGCCGCCCCCGGCAGTCCCGGTATCGCCGACCATGCCCGCTGCCTGAGCGACATCCGCGTCGATCTCGACATCTCGCAACGCCCCCGGTTGGAATCGGAGATCATCAAGCTGCGAGACTTCGCTACTGCCGAAGGCATCGATCTCACCGTCGTCGGGCCGGAGGCGGCACTGGCGGCGGGGATCGTCGATCGCTTCCAGGAAGCGGGACTCACCATTTTCGGCCCCTCCGAGGCGGCGGCTCGCATCGAGTCTGACAAGACCTTCTCGAAAGAACTGATGGCGACCATCGGCGTGCCGACGGCGGCGCACCGGTCCTTTGATGACAGTGCCAGTGCCAGTGCCTACATCCGCGAACAGGGCGCTCCCATCGTCGTCAAGGCCTCCGGACTGGCGGCGGGCAAGGGCGCCATCGTCTGCCCCACCGAAGAGGAAGCCGTGGCCGCCGTGCGCGAAATCCTCGACGACCGGGTCTTCGGCGAATCCGGCGCCCAGGTCGTCATCGAAGAGTTCATGGAGGGCGAAGAGGCCTCCCTGTTCGCCATATGCGACGGTGAGCGGTACATCAACCTGGTAACCGCACAGGATCACAAGGCCATCGGCGAGGGTGATACCGGCCCGAATACGGGAGGAATGGGGGCCTACGCCCCGGCCCCCGTCATGACTGCCGAACTGATCGACCGGGCCAACCGCGAGGTGACCGAACCGGTACTGGCGGAGATGAAGCGCCGGGGGGCTCCCTACAGTGGAGTTCTCTACGTCGGCCTCATGCTGACGGCGGAGGGGCCGAAAGTGGTTGAATTCAACTGCCGTTTCGGTGATCCGGAGGTACAGGTCGTGCTGCCCTTGCTGCGCTCCGACCTGGTCGACCTCTGTCTGGCGTCAGCCAGGGGTGATTTGTCCCAGGCGGAACCGGTGGAGCTGGAAACCGACGGCGCTGCGGTGTGCGTCGTCATGGCCTCGGGGGGGTATCCGGGAGACTACGAGACGGGCCATGCCATCGACGGCGCTGCCTCCACGGACAATGTCATCCTCTTCCACTCGGGTACCGCCCTCGACGGCGATCAGCTGGTCACCGCCGGCGGCCGTGTGCTGGCCGTTACGGCGACGGCGGCGGATATCCCGTCTGCCGTACGAACCGCCTACAGCGCCATCGACGGAATCCACTTCGACGGGGCCTACTGGCGACGTGATATCGCCTATCGGGCACTGCAGCGAGAAGGGGCGGTGTGATGTGAGGGGGCTTGTGCTGTAAAACGATGGTCGCGCCGAGGCCAAAGCTGGCCACGGCGCGACCTTGTCAGAGACTGCTGTAAGTCTGTTGCTGCTTGAACTCGTCTTCCGGCGGGGAAGGGGCTTGCTCTCTCAGGCGAGTGTGTCGACTGCTTCGCCTCTGCCTTCCTGGCGGTTTTCAGCGGGCGTCCGCTGCTGATTCTCAGCGGCCTCCTCGCGTTGCGCTTCCTGCGCCTGATCGGCGCGCACTTCGCGACTTGCCTGCTGGCCTTCCGCCTGGGCAGCACGAGCCTCACGCCGTTCGTCGGCGCTCGTTTCACGTTGCTCAGCGGCTTCGGCCTGCTGTTCGGCCCGTCGCTCGGCCCGCTGTTCCCGGGCGTCGCGCACCTCCTGCTGCTGCTGGCTGTCCAGGGAGACCGCTTGGGCTCCCTGGATCTGCTGTGCAGCTCCGCGGATCTCTGACATGGCGCTATCCACCTTGAATTGATGCAAACGACATGATGCAAGCCTCCTGCACCTTTACAGATCGAGAATCCACCCGCCCGGACACTGCGCCTCGGCGACAGGGCGGGGTTACTCTCGTGCGCAATATAGCCCGAGGCGACGCGAAGTCAAGCAACTCTCCCTGCCCCACCAAGTTACACCAATCCAGGAGACCCCTGTGACGGATCGCCTTCGCCTTCACAACATGACCTTCTTTGCCTACCACGGTCTGCTTCCCGAAGAGGCACGGCTCGGCCAGCGCTTTGAGGTAGACGTGGAACTCCACCTGTCGCTGGCGGCTGCCGGCAGGGCTGACGATCCTGGGCTGACCGTGGACTACGCTCGCGTCCTGGAGGTCGTGAACGCGGTGGTCACAGAAGGACCTCGATATGGCCTGGTCGAGGCTGTGGCCGAAGCCGTCGCCGTCGCCATCGGAGAGGCCTTCCCACGAGTTGAGCAGGTCCTGATTCGGGTGCGCAAGCCGAATCCACCCGTGGCCGCCTGCTTCGACGGACTGGAGATCGAGATCGAGCGCGCTTTCGACCGTGGGTGAGACCGCCTACATCGGTCTGGGGTGCAACGTCGGCGACCGGCTCGCAACCCTCAACTCTGCCCTCGTGAGCCTGTCCCGGATCGAGGGGACTGGTGTCGTCACCGTGTCCGGTGCCTGGGAAAGCAGCTGGGTGGGCCCTGAGCCGCAGGATGATGTTCTCAATGCCGCCGCCGGGCTGCAGACCGATCTGGGGCCACGGGAGTTGCTCGACGCCCTGCTCGAGGTGGAGCGGCTGCACGGCCGGGAGCGGCTCGGGCACTGGGGGCCACGTACGCTGGACCTCGACCTTTTGCTCTATGCCGATCGCCAGGTGGATGAGCCGGGGTTGTGTGTCCCTCACCCAAGGCTCGAACAGCGACGCTTCGTCCTGGAGCCCCTGATAGAAATCGCCCCGCAGCTGGCGCATCCGGTTCACGGCAGACAGCTTTCGAGCTTTCTGGAAGAGGTCCGGGCCCTGCGGGAAGAACGGGTGCAGCGACTGGAGGACCTGGCCGCCCCCTGACGTCACACGTCAGCGGATCAGGGACAACGTCGTGACGTGTACATCACCACCGACCTTCAGTCTCGCCAGATAGGTCCCTGATGCCTTGGTGCGGCCGGTGGCGTCGAGACCGTCCCACGCGACTTCGTAGCGCCCGGGATCGTGGTTCCCACGGGCGAGGAAACGGATTCGCTGGCCAAGCATGTCGTAGATGACGAGATCGACATCACCCGCAGTGGCCACGACATAGGGTATGCGGACGCTGCTGTTGAAGGGGTTCGGGAAAGCTGGCGCCAGCACCGTTGCCGCAGGTGTGGCCTCCGCCTCGGACATCACCGCAGTGGGTGTGAACCTTCTGGCCGACAACTGGAAATTCTGGCCCTGTTGTGATGTGCGGGTGACGATGACGACGGCGCTGTCGATTCCGGTCAGCTGCGCGACGCCACGGTTCTCGGCATCGATGTCGATCGGGCGCAATGATGCCCCCATCGGTCCCATGGAGTACGTCCAGACGCGGTAACGGCCGACGTCATCTCCGTCGAAGTTGATGAGCAGGTCACCCGGCGTCCGGAACAGGACGTTTGCCATGCCCCATCGACCGACGAAGCCAGGTGCGTTCGCCAACGGCAGTTGCTCGGGTTCTACATCGAACGTCTTCACCCGACGCCCGTCGAGGGCGCCGTACATGTAGCGCTCGTCCTGCGATGCATAACTTCCGGCAGCCCAGGTTTCCCATGCAGCGCCGAAGCGATCCGGGATCGACCGCGCCTCGAGGGCCGCGTCGAGCCCCTCGATGCCATTGCGCGGTTGGGCGACGATCTCACGGATCAGTTCGTTCCCGTACCGCTGTGCCAGGAAGGACATGAACAGGTACGTCACCCCGTACTGGCGCGCCTCATTGGCGACACCCCACTCGGTGAGCGACGTGTCGGGCCGCTTGAGAAACTCAGGGACCGCGTTGGGATCGGCTTCGGGAAATCCGACGAGTTCCTCCGCGTAGCCGGACAATCCTTCGTCCACCCAGGTGTCCTCATCCTCGTCCCAGCGCCAGTGGATGAGGTGCTGAAACTCGTGGGCCAGCGTGCCCAGAGTCAGATAGTTGCTCCGCCGCAGGAACCTCTCGTCGATGAACAGGATATCGCGGCGGAATTCCGGAACCGCGTGACGGGCCACTGCCGCGTCGAAGAGACCCACCACGCCCGTGCCGAACTTGATCTCGTGCACGAGGATGTAAATGCGGGGGTCGCCGTCGACATCGGCGGGATCGCCGAAGACTTCGGTTTCGATATCGTATACTCCGCGCTCCGGATCAGCGGGGGTCGAATGGTCGAAGAGATCGCCAAGGACGTCGACGTGGCTTTGCAGGATCGACCCCCCGTTGGTGTCCCAGTGTCGGTTTTCGACGAAGATGTAGGCGTGCTCGCCGACGTGCTGGCAGGTGGCTGTCACCGTGGAAACCATGCCAGCCGCCGGGAACTGCAACTCCGTACCGACCTGGATCGCCGTCGTGTCCTGGGCCAGTTTGGCCACACCGGATGGGGGAACATCCGGCAACGGGAAACGCCCGGCGGCGCGCTGCTGTTGCAGCCAGCGTGTACCACATCGCACCGGCGCCTCGGAGCCATTTTCATTGGGCATCACGGGTGCAGCCAGCAACATCAGCGCCGCACCCACAAGCAGAACCCGACTCATCAGAAGGATCGGCGGAGCACCAGGTCGAGGCGCTCGGGACGCCACTGCCAATCGATGACGATGGCCGAAAGTCCGCTCTCGGCGAGGCCCGCCTCCCGATCCATTCGTCCCGCGTGAATCGCTGAAACCAGATGGTTGACGGCGACGAGGCCCGTCACGAAGAGGGCGTTGCGCTCCATTGTCTCGGCTGAGTTGCGCAGGTCGCGGTACCGTTCGCGGGAGCCGTCGGCATCCCACTCCCACGAGAAGTCGGGCGTATTGGCGTAGAGGAGTGCATCGGGACCGTCAACCCGGGCGAACTGGTTGTGCTGATGATGGGTGGCATAGAAGCCGAGATCATCGAAATACTCTCCCGTCTTCCCCGACGTCTGCGCTCCCGCATGTGTGGCCGCGTAGGTTCGGTAGGTGGTTCGTCGGATGCCGGATATACCCGACAGCCCGGCATATCCCGCCCAGAGAGCACCCTCCAGAATCACAAAACGTGACGCTGCCGAATCCCGCCCCCCGGCGTGCTGTCCCCAACCGGGGATCAGCAAGGATCGCCAGAAACGACCAGCACCCCCCTCAGCGGCGACAGGCGCCGTCGAAATGGCGGTGGTCAGCAGCAGTGCACTCAGCCCGAGTCGAATCATCACTCGATGGGACGGTAGGCCATGAACATGGGTGTCCTTCCGGTGCTGCCGCCCAGAGCAAGACCGAAACGGGTTCGGCGATCGATCACGGCCTCGTCCTGACCTTCGCTGAGGGCTCGAGCCACTCTGGCAGCATCGATGGCGCTGAACACGTGGTTGACGAGCAGGACCCCACCGATGGTAGAAGCCCGCTTCAGGTATTTATTGCTCTCGTTCCTGTCGATCTCGTAGGACAGCCGGGTGTCGGACTGAAAGTTCTCTGCTGAGTCGACTTCGGTGAACTCGACGCGGTTCCCCGCCTCGTCATCGCGATACACATCGTCCCAACCGGCGACGAACTGGTCGTACTTCCCGATGAGCTCGTAGAACTGCTGCTTGTCGGTGCCGAGGCAGTCGCGGATCGCGTCGGGTACCGGCAGCGACGACGGTGCCGACTTCACCTCTGCCGAACAGGGCAGCGCGTGGGTGATCGACGAGAACCGGCTGTTGCGCGAATCCCGCCACGCCAGGTAGTTCCACGGGTTGTAGGTCGTATCCGCGCGCACACGGAAGTCATCCTCCAGATCGCTCCCCTTCCCATCCCAGTTGAGCCGTATCCCCTGGCCGAGGACCTCGAGGCCGAAGAACAGGGCCGCCCTCGTCTTCGAGCCGCCCCAGAACTCTCCCGAGCCAGGCACCAGCATTGACATGAGGAAAGCGCGTTTCGGCGATTTCTCCCCAGAGCGCTCCACGGTCCGCACGAGGAGCGTGTCCTCGCCTGCCGATTGAGCCGGTAACGTCTGGTCTGACTGCGCCAACAGAATCGCCGCCAACTCGTCAGGCTGGTTCAGCTGTACGCCGGGTGTCAGTCGCGGCAACTGCATACCCGTCCTGCTTTGCGCCTCCGCCTGTACCCCGGCTGCCATAAGGGCGGTCACAGCCACCCATTGAAATCTGCTCATCGAGAACCTTCGAATCATGGAGGCCATGCTGTCGCTCATTCTCCGGGATCGACCCAATTGATGTAGTTGAACAATACGGTAAGGTACAGCTTCCACGGCTTCTTGTTGGAGACCTCGTCGAAGGCGTAGGCCGCGTCGAACTCGATCCTCGTCGGCAGACTGTAGAAGGAGATCACGTCGAGTCGCAGCTGGAGCCCCGCGTCGCGCAGGGGACCGCTGCGTCCGTACACGGGATCACTGTCTGATATGTCTCCGTCCCAGGCTTTTCCGGCGTCGCCATAGACGGCACCGTACAGCTTGTCGAGGTAGAATGGCCCGAGGCGTCTGTGTACGGCGGGCCACAGAGGAAAGCGGAACGTGGCATTCGCCATCGCCGCCTTGCGCCCTTCGATGCTGTAGAAGGTGTAGCCCCGCATGAAGGGCAGCCCTCCCAGGTGAAAATCGAAGAAGTCCCCCACCGTCGACCCGTCGACGCTGTCGGAGTCGATCAGTCCCCCGTAGGCCCGCAGCCCGAGGGTTGTGTTCTTCGGCAGGCCGACGAACTCGCGCCAGTCGACGGTCACCTGATTGTAGAACAGGCCCAGATACTCCTCCTGCAGGAAGGAGGTGTTCTGCTCGTTGAAGCCCTCGATGAACCAGTTGGTCATGCGGTCGTAGCGGGCGTAGAGGCGCCGGCCGCCCCGGGGGTTGATGTCCCGGTCCTGCCGGCGAGGCACCGAATCGTGGCGATAGACGAAGGCCAGATCGAAGCCGTTCAGATACGTGTAGCCAATGGGCTTGCCGTGGATCCGTTCGAATCCGGGGCGACCGTCGCTGCGCGGAAACAGCTGATCGTTTTCGAGGCTGGCGTCGTAGCGGTCGTAGGCCAGACTCACGTCGATGCTGCTGTTCGTGTTCAGGTGGCCGCTGACACCCGCTGTCAGTCGATTCAGGCTGAAGTTCATGCCGGTGACGAAGAAATCGCGTGCCTCGGAGCTGTCGCCGCGAGCTGAATGCCGCTTCATGTGGATGAAGCTCAGACGCCACGTCGGTCGAAAGCCGCGGAATCTGTAGACAGCGTAGAAGTCACGATCGCCGTTGGTTGGGGCATAGTTCGCGGCGCCGAAAATGCTCTGCTTGTCGAGGGCCTCCGACGTGCCGAAGTACGCCCCGAGCTTGGCGTGCCCCTCATCGAAAGTCAGCCGCGGCATGACCGTGCTGCGCAGCATCTCCATGCCGTACGGCTGCCGGGCGACAGGCACATCCGGCTCCGGCACGGAGCCGGAGATCCGGATCTGATCATTCGGATGAAAGGCCGAGGCGTTGGCAACAGGCTGCGCCACCTCACGGGAAATCCGGTACAGATGGAAGCCATCGGCCCCGTACCCGGCATAGATGATCTCCCCCTCGGCGTTCGTCGTGGGAAAGAAGGCGCCGCCTTGGACATTCGTCACCTGTTCGATGACACCCGACGCCAGTCCGAGAGCGTAGACGTTGAACACTCCAGAGACGTCACTGACGAACAGCAGCTCGCCCCCCTCGGTGGAAAACGAGGGGTCGCGGTCCGTTCCCGTGGATGTGACGAGGGGCACCAGGAAGCCGGCTCCGTCGACGTCGACGAGACCGATATCACGCTGTCCGCCCTGTGACCAGGAGACCGCCAGACTGGCACCATCGGGAGACCAGCGCGGCGTGTACAGCTGCGTGGCGTCGTCAAAACGCACCAGGTCACGCATGTTGCTGCCGTCACGCTCGGTCAGCGCCAGCGCCGCACCGTCGGCGGTTGCCCGGACGAAGGCGATTCGACTCCCGTCGGGCGACACGGCGGGATACTGGGCTCGCACGTTCTTCGTCAGCTGACGGGTGCGCGGATCCTCCGGCACGTGGACGCCGGTGAGTGCGGGCAGGCTCCACAGCGCCGTACCCATCCAGCCGCGTTCCGGTCCTTCCACGTCGTGATCGAACAGGTCGGCCCGGCGGGATCCGTACTTGTCCGCCGACTCCTTGCGCACGAACAGCAGATGCCCACCCGCCGGGTCCCAGTCGGGCACCGAGACCACGCCATGGGCGATGATTTCATCCTCTCCCGTCTGCAGATCGCGCACGACGAGCGAGTGCGGACCCTGGTGACGCTTTCCGGTGGACAGGTAGGCAACGCGCTGGCCATCCGGCGCGAACACTGGGCGTGTATTCGAGAACCCGTCGGCTGTCAGCCTGGTGCCTTGCCTCACCTCTCCCAGAGCCGCCACCTGGTCGTCGTAGTCGGCGGCCATCGCCGCCTGCCAGTCCCGCCAGAGATCCTCCGCGGCACGACCGGTGACCGCCTGCAGAGCCCCGTTGACGTTCATCGTCGCCAGGCCACCCACGTGACGGCAGATCGCCGGCAAGGCCGAATCACCGTAGGTCCTGGCGATGTAGCTGACGAAGCCGTACCCGTGGTCGTAGACGAACTCGTTGCCGAAGCCCCGCTTGCCGAAGACGCCCATTTCCTCCAGGGGCAACAGCGTGCCCTCGAGTACGGCGGTGCGCAGAATCATGTCCCGATGGCTGTCCCAGCGGTCATGATGGAGACTCGGAGTCTGGAACTGAGCGACACCCTCGGCGAACCACATGGGCACCACGGTGTTGGCCAGGGGCAGGACGGTGAGTCGGTCTGGGGCTCCTGTGAGAATGTCGTCGCGGTTCGTCTCGTCCCTGTACCCGAAGTATTCGAGAAAGGCGGCGGGTACGCGCTGTGACCCTTTGCGCGAGGCGCCCAGTGAGATGATATGAACGAACTCATGGGTGATGACGTTGCGCAGCCAGTCGGACGTGCCACGCATCTCGAAGTCGTGTTCGAGAGGTGACGTCCAGACCTCGATGGCATCGTGGTAGAAGTAGGCGGCGCCGTTGGCGTAGTCGTCGTAGTCCTTCAGAATAAGACGAACCCGGCCGTCCGGATGGTAGCCGTAGAGTTCGGTCACCGGCTCCCACGCCGCCTCCGCGATCCTGGCGGCACTCTCAGCGGTGCCCTCCAGCCCCTCGTGGAACAACACGCGGAAGTGGGCCGTCTCAAGGACTTGCCATTCGAGCTCGGGGTGGTTCTGTGCCCGGGTCGGCGTCGGCAGGAACAGGCAGGCCGCGGACAGGGAGGCGACCAGCAGGCGTCTCATCGACTGACCGCCATCCGCAGTGTCACATCGCCCTTCGAACCGTCTTCGCCGCTGGCTACCAGCCTGCAGAGATAGAGGCCACTGCCGTACCCCGATACCGGCCAGGTCAGCTCGTTCTCCGCCGCGGCCTGCGGATTCGCCGCATCGAGGTGATCGATCTGGTTGCCCACCGCGTCATACACCCTCAGCGTAACCATGGCCGGACGCGAAAGGTAGAAGCGAATCGTCGCCCGCCCGGTCTTCCCGTCCACAGGGTTGGGGTAGCAGTAGGCTCTCGTGGCCGGCAGCAGGTCTCTGTCCCGGACCGATGGAGGATCACTCTGGATGGCGAGTTGGGCTCTTCCTCCCGCTGCCGATCCTCCGGCCTGACCCCATCCCGTCGTCATCGCTGTGCCAAAGCCACTGTACCACGACGAGGGCTGCCAGACGTGCACGGCATTTTCCGCTGCCGCGGCGAGGTCGGCAACCCCGTCCCCGTCGACGTCAGCTGCCAGGGGAGCCAGCTGCGGTGTTCCCGGCGTCAGGACCGGGAACCCGGGAAGCAGGTCACCGTCCCCGCCCAATCCATAGATGCCGACGTGGGCGGCGACGACGACCTCATGTGTCCCGTTGCCATCCAGGTCTGCCGCCACCGGCTCGCCGAGGAACGGGCCGGACTCGTGGTGGGCCGGGGCGGACACGGGAAAACCTGCCGCCCGCAGGCCGCCGCCATGATAGACATGGAGCTTCTGCCCGGTGAGTACGACGATCTCGAGACGTCCGTCGGCGTCGATGTCGGCCAGTGACGGCGGTCCCGTAGGCGTGTCCCCGAGACCGATCCTGATGTCGGTCTCCTGCCCCACGGTCAACAGTTGACCTGCGGCATCGACGAGGACGATGTCGGCATTGCCGTCGGCGTCGAGATCACCTGATGCCGGCGGCAGCCAGGCTCCTGCACCCGGGCCGATCGCCGTCGATACAGATCCATCGTAACGGCGCAGACCACCTGAACCGACGGCGATCAGGTCGTCATCACCGTCACCGTCGAGATCGGCAGCCGACAGTCCGGAGGCCGACAGGTCGTCCGCGAAGAGGATGGCGCCGCTCTGCGGATCCCGCGCGCTGAGACCGTCGGCGCCGACGGTGACAAGGGCCGCTCCCGTTCCCGACAGCGAGCCGGCGACCAGAGCACCCGCCCATCTCCGCTGTGACACACTCGTCCACCGCAGCGCGCCATCCGCCTCGTGGGCAGCGACACCATCCAGCGTCGACAGGAACAGACCACTGCTGGCGGCGGCCAGCAGTCCACCCTGCAGGTGTAGTTCGTCTGCCTCCACGGCGCGAAAGACGACGACCTCTCCCTCTCCTTCTGCGATCAGATCCGTCCGGCCGGTACCGGCAACATCGGCGGACTGCAACCGCCTGGCTCCCGGCAGAGGCCGCGGCCACCCCGACAGATTGCGGGAGAAGTGCAGACGGACCTGCATCGAATCCCCCGGAGAGGACAGCACGTCGATCTGCACACCCGTTTCCAGGCCGGTATTCGTGCTCGAGCTCGGTGTCGTCGCCGGACCCAGTCGATCCACGCCCGCAGTGCCGTCGGCGGCGAACCCGGCGAAGAAGGCGTCCCCTCTTGTGCCCTCCGTCAGATCCTGGCGATCGAAGTAACGGTTGCCGATGTCGCGATAGCCGTCGGCTTCCTTCAACACCAGTCCCGGACGTTCGCGATTGTTGTTGAAACCTTCGGGGGTGCCGTCGATGATGGTGTCATCCACATGCCAGATAAGGAGCCCGGAGCTGGGGACGAAGGCGTCGTACTCGTCGGCCCCGAGCCAGACTCCGGCCCCCCGGCCAGCGAGAGAATCGGACTCCGCTTCTGTAATCGTGTGGCTGAACTGCACCTGCGAGGGTTCGATCCATCCCAGTTCGAGCCCGGAGAAAGGAACCGTCACACCGGCGGGAAGCTCCGCCTCGGTGCGAGACCTCTGTTGCCGATTCTCGAGCCAGAGCGATTCGCCAGGCGACAGAGGCACTCGAACCGCCTGGGCGGCAGCGATTCCCGGGACCGGGGCGCGATCGCCGGCGACGATCGTGATCGTCGTGTCACGCTGAATCGTGACGGCCTCGATCCACCCCAGCTCGGCCTTTGTCCAGGCCAGCGGATGAGGCGGCACGGTGCCGAAGACATAATCCAGCTGGTCGTCGTGGAGGATGAAGCCGATACGGTTGGCGCCCACATCCATCAGACTCCACCCGCCGACACCGGGCAGCCCGTCGCCGAAATTCGACAGGCCGGGCAGGCCGAGCTGGTGGCCGAAAAACTTGGCCAGCAGTCCGTTGAGACCGGCACGCCCTCGATCATCGACCGCCTCGGGAAGAATCCAGAGATTCTCGATGACATGATCGCCGCCGTCGACGGCGATCGCTCCACCGTACTCCGCCAGATCGGCAGCACTCAGATAGACCGATCGGATGTCGTTCAACTGACCCGTCTCGTGACCGAGGCCGGCGTGGACGATGAGATAGCTGTCGTATTCGGAGAAGTCGGGACCGGCCAGGTCTGCTTCAGCGAGGGCGATGGCGTCGGCAGCCAGTTCCCGCCATTTACCGCCGATTTCTTCCGGCGTCCGGCCGTTGCCGTATCTCAGCGCCGAGGTCGGCAGTGTATAGGCCAGCGTGTCGTCCAGGGGAAAGACGTCGGCCTCGATCGCGATCTTGCCGGCCGAAACCGTGGCGTAGTAACGGGCCAACCCGCGCAGGTGGGCCTCGTAGTGGGCGCGGTCGTGGGGAGGGGTGTCGTAGGGCAGCTGGTAGTCGGGCAGGGCAACAGCGAGAGATCGCAGGTCGAAACCTCCCTGGCCACTGGTCGTCGCCTCGTCCGTCTCTTCGAAAGGAAAATCGACGCGCAGTGCCAGGATGCGCCAGGAGGTCGGCTGCGCTACCACCGGTGCGGGGCACGCCGCCCACAGCGCCACGACAACGGCAGCCGACAGGGTGGCGCGAACGCAGAGACGGGCCGGCCGAGATCCCTTCCCTGCCGGCCCGCCCACTGTCTGGCGCGCGTTGCGGATGATGGTGATCAGAAGGACAGGTTGAGCGAGAACCGCGTACTGTCCTGCAGCGGCGTGTCATCACCGGTGATGTAGGCCACATCGACCTGGAACATGTTGTACTTCAGTCCGAGGCCAAAGGTCGGCGTCTTCAGATCCCCATCCTGGTCGTAGGAGTAGCCGGCGCGCAGGGCGAGAAACGACTGCCCCTTGATGGCCGACAGTCCGTAGCGGTACTCGCCACCGACATGCAGATCCATCTCCTTGAACTCGTTGCCCATGGATTCGTCAGCCCAGGCCGTGAACAGGTTGGTGGCGAAGTTTCCGTCGTCGATGAGCGGTTTGTACACGTCGACGGACAACAGCATGTCGTGGTACTCGGTCTCCAGAATGTCATAGGCGACGCCGATGACGAGATGTTGCGGCAGCGGGTCGGCCTGGCTGGCGTCGATGTAGGCGATCTTCGGCCCCAGGTTGCGCAGTGCGGCGCCGAGACTCAGCGTCGGCGTCATGCGCCACAACAGACCGAGGTCGGCGGCGAAGCTGTTGCCCACTCCCTTGCCGCGCTCGATGCCGGCTCCCTGATCGGCCAGGTTGCTGCGGATGAATTTCAGACCGATGCCGGCCGACAGATTGCCGGAAACGTCGGCGCCGTAGGCACCCGACAAGGCCAGGTCGTAGCTGGAAAAGCTCCCCAGCACCTCGCCGCGCTCACCGGTACGGGTCTGCTCGCCCAGGTTCAGCAGCGAGCCGTTGATGCCGATATTCCCCCATCCTTCGACCGGCTGTGAATAGGCCAGAAACTCGTACGACAGATCGTCGGCGAGCCCGGGCAGCCACTTCTGATGGGTGAAGTTGAGCTTGCGGTCCGTCTGCCCGGCCAGGGCGGCAGGGTTGAAGTAACTCGCCGTGGCGTCATCGGCGATGGCTACATACGACTCGCCCATGCCACTGGCGCGAGCGCCAGGTTCGATCAGGAGGAACAGCACCGCCGCGCGGCTCTCCGGCGTCGCCGACACCGGCTCGATCGGGCCCGCAAGACAGGCCGCAGCCACTCCAAGGGTCAGGGTCTTTCTGTATCTCACGTGTCAGTTCTCCTGTTCCGTGCCTGTCACCGGGTCCATCTCGCGTCGGCAACGGATCGTATCTGATAAAGATAGCGGTTTCGGCGGAATTCCGTTGCACGGGACCGAATATCCCTTGCCTTGCGGTCCGCTGTTGTCATTCGATCAGCGCAGGACCTGTACCCAACCGTCCTGTGTTGCGGTCTCGCCCGACTCCAGCATTGCCTCGAGTCGGTAGAAGTAGCTGCCGTTGGCCAGTTCGGTGGCCGGCGTCCACGGGACCTGATTGTACCCGAGTCGAGCAAAGCCCTCGACGTCATCCACCCGTCGACCAGACAAGGCGAATACCTGGATATTGACCGTCCTTGAGGGTGCGGCAAGGGTGTAGATGAAGTGACCGGTGCCGTCCGCCGTCGGATTGGGGTGGAAGAGGACGTCGGTCAGCGCTGCGTCAGCCGCTTCGGCGACGACGAAACCGGACTCTTCCACCGACGAGTTGTTGAACGTGTCCCAGGCCTTGAGACGGATCGTGTGCTGGCCGGGTTCAAGGGCACCGAGAGGATAATCCACCACTCCTTGTGAGTGATCGGTCAGGGAGGTAAAGAACTCCGTGACGGCCGTCACCTCGTTGTCGTCGAGCCACAACTCGATCTCGTGCCCCGTCTCGCCCGTGATGTTGATCCCACTCGGGTCGGCCAGAACCGCCGCCAGCGTCGGCCGCGAGGACACGAAGTCTCCCGTGCGGAAACCTGCCTGACCGGCGAAGGCGAAGGTGATGGCCGGGCCCGTACCGTCGATCCCGGCGTCAGCGGCTGTGCCCTCCAGGACAAGGGCGTCACGAGATCCGAAGGCGGGCTCGGCAGTGCCGTCGCCGGTGACGTAGGCACTGATTCGTCCCCTGTCGGCGCGGTAGGTGATGTCCTTGGGTACCCGGAAACGAGTCTGAAACCGACCGTCGACGACCTCGACTCTGGCGCGAAAGATCGGTGCGCCCAGCTGCTCGTAGGGCAGACCTTCGATCTGACTCTGCGCGGCCGAGTCGAAGGCACGCACGAAGGCAATGCCCTGGTAATCGGTCGCCGATGTGCCATCCTCGTCGAGTACCAGACCGCTGACTTCCACTTCCATCAAGGCCTCGAGGGAGTCGGGCACGTCGAGTAGGACGGTCAACCGAGGCCGATTGAGACGTTGTCCAGGATCACCAAAAAGCGAGTAGCGCTGGATATTTGTCCTGTTTGAATTCGCCCAGACCATCTGTTTGGCTTCCATGAGGGCCATCCCCATGGGAACGTGGTCGCGTCCGCTGCGGTACATCTGTTCGTGGAACTGTCTGGCCAGGACCACGTTGCTGTTGTGGAAGCCTACGCGTGTGGCGCCGATGAAGCCGATGGCGCCGCCATCCGGTTTCTTCACCATTGTCTCTGGCATCGATTCCCGACCTGGATCATCAAACACCCCCACCTGACTCGCGGCCGTATAGATGAACGGCGCACGACGACCGTTATTGACGCTGCTGATATCGCGGCTCAGGAGAAAGATCTGTTCGTGGGCGAGCACCTCCGGGTTGCCGTGTCCCAGGTACGTCAGGATCAGGACGCCCTCGTTCAGCAATCTGAGAAACTCGTCCCGAGCTCGTGGCTTCGTGCGACCCTCCAGCTGGAATGACCCGATGTAGAGCTTGGTCATGTCCAGATCGGTAGGCATGGAGTCCCGGGCGAGAAACTCGGCGTCGTTGATAAAGTACGATTCGAAATGTTGTGGGATCTGGGGATTCGTGATGTCGTCAGACACCAGCAAGACCTTGGCCTGCCACGGCCCCTTCTCTGGGTCGCGGTCGTAGGCGATGATCTTGTCCACCAGGGATTCGGCCTCTTCCAGGCTCTGCACCGAGAGTCTGCCGATGGCGGCATCGGGGAGGCGGTCGGCCCCGAGTCTGACGTACCATTCGTCGTAGGTACTCTCACCATCCTGGTACGGCGGAATCCAGTTCGTATGGCTCACGCCGGAATTGTTCTTGTAGTCGTAGGTCCCGTCGCCCAGGAGGGTGACGAAGACCGGCGGAACGGCCCAGTTGTTGACGGCATAGTTGACGAAGGCCCGGATCGCCATCGGGTCGAGCATGCCGCCGGAGAACTCGTCGTAGATGTCTTGCACGTCCACCGCCATAGTCTGGAACGGCGTCGCCAGGCGATCGTCGACGGCGCGCCACTCGACCAGCCGGCGAGCGGCCGGCATGAATTCGGCGTGGCTGATGACGACGTAGTCTGCCCGATTACCACCACTGCGCAGGCGCTGCTGTGTGTCACGGATGATGGCTGCGGGACGCTTCCACCGAGTCGGTTGAGAGGCGACATAACGGGAGGCGCGGCCCTTGCCGGAGTACCAATCCTGGAACAGGACGGATCCCGTGGAGGGGTCATACTCGAAGTCGACGATCTCCCTGAGGTCACCGGCGACCTCGAAGATCCTTGGTACACCGGCATCGGCGGCAAAACCGGACAGTTGGAATTGACCGACGGCGCCGACGGTGGTATCGATCTCGATGCCACCGTCAGCCGCCGAGGGCCATTCGAAGGTCAACTCGCCGTTGCGGGCTACGAGACGTCGCACATAGTCCACTTCGTACCAATCAAGGCGCGTCGTATTCTGATCCCTGTGGAAGACCCCCAACTGGTTGAGCCCCTCTGACGCACCGGCCTCGGCCACGGCGCTGATAGTATCCGGCGCCGACTTGCTGAAGATGTAGCGCCCCAGGGCCACGTCGTTCCAGAGCAAATCGAACTGGTGTGTCTCGTTCGTCCAGCCGAAGAAGGCCACGCGTACCGACGCGGCGATGTCAGGAACCGCGTCGTTGACGACGAAGGTGAAGTTGCGGGCGTTGCCGTTGAATACCTCCCAGTACCAGTCGTAGCCGGAGTTGATTCCCTGGAGCTGGCGCAGGATCAGACGCTCGTCTTCCTCGTGGACTCGCTCTCGATACTGCTCGATGATGACATCTGGGGTCTGATCCAGGGCGCCAGGCCGTTCCACAGCTCGGGTCGCCATGGTGGCACCAACCGGGTCCACCCAGTAGTGGTTGTCCCGGGTGTAGAGGTTCTTGCGCCAGAAATGCCCGGTTCGATTGTTGTAGTCCCAGCGTTCGGCCGCCTCGCCATAGAACAAGAGGGTGTCAGCTGCATCGAAGCTGCCGTCGCCGCCATCCTCGATGACGGCTGGGATTTCCTGCAGCACCGTACCGGCCGAAGGCCGCACACCGAGCCCGAGGACAGACCCGCCCCCATACAACACCCGTATATGTTCTGGATTCACCCCACTCAAATCAGCACCAGCCGCCTCGAGATCCGCGCCGGTTATCCGGTACACCCCGTTGCTCCGTACCGTGAGACGGATCATGCCCTCTTCAGGCACGATACCGAACTGGGCGGATCTGGCAGCCTTCCCGCTGGAGATGCGGCGCCACCGGCGCGCCTGATCATAGTTGATGATCGTACCACGGTAGGACGACTCGAAACGGTCGAAGGCGGGCTGCGTACCGGCAGAAGCATGAAAACGCAGCTCCACCAGGACCCGGTCGTAAATGCTGGCCTTGCCATCCCCTGCCACTGCCGGTCCAAAGCCGATGGGAACGACCCGCTGATGGCGGAGAAAGGCCGGCGCATCGCTCCACGCCGGACCCTCCCAGCGCAGATCGGTAGGCAACGCACCTTCGACGTGACCGATCACGCGCGACTCGAGGATGGTCAACTCGACGTTGCCCTCGAGAGGCACGCCGACCAGGGCACCGCGTGTGAAGTGCCGCAGGAGTTCGGGCGAGAGAGCCGAAGCATCATTCTCCCCCAGAGCTGCGAGAGACGGCCCGACGTACAGCAGGCGCACACGGCCAGGACCATTGTCAACCAGATGGACACCCGGCGAAGTGGGCTCCGTCTCAGCTTCCAGGCAAGTCGGCATATCTGCAGCCAGAACCAGGAAGAGAGTCAGGGCCAGACCGCGACTGCGCAGTTGGGATTGTCGTGCTTGGATGGAGGTAGAAGTCGCGATGGGCAACTGCGGCCTGTGCATGGGTTGAGGGTCTGTGCGGACAGGCCGCGGCGGATCGCCCGGGCACGTCGGACTCCCTGGTCGGACGTTTCGACATCGGTGAAGTTCCAGCCGCCCGATACAGATGTCAAGGCACGTCTTGACCCTTTCCCGCATGGCTTCTATTTTTATTTGTTCTATCAACGGAGGCATGAAATGGCCAGAGTCTGCCAGGTTTCGGGCAAGCGGCGTATGGCTGGCAACAACGTCAGCCACTCGCAGCGCAAAACCAAACGCGTACAACTCCCGAATCTCATCAAGAAGCGTATCTACATCCCGGAAGAGGGTCGCACGATCACCCTGCGATTGTCTGCCCGTGCCCTGCGCACCATGAACAAGAAGGGCGTGTTGGCATATCTCAAGGAACAGGGCATCAAGGTCTGACTCCGGACAGGCTGAACGAGCCTTGACCACCGCCGTCGCACAGCCCCTCGCCTTGCGGGGCGGAACCCCGGTTCGCCAGGCGCCCTTCCCGTCCTGGCCCGTCTTCGGCCCCGAAGACGAAGTTGCCCTGCTCGAAGTTCTGCACTCCGGACGCTGGTTTCTCAGTGACCGCGTCGCCGAAGTGGAACGCGCCTTCCCCGAGTTCCATCAGGCCCGCCACGGCTGTGCGGTCAGCAGCGGCACCACGGCCCTCCAGGTCGCTCTCGAAGCAGCCGGCGTGGGCGTCGGCGACGAGGTCGTGATCCCATCCTACACCTTCGTTGCCACCGCCGCGGCCGTCGCTCTGGTTGGCGCCGTGCCTGTTTTTGTCGATGTGACTCCTGACACCTACTGCATTGACGTGACGGCCGTCGAGGCGGCTGTCACCGAGCGCACACGCGCTGTCATCGCCGTACATCTCGCCGGGCAACCGGCGGACCTCGACGGGCTCACGATTCTCTGTAAGAAGCACGGACTGCGCCTGATCGAGGATGCCGCCCAGGCACACTGCGCAGAATGGAAGGGACGCCGCGTCGGCGCCATCGGCGACCTGGGCACGTTCAGTTTTCAGGCCAGCAAGAATCTGAATGCCGGAGAAGGTGGGTTCGTGGTCTCCGATGACGATGCTCTCGCTGATGCGGCCTGGTCCATCCACAATTGCGGCCGCAGTCGGTCCGGAGAGTGGTATGAGCACCCTCTGATCGGCGGCAACTACCGGATGACGGAGTTTCAGGCAGCCCTGCTGCTCAGCCAGATGCGCAACCTCGAGCCGCAGGCTGACCTGCGATCGAAGAATGCCGCGCTGCTGGCCGACCATCTCTCCGACATCGAGGGTATCGAACCCCTCCTCGTCGACGATCGCGTCACCAGGCACGCCTATCATCTCTATGTCCTTCGTTATGACGGGGCCGCCTTCGGTGGCGCCACGCGGGACCGGTTCATCGAAGCCCTCAGCGCCGAAGGTGTTCCCGGGGCGGCCGGCTACCGGCCGCTATATCGGGAGCCCGCCTTCCAGGAGCGTTTCCGCAACTACCCGCTGGATAGTCCTGCCTTCGGGGGAAGGCCGGACTACAGTGCAGTCGATTGC
>PBSR01000266.1 GCA_002726335.1 Gemmatimonadaceae bacterium
ACCGAGCCCCACGCCATACCAGTCGATGCCAGAGGTTGTGCCGTCGCCGCGGCCGATACGACGGCATTGCCGAGGGCGTTACCGAGCCGTTCGACGTCGTCGAAGGTGGACGTCGCGTGGCGCGGGTTGATGTCCCCCGCCGCACCGTTGACATACATCGCGAAGGCGCTGGTCGCTGCCTCCACCGCGGCACAGGCAGGTCCGGGAAAATCGGCGGAGATGTCGTGGTTGGCGTTACCGAGCACCACGGGATGGCAGGCATGCTGGAACAGGATGGCCCGGCCCCGTGCTGTGTCGAGGGTCACCACATGTGCGTGGGGCGCGACGGGGCCCTCGGGGTTTTCACCGATCACGATGTCACCCGATCGCACCTGGCGGCGGTTGATGCCGATCTGAACTGTGGCGCGGGCATAGCCGAGTTGGGCCTCGGACAAGCTCGCAGCCGCTTCCGCCGCGCACTCGTCCACGGCTGCACAGACCTGGTCGAGGTAGCCTTCGTCCACGTCCCCCATGCCGCGGAAAGGGATCGTCAGCGGTCCGGCGTGGGTGTGGGTGCAGCAGACCATGATCGCCTGCGGGACGGTGTCCGGGAATGCCGCATGTACGCCCCCTCGGATCTGCTGCACCCGTTGGGGTGTCAGCGCGATGAGGTCGAGACTGATCAGAACGGCGGCTCCCCGATCATCGCTCCAGGCGACGAGCCTGGCGTAGAGGGGATCGTGGATCGAGGTCGCCCCGGAGCGCCGGCCCCAGTATCCACCCATGTGAATGCCCGGTCGCGGGGTGATATCACGCCGCGACCAACCGGCCTGCAGTCCTGCCATGGTCAGTTCTCTGACCCTGGAGATGTGTTCCAGCCTGCGGGCAAGAGCACGAGTTCCACACTGTCGGCGACAGCGTCGTACAACGCCCGCAGATCCGTCGGGGTCAGCCGTACCGCCGAGGTCGATGACGACCAGACGCTGTCGGCGTGAAGGAGCAGGCCGCCGTCAAAGGACAGAGCACACTCGTCGTCCGCCTCCCGCACCAGGTACTGCTCCCAGTCGAAAGGGCCTGCGGTGATCGATTGGAAGGGCACCGCCCCATACCTGCGCAGTCGCGCCTGGAGTCGCTGATGTACCTCGCTGTGGCTGTCGATCCGGGCCGCGACCACGGGAAAGTGCCGCAGCAGGGCGGCGCCATGGTGTAATCGCATCTGCCCGGCGCCGATGTCGAGCAGGAGAAAGGGACGATCGCTGTCGATGTGCTCGATCCAGGCTTCGATGGCGTCGTTCGTCCTCGCCAGCTGCGCCTCTACCCTCGCCGCAGACCAACCGCAGAGGCTCAGGATCAGCAGCGATGTTCCGTAGACTCCCATAGCTTCAGAAGACGTAGACGGGCCAACCGGTCTCGACGTTCTCGTACAGATAGCTCAGATCCTGCGCCTCGACGCGGACGCACCCGTGGGTGATGCTCTTGCCCAGATTGAGCTCATAGAGGGTGCCGTGGATCATGATGTCCTTGAGGAAATAGATGGCATAGCTACCGAGAATTCCTCTCTGAAACCGTCGGGGGTCCTCGGCAAACACGGGAATCTCCTCCCCCGCTTCGACAAAGTCCCACTCCGGCCGTGTCCAGATGGGATCCTTCACTTTGCGCAGTACCTGGAATCGTCCTTTCGGCGTGCTGAACATCCAGTTGTGCTTGTATCTCTTGGGTCCCTCGAATCGCCGCGCCGCGCCGGTGGCAGCCACGGCCTGCCGCATGATCTGATGCTCGCTGTCGCGCAGTAGAACGCGGTTGTCCCGTGTATCGATGACGATGTAGGGCGTGACCAGCCGTTGCCGGGCAGCCGTCAGCTGTGTCAGCAGCGATCGGTGACGAGCGCCCTCGTCCGCCGCCAGCGGGACGGGGAGGAGGAGCAGACCGAGAAGGAGAAGCGTCCGGTTCATCGGCTTTCATAAAAGGAACGGCCGGAGAAGGGCAACTCCCTTCCCCGGCCGTCTTTTGGTTGCGTATCGCGGCTGCTGTCCGGCCCCCGTGACGGAGGCCGGCGCCGGATCACATCGAATCGCGCATGTACCAGGGCGTGTTGGCTTCCACCAGTTCGTGATACCTGGCGGTGGCGGTCTCGACACCTGTGGCCACGGCAAGAGCCTTGCCCTTGGCGCCGTTGGCCGAAGAGGTCGCCCCGTCGAAGTCCTCACGCGAGACCGAAGAACGGGCAGCGCTGAGATCGGCGTCGGCCGAGTCGAGACTGGACCGCAACTGCTCGATATCCCCCTCGGTGCCCTTGCCCGCAGGAGCGGCGTCGAGGCTTTCACGAGCTGCCTGAACGGCCGTCGAAGCGTCGGCGATGGCCGATTCGGCGCTGCTCTTGGCGCTGGCCTTGGCCTGCTGCGCCGCTGATGTCGCCCGATCGGCCTTGGACTTGGCGTCGGCGAGCTTCGGTGCGACGACCTCCCAGTCCTTGAACATCTTCTCCGCCTCGGCGTCGAAGGCTGCCTTGGCGCCGTCGAAGGCGCTCTGCGCCGACGATAGTTCACTGCTCGCGTACTTCTCGGCGCCGGCGGCGCGGGCACCGGCGAGAGCAGCTTTGGCCGCGTCGAGGTCACCTTGAGGCGGATCGCCCCCGCAACCAGAGAGAGCGGCGACGGCGAACATGCCCAGGATGACCGGCGCGAGAAACTTTGCCCGCTTCATGTATGACCTCCAGCCCTTGTGCTAAAGAGTACTGTCTTGAAGTGTTGTAAATCGGCTCACAATACTGCACGTAAATGACGGTGGGGAAACTACATACTGCCTCAAAGGCTTGTCAAGCGAAAAGCCGCGAACGCTGCCGGACAGGGTCACTCCTCGGGGGGGAGTCGACTGCCGGAGCGTTGCCTGTCCGTTTCCTCCTTCACCTGCTCGTGCAATTGATCGTATTCCTGTCCGAGGGACTCCACCTCGGACCGGGCAGGGTCGAGTTCGGCGCGTGTGGCCTCCAGTTCAGCTTCGGCCGCAGCAAGACGCTGCTGCAGATCCTGCTTGGCTTCGTCCGCCCTGTCGAGCCGCGGTTCGATGGCCCTTCGGTAGCGCAGGTAGTCGACGACGACCTGAGCAGCAAAGAACACACAGCCCACGGCCAGCAGCGCGATGACCCATTCCATCCTCTACTGGACCTTCCAGGGTTCGTCCACCAGTTCCTCCGCCACATCCTCTGCCTCGTCATCAGCCGGGTCGGCGGGATCGTCGTGAATCCAACCGCAGTCAGTACACAGGGGCGACTCAGGATCTCTCCTGGCGCCGCACCCCGGACACTTCTGCCTTTGCGGGATCAGGTAGAACGCGGCCACGACGACGAGAAGCAGGACGGCGAAGAGGGTGGAGATCAGCATTTTACATCTCAGGCACCGCTGCTGAGCGCGACGATCTTCGCATCGGCCTCACGCAGTCGCAGCGACAGGTTGCGTGAGATATTGAGAATCATCGTCATCTGCACGCGAGGGCTCTGGGTGAAAAAGCCGCTCAGTTGCTTCTTGGGAAAGGCGAAGATCCGCGTGTCAGTGAGGGCTCGGATATCGGCGGATCTGGGCAGGATATCAATGAGTGACATCTCGCCGAAGAAATCGCCCGGTTCGTCGAGAGTGGCCAGCGGGATACGTCTGCCTCCCGCCTCGCGTTCTACCTGGACACTGCCCTGTTCGAGGACGAACAGGCAATCGCTGGCTGTCCCTTCGCGCACGATGACCTCACCACCGGCGTGCTCCCGGCGCTCGCCCAGGGCCAACAGGGCCTGCAGTTCTTCGTCTGCGAGACCTACCAGCAACGGCGACAGGCTGAGGGTGGAATTCTCCGTCATCGGTCCGAATATAGCCGGCTCCGAGCTCGATCGTCAAGCGAGAAACCACGCGCAACCGCTTTAGAATCTTGCACTTGGAGCGATTCACCCGGGGCGTCGACCACGGCTCACCTTGCGGATTTGCCGACGTCGACGCCAGCGGCTCGGCTTGAGACGCTGACGTCGTCCCATGGGCACCAGGATCGCCCCCTCCCGCTCCAGTTCCTCGAGCACGCGATTCAGCCTCTCCGGATGGTTCGTGGCCACGCCCTGGACACCCATCTGGATCACGTCCCGCAGAATCGCTTCCTCGTCCACCGTCCACGTCCACACGGAGACGCCACGCTTGCGCATCTCCTCGAAGAAGGGGGGCGTCAGCGCCGCCTGCCAGACATTGAGGATATTGGCCCCCACGGCGAGCACTTCCCGGGCGACGCGGCGGGCGCGCATACGCGAGGGTGAGGTGGGCAGATTGCCGACGAGAAGCGCCGTGGGAACCGACGGATCGACGGCGTTGATACGGCGCACCGTCTCCGGGGAGAAGGACTGGACGACGATCTGGTCGACTACATCCACTTCATGGGCCACGCTCAGCACCCGTTCAGCCAGCCAGTCGGACTTGATCTCGACCACGGCGAGTGCCCGGTGCCGAATAAGGTCGAATACCTCCTGCAGGGTGGGAACCCGTTCACCGGAAAACCCTGGGCCGAACCACTGACCGGCGTCGGCCTGGCGCAGCTGGGCGAAGGTCCATTCGTCCACCGGACCTTCGCGGTCCGTCGTGCGGTCGATGGTGGGATCGTGCATGACGACGACGACGCCGTCGCGGGTGGCTCGCACATCGAGCTCGACGGCATCGACGCCGAGCTGGATGGCCTGCTCGAAAGCGGCCAGCGTGTTCTCCGGTGCCAGGCCCGAACCGGACGCGCCCCGATGAGCGATGCGAACAGGATGAATCACTTTGTCTGCTTCAGCTTCTCAGGCGCCGAACTTGGCCAGACGTCCGGCGTGGGCCAGGGCCAGCGCCATCAGCGACGACGACGGGATCTGTCCGAGTGTACCCGCCGTGCAGCTGCGTTCGGTCAACTGTGCACCCGGGAGTGGAATGCTGCGATCGCTGGCGATCACCGTGGGTACCGGGTGCCAGCTGTGACTGCCCATCACGGCAGGCGTGGAGTGATCACCGGTGACGATGAGGACATCCGGCTCCAACTCGAGGATACGTGGGATACGGGCGTCGACCTCTTCGAGCAGGTGCACCTTCTTGTCGAAGTCTCCGTCTTCTCCGGCACTGTCGGTCTTCTTCACGTGTACGTAGTAGAAGTCCTCCGAGGCATCGGCCCGCCAGCGCTGCTGCAGAAGGTCGAGTTCGACATCCACGTCCCAGTCCGTTTCAGGCGTGTCCATGCCGACGACGCTGGCGATGCCGCGGTACATCGGATACCCGGCGATGCCCACCGGATTCAGTCCGTACACCTGCTGCATGGAGGGCAGTTCGGGATAGCGGCCAAAGCCGCGGATCAGCACCATGTTCGCCGGCGACTGCGATTGGAGAATCTCTCCCACCTGACCGAGAAAGAGGTTGGCCACCTCGACCATGCGCTGATCGCCGGCGCCCGCTGCCTGCAGGGGTACCGGTGGCAGGCCGGTCACCTGCGGGTCCGAGTCGGTGACACCGTCAGACAGACCTTCACCACGGAAGATGACGGCGGCACGGTATTCCATCTCCGCCGCCACGGTCACCTCGACGCCGGGAATCGAGACCTGCTTCAGCATACCACAGAGCTCTGCTCCCACCTCGGTCGGGATACGCCCGGCACGGCGGTCGGTGACATTCCCGTCATCGCCAACCGTGCAGAAATTGAGTCGGGCGGCAACATCTCCCGGTTTGAAATCGAGTCCCAGACCGAGTCCGGACAGGGCGCCACGACCGATATTCGTCGTCCAAGGATCATAACCGAACAGGGCGATGTGAGCCGGACCGCTCCCGGGAGTGAAACCGGGACCGAGGGGCGAGATCAGCCCGCTGCTGCCACGGGCACACAGTGCATCGAGATGCGGCAGGTTGGCGGTCTCCAGTTCGCTGCGCCCGGTTGCGGCCCGCGGCAGGCCGCCCAGACCATCGATGACGAGCATGACGATCCTGGCGTCACTGTCGGCGACGAACAGGTTGCGCGTGTAGTCGGAACTGATCATCAACTGGGCCCCTCCGCTGCGGCCAGTTCGGGATGGGAAATGTCGACGCCGTCGCCGGCCCCGGCGGGGCGCAGGTCGCGCAACACCATCTGCACGGTACCGGCGCCGTTGAAAGTATCCTCGGTCAACTCAAAAGCGGCGTCGACTCGATCGCCTGTCTCGAGCTCTCGCGCCGCAGCTCCCTGACGCCACCAGACAGCCGACCGCATCCCCCCGCCGACGTGGAAAGCCAGTTTCAGATGCTCGCCTTCCTTGCCGACGCGGGACAGGTTGGCCACCTCGAGATCACGGGCGGCGAACAGCGGCATGGGATGTCCCTGGCCGAAGGGCTCGATACGCCGCATCAGCTCGACCGTCGACATGTGAATATCCGCAGGCTTGAGCTCCAGGTCGATGTCGAGCTGCGCCTCCAGGTCAGCGGCCACCAGCCGGGCGTTGGCGTGATCGACCAGTGCCGCACGGAACTCCTCGAACTGCCCGGCCTCGAGGGAGAAGCCAGCAGCCGCCGCATGGCCGCCGTAGGTCGTAAGAAGGCGTGAGCAGGAACTGATGCCGTCGTTGATGTCATAGCCGGCAATACTGCGCGCCGACCCCACGTAGACGCCATTTCGCTGCACGTCGGTGACGACGACGGCAGGCCGATGATGGGTTTCGGAAAGGTTGCTGGCGATCAGTCCGATGACACCGAGATTCCACTCCTCGCCGAGCACGCAGATCAATCTCTCGCGCTCCAGCACTTCTTCCGTGACCAGAGCCTGCGCCTCCCGTACGCCGTGCTTCTGCAGCTGCTGGCGACGGCCGTTGAGCTCGTTGAGGTGATTGGCGATGCGCCGGCCTTCTTCCTGATCCCGAGCGCGCAGCAGCTCGAGGGCGATGTCCGGCGTCTCCAGTCGTCCGGCCACGTTGAGCCGCGGCCCCAGGAAAAACGCCAGCGCCGTCGTGTCCACAGGTCCTTTCGTGCAACGCGCCACGATTCGCAGTTCCTGCAATCCCGGACGGGACGAGCGCTCCACCGCCTTCAGCCCGTAGCGCACCAGCACGCGGTTCTCGTCGAGCAGTGGCACGACGTCGGCAACGGTGCCGAGGGCGACCAGATCCAGCAGGTCGTTCAGATAACGACGCCTCGCGTTGGCCTCGATGAAAGCCTCACTCAGGCGTTGCACGACCTTGAACGTGACGCCCACCCCGGCCAGTCCCTTGAAGGGATAGCCGCAGTCAAGTCTGTTGGGATTGATGATGCTGTGCGCCGGCGGCAGTTCTTCATTCTGACGATGGTGGTCGATGACGACGACATCGATGCCGCGCTCCCTGGCCAGATGCAGGGCGTCAAAGGCGGAAATGCCATTGTCGACGGTGATGATGAGGCTGGCGCCGAGAGCGATGGCCTTATCGACACCGGGTGGCTTGAGGCCGTAGCCATCGACATGCCGATCCGGAAGCAGATAGTGACACTGTGCGCCCACCCGCTCCAGGAAGTCGAGGAGCAAGGCGGTACTGCTCACGCCATCGACATCGTAGTCGCCATAAACGACGATCGTTTCATCCCGACGGATCGCGCGCTCGATGCGTTCGGCACCGCGCTCCAGATCGGTGAGCAGTTCGGGCGGATGCAGATTCTCCGGGCCGACATCAAGCTCCTCCAGGGTCAGTCCCCGGGTGTGCAGCAGAACGTCGAGCAAGGAGCTGTATTCGCCCTCGTGGGCCAATTGCCACACGGGGTAAAGACGCATCTGGTGACCTGTCGGGGGAGTGAGTTGTCGAGTTGCCGGGACCGCGGGGAGAGGATCGGTGAATATAGACGGGCCGTCTTGCCGGCGACAGCGGCCAGCCTATCTTTGGGCCGCCCGTGGCAAGCCTTTCCAGCATATGACGAGTTCACCAGACCCGGTCCGCCGGACCGCGGTGCAACTGCTCACCCAGGTCGAGACGGGCAGCCGCCTCGAGTCGCTGCTCGAGGTGGCCGCTCTGGCCGACGCCCGCGACCGTCGCTTCCTGCGGCAGTTGACGGCGGGGGTCGTCAAGTGGCGCGACCGACTCGACTGGATTCTCGACAGCTTCTCGAAGCGGCGTGTCGCTACGCTGTCGGCCGAGATTCGACAGGTGCTTCGCTTGGGCGCCTACCAGTTGCTCTGGCTCGACCGTGTCCCTGAGCGGGCCGCGGTACACTCTGCTGTCGAACTGGCGAAGGAATTCGAACACACCGGCACGGGGGGGTTTGTTAATGCCATCCTGCGCCGGGTCATCGCCGAGGGACGCAACGTCTCCTATCCCGACCGCAACGCCGACCCGGAAGCATACCTCGCCGTGTTCTACTCCCATCCTCGCTGGCTCGTGTCGCGTTGGTTGCGCCGCTGGGACACGCCGCAGGTGGAGGCGCTGCTGCGCGCCAACAACGAAGCCGCGCCACTCTACGTGCGTGCCGCCAGCGGCGATGAATCCACGCCGTTGCCCGCGGGGTTTGCCGCAGAGGCGGTGGACGGCCACCCGGGTGCCCTGCGTGTGTCCAGGCCGGAAGGCTTGTTCGAGGACCACGTCTTCGCCTCGTGCTGGTTTGCCCAGGATGTCAGCGCCGGACTGGCCGTGCGCCTCCTCGCCCCGGTCGCGGGAGATCGGGTGCTCGATGTCTGCGCCGCCCCCGGGGGCAAGAGTGCGCAACTGGCCACCGCCGTGGGCGCCGGGTCGGTAACGGCCACCGACATCTCCCGGCAGAGACTGCTGCGACTGCGTGACAACATGCGACGGCTGGGACTCCAGCAGGTCCGGTTGATTGCCGAAGACGGCGAACATCCCGCCGGGCTCGGAACCTTCGACCGGGTGTTGGCTGACGTACCCTGCAGTGGCACCGGTGTCTTCAGCCGGCATGCGGAAGCACGCTGGCGCAAGAAGCCGGAGGACCTGTCACGGCATGCCGAGCGTCAGTTCAGCATCCTCGAGGCTGCCTTCGAACGTCTGCGACCGGGAGGAACCCTCGTCTACAGCACCTGTTCGCTGGAGGAGGAGGAAAACGACGCCGTAGTCGACCGTTTCCTTGCCCGTCGTGCCGACGCCCGACTCGAGGCGGCCTCCCTGCAGTTTCCCGACCGGCCCTGGGCGACGCGAGCGATACAGACGCTGCCGGGACGAGACCCCGGCGACGGCGCCTACGCAGCACGCCTTCATCGACTCCCTCACGGCACTGCGAGGTCGGCCTGAAACGCTGGGTGCAAGTGGGTGCCGTGAGCGCCGGTGTGGTGGCCGGATCGGCCGTTCTCTTTCTCGTACTCATCGATTCCGTGATCCTACCCGCCATCGTGGAGGTCCCCATGGTGACCGTTCGCGACGTGCGGGGCCAGTCGACAGCCGCGGCGCGTCAGCGGATCTCGGCCATTGGACTGCGACTGGCGGTACGGGACAGCGTCTACTCCGAGACGGCAGAAGCCGGTCAGATCGTCGATCAGGCCCCCGAACCCGGCCAGCGCATCAAGCGGGCCCGGCGGGTCTTCGTCGACGTCAGCCGGGGCCGCCGACTGTATCTGGTGCCTGATGTAGCCGGTGGCAGCCTGCGGGAGGCGGGCCTGCAGATCCAGGGTCACCAGCTCGCAATGGGCAATGTGAGGCCCGTGTCGCACACCAGCGTTCCCGAAGGTGTCGTCATCCGCCAGGATCCCGTAGCCGACACACGTGTACCGCGCCGAACGCGCATCGACCTGCAGATCAGCAGCGGCTCGCCCTTCGCACCCAAGGCGGTTCCCCACCTGCTCGGGCTGTCGATCAGCGTCGTCGAAGACAGCCTGTTGAAGTACGAGATGACCCTCGGTAAGGTGACCGATCGTGTCGCTGAATTGCTGCCGCCCGGACAGGTCCTGTCCCAGTCCCCGGAGGCAGGCGTCGGAGTGCAGCGACATACGGCAGTCGATCTCGTCGTCAGCGTACGGCGCGAGACCACCCCGGACGGAGAATGACCTGATGCAGGACGTGCTTGTCGCCCCATCCCTGCTGGCTGCGGACTTTGGTCGTATGCAGGAAGAGATCGAGCGGATCGAGGCCGCGGGAGCCGACCTGCTCCACCTCGATATCATGGACGGCCACTTCGTCCCCAATCTGAGCTACGGCATCCCGGTGGTCGAAGCCGTGCGCCGGGCGACCAGTATGCTGCTCGACACCCACCTGATGCTGGCGGACCCGGCGCCGTATCTCGAGCCCTTCAGCAAGGCTGGCGCTGATTCCCTCACCGTACATCTCGAGGTGGCCGACGATCCGGCGCCATTGCTGGATCAGATCGGTCGG
>PBSR01000267.1 GCA_002726335.1 Gemmatimonadaceae bacterium
GGTCCTTTTCCTGAGGCGGGACGGCCTCAGGCGTAGATCACGTCGCCGATGTTCTGCCCCGTGATACGCACGGTTTGTCCGTCGATACGTTCGGCACCGGCGACGCCATCATAGCGGTCGGCGTCGTGGGTGTGGAAGTAGCGTTTCTCCAGCACGAAGGGCCCCTCCCAGACCAGAGGCGGGATCGGCTCGGCGCGATGGTGTTCGACGGCCCGAGTGGCGCCCTCCCGGATCAGGGACCGGGCTTTCTCCTTCGAGATCGAAATGGCTGACTCCCGAGACAGGCCCCGTTTCACCGCCACCGTGGTGATTCCGGGGACGAGTTCGGCCGCTTCGGCGCAGGCGTCCTCTTCCCCGGTGAGATAGATCAGGGGCATGTCGAAGGCCCCGTGACAGAGCGCCCACTGGGCGATCTCACCGATGGGCCTGTCGTTGAGTGTGATGGAGTAGATGGCGCGGCTGCTCTGAGTATGGTTCAGGTTGCTGGTGGCGACGCCACTCATGGCGTGCTGGCCGATGATGGCCGTCACGTCGTAGTCCTGAAGGACGGCGTCACGAACCGAGCGCGGGGCCACGGGGCGACCATGCAGCATCCTGGCCTCCGGGTGCATGTCCTCGTACCACAGTCCGCCGGGGCCGTGACCATCGATGACGAGCAGGTCGCTGCAGCCGGCGTGCAGAAACCCGTCGACGGCGGCATTGACCTCGGCCATGGCCAGCTTTCGGGCCAGAATATGATCCCGGCCCTCGGGATAGGTCTCGTGTTGAAAGGAGGTGACACCTGCCGTTCCCTCCAGGTCGGTCATGATGGCGATTCTCATCGGAGCAGCAGCACCTTGCCTGTGGCCGCTTGTGTGTCGGTACCCGGAGTCCGGGATAGGAGACGATACAGATAGACGCCACTGGCGGCGGCAGCACCGGCGTCTGTTCGCCCGTTCCAGATAGAGCGGTGACCACCCTTCTCGTACCACCCGGATGTTACTGTGGCCAGGCGCTGGCCGAGCAGATCGAAGACCACCAGTTCAATCTGTGACGCTGTCGCCAGCCGAAAAGGAACATCGGCCAGACTCGCATCATCCATGGAGCTGTCGCGTACCGTCAGACCGAAACGCCGTGACTGGGCATTGAATATCTCCTCCCAACCGTTGACGGTCTGCGCCGCTTGCGTTCCATATTTGCGGGACAGATCATCGGGTGCAGATCGGCCCCGTAGTAGGCGAGGGTGATGGCGATCGTCGTGTTCTGGCAGAAGCCGGAGGGGTTGATCGAGTTGAAGTACTGGTGGAAGTAGGGTACGTCGGTGACATACTGAGCGGAGACCGGCGTCGCCGCCAACAGCAGGCCAAGCAAGCCGCCGCCTACACGACGCCGGCACATGTCCTACCCTTTGAAACCGGCATCCTTATGGGCGCCGTCGCAGTAGGGCTTGTTCTTCGAGGCGCCACACCGGCACAGCGTGTAGTGATCCGTGGTCGGCGGGGTCTCGCCGGCGGTTTCGATGCCGCCGCGCACGTGCAGGGGGCCGTCCTCGGCGACGAAGATCTCCGGTGCGTTGAAAAACTCGTCGTGTATCTTGCCGTCGAGCTTATAGGCCAGCGCTCCCGAGGGGCAAGCGCGAATGGCAGCGATGATCTTGTCGCGTTCGCAGCCATCGGGGACCGAGACACGCTGCTCTCCCTCCCACTTGAAGAACGCCTCCGGCGCGCCATCGACACAGGAGCCAGCATGGCAGCAGACGCCGGCATCGTCGACGATGGTCAACTCCTGACCCTCGTACTGCCGCGCGGAGGAGGTCTCCTGACGTTCCTTGGCCCCGGTAAAGCCAGTACCTGTGTGGGACCCATCACAGAAGGGCTTGTTCTGCGATGCGCCACACCGGCACAGGACGATGACCTTGTTGACAGTCTTGATCGGCCGGTCCCGGGAATCGGTCAACTTCTGCAGGCCCTTCACGAGGAGGGGGCCGCCTTCCTGCACATCGATGGTCGGTTTGTCGTCGCTCATGTCGGCACTCTCCAGTTGAAGGGCCGCCCGTCACGCATATGTGAATCTACTCGACCCCTTCAGGCGGCGGCAAACTTGGCCTGGCGGGCGACTCTTTCTCGCAGGTGGCTCTGCAGTTCCTTCTTGCGAAGGCGCAGCGATCCCGGTGTCACCTCCATCAATTCGTCGGCATTCAGGTACTCGATAGCGTCGTCGAGGGAGAGGATGCGGTGCGGTGGCAACTGCTCGTCATCCCCGGTGGGGGCGGCACGATGCCCGGTACCCGGCTTACGTTTTGTCGGATTCACGGTCAGGTCGCCGGAACGGATATGCTCGCCGATGACCTGGCCGTCGTAGACCTCGGTACCCGGAGGTATGAAGAAGGTGCCTCGTTGCTTGAGATTGGTCAGCGAGTAGGCCGAGGCGACCCCCGTGTCACCGGAGACGAGGGAGCCGAAGTCCTGGGTGTCGATGGCCCCGGCAAAGGGAGCGTATTCGTGAAACAACGTGTGGTAGATGCCGTTGCCGCGCGTCGAGGTCAGGAAGGGATTGCGGAACCCGAGCATGCCGCGCGTGGGCACGACGTAGGTGCAGTGAACGATGCCGCCGTCGGTGTGGCGCATGTCCGTGAGCCGTCCGCGACGTCGGCCGAGCATCTCGCTGACGGCGCCGAGGTTGCCTGAAGGCACCTCGACATAGACCTCTTCGAAGGGCTCCTCGAGCCCGTTGTCGCCCTCGTGGTAGATGACCTCAGGCTGGCTCACGGCGAACTCGTACCCCTCGCGCCGCATCGTCTCGATGAGAATGGCCAGATGCAGTTCACCCCGCCCCGAGACCAGCCATTGCCCTGTGACCTCGGCATCCTCCACACGCAGAGCGACATTCTGTTCCAGTTCGCGGTGCAGGCGGTCACGGATCTGCCGACTCGTCAAGAAGCGGCCGTCCCGTCCGGCGAAGGGACTGGTGTTGATGGCGAAGGTCATGCGCACCGTCGGCTGCTCGACCTCGATCCGTGGCAACGCCCGAGGGTCCTCAATGTCGGTGATCGTATCGCCGATACCGATATTCTCAATTCCAGATAGGGCAACGATGCTGCCGGCACGAACCACGTCCTGAGCCTCGCGTTCGAGATTGCGGAAGGTGTAGACCTCACGGATGCGGGAGCTGTGAATGGTGCCGTCACGGTCGATGTGGGCCACCGCCTGGCCCGGGCGCAGTTCGCCGGATAGCAAGCGGCCGACGGCGATCTTGCCCACGTAGTTGCTGTACTGCAGGGTCGTCACCAGCAACTGGGGCGGCGCGTCGGGGTCGACCTCCGGCGGCGGGACGCTCTCGAGAATCGTATCGAACAGTGGCCCCAGATCGTCGGCCAGCGCTTCGTGATCGTGGCCGGCCCGGCCCTCGAGGGCTCGGGTAAACAAGATGGGGAAATCGCACTGCTCGTCGCTGGCATCCAGTTCGAGAAACAGATCGAGGGTTTGCTCCGTGACCCAGTCGGGTCGAGCCGCTGGACGGTCGATCTTGTTGACGACGAGGATCGCCTTCAACCCCTGGCGCAGAGCGTGACGCAACACGAAGCGGGTCTGCGGCATGGGCCCTTCGACGGCATCGACCAGCAGCAGCACGCCATCCACCATATTGAGGATACGCTCCACTTCACTGCCGAAGTCGGCGTGGCCCGGCGTGTCGACGAGGTTGATCGTCGTGTCGCCATAGAGGATCGCCGTGTTCTTTGCCGTAATCGTGATCCCACGCTCTCTTTCCAGGTCGTTGGAGTCGAGCACGCGGTCGACGACGGCCTGATTGTCATGGAATACGTGAGTCTGGCGCAACATGCCGTCCACCAGGGTTGTCTTGCCGTGATCGACATGGGCGATGATGGCGATGTTGCGGATGTTGTCAGCGGTCATTCTTGATTTCGTCCCAAACTGTGTCCATTTCTTCCAGTGTCGCCTCCTGCAGGCTCGCGCCGCGCTCGGCGAATACCCTTTCGACCTGACGGAAGCGTCCGTCGAACTTGTCCACGGCGCCACGCAGGGCATCCTCCGGGACAACCTTCATGAAGCGGGCGACATTCACCAGGGCGAAGAGCAGATCGCCGAACTCATCGGTGATGCGCTCCGGTGCGGCGCCGTCAGCACACTCCTGGCGCAACTCCTCGACCTCCTCGGTGACCTTGTCGAGTGCGCCATCGATCCGGTCCCAGTCGAACCCCACTCGAGACGCTTTTTCCTGCACGCGCTGGGCCCGCAGCAACGCCGGCAACGGCCGTGGCACGCCATCGAGGGCCGAGGGTGGTGGGCCTTCCCCGCCTCCCCGTTCTTCGAGCTTGATCTGTTCCCAGTTGCGCAGGACCTCACCGGCGCCCTCCACGTCGACATGGCCGAAGACGTGCGGATGCCGGCGGATCAGTTTGTCGACGATGGCGCGGCAGACATCGTCTGCCGTGAAGCGATCGGCCTCGGCCGCCACCTGGGCGTGGAACACGACCTGCAGCAGCACATCTCCCAGCTCGCTGCACAACTCGCTGTCCTGCCCGTCATCGATGGCGTCCAGGACCTCATAGGCCTCTTCCAGCAGATACGGCTTGAGGGTGACGTGATTCTGCTCGCGATCCCATGGGCAACCGTCAGGAGCGCGCAGGCGAGCCATGACGTGGATCAACTCCTCGAAGGGAGAACGGCCGCTGTCTTCGATCAAGTCTACTCCTCTGAGCCCGAGTTCAATTCGGAATACTTCACGTTGACACCGCGGGCCCGGTCGACGGGATACTGGCGACCGGAGTATTGCAGTTTGTCCCGCAGGATCGTCGAGACGTCGTACCCCAGGTTGGCGCTCATGAGCAGGACGAAATAGAGCACATCGGCCAGCTCGTGTCCGATCTCGACGCGACGCTTCTCATCCCGCAGTCGCTCCTCCATCTCCTCATTGGAGCGGAAGCGAAAGTGCTCGAGCAGTTCGGCTGCCTCCACCGACAGGCCGATGGCCAGGTCCTTGGGGGTGTGAAACTGATCCCAGTCACGCTCTTCAACGAACCGCCGGACCAGCGCTTTGAGTTCGCTGACGGCCGTCGCCTCGTCGTCGCGGATATCCATGATCGGGGGTCAATCCTGGTCGGTGACGCGTATCTGGCGGGCAAACAGAATGTATGGGGAGTCTGAGATTCCGCCACGGGCTTGTTCCAGCAACGACCGGGCTCTGGCCGCCGACGGCTCGAGAAGAGCGAAGAAGCGGCGGTAGAAGTGATCTGGATCGACCTCGACGAGGACGTTGACGAAGCGCGCCTCGTCGGTGATGGGGAGGGTTTCCTCGTAACGCCAGACGCCATCCACGGGAATCCGCGTGTCGAACAGTTCGGTCTGCCCGTCCACCGACAGGCGGCGCTGCACGGCGCGGGTCCGCAGGCTGCTCTCGATGACACCTCCATGGGCATCGGAGAGGAAGATCTTCACATACAGCGCTCCGGTCGTGTAGGTGGGCAGGGCATGTCCGGCACCGACGTTGCGCAGCCAGATGCCGAGATGCCCGCTGTCGTCACCAGCGTCACGCCAGTCCACCTCGAACTCGATGGCATCGCGCACGAAGTCGCGGTCGTGCAGGCCGCGCATGCGGTGGTCGCCGCGGGGCATGTGACAGCTCTGACATGTGAGTCCCTCTGCCGCTGCAGCGCTCCCGAGCCATTCGCTGTACGTGTTTTGCAGCAGCTTGCCCTCGAGGGCAAGACCATCGGCTTCGAACTGATGGCAGGCAGTACAGAACGCGGCGTCCTCGAACAGCTCCGGCGGGGCCTCAACTCCTCCGTGATGGGAGCCATCGATGGCGGCCGCCACCAGGCGATCCTGACTTGCCGGCCGTCCCGGGCCATAGTAGCGGTGAGAGCGAACGTGACAGCCGGCGCAGTTGACTCCGGCGGGTCCCAGGGCCGTGTCGTCATCGCCCAGGGACAGCGCCCTGACGATCTGTTCCCGCAATGGCGTGTGGCAGCTGAGGCACTCTTCGACAAATTCGGGCGAAGCGCCGACCAGCTGGGCTCTGAGGCCCGGGCTGAAGGCGGCAGCATGCTGACTCCGGCTCCACTCCTGCAGATGGCGTACGTGGCATTGGCCGCAGGCGGAGGGTTCGAGCCGGCGGCCCGCCTCGAACAACGGTGAGGGGTCGCCCTGGGCGGCGATGGGCAGGTCCCAGAAGGCCTGGGTGTCCTGCCGGCTGACCATCGGTGCACCGACGTCCGCAAGAGCGGCGACCATGGCCTGTTTCTGCGGCGCAGACAGCGGCAGGGCGGGCATCCCGCCACGAGGCCTGTCGTGTGCGGCAAGCCAGGAGATGGCCCGTTCCCTGCTCACCGGCCATCGCAATCGTGGTCCCTGTATCGCCTCCATGCCATGGCATTCGAAGCAGCCATGCACCAGGGCGGCCTGCATCCCCTCCGCCATATCGGATGTGTCCACCATCACACTTTGATCCGGCCCTCCAGGGGGATCGAAGCGACGGACCAGGAACGCACTCAAGTCGGCAATGTCCCGGACCGACAAAACGTAGGGATGGGACCCGGGGCTCAGTCCCTCTGTCGCGGGGCTGCCAAGGGCGGCCTGCAGCCAGTCGACACCGACCTTCCAGCCGAGGCGGTCGAGGGCAGGGCCGGTACGACCGCCGGTACCCCCTGCTGCGTGACAGCCCCGGCACTGCAGGCCCTCGAAGAGGCGTCCACCACGGTAGGCGTCGCCAACCGGCGGTTCGTCGCCAACCGGCGGTTCGTCCCCCGCGGCCTGGTCGCCCACCGGAGATGGCTCCATCGGGTCGAGACGGCCGAGGTCTGCAAGCCAGGAAACGATTCGGGCGCGGGCGGCATCACCCAGCTGCACGCGCGGCATCCGGCTTTGCGGCAGATAGGCGGTAGGGTCACGCAACCACAGATCGAGCCAGGCCGCATGGGTCTTGCGGCCCAGCCTGTCCAGACCGGGGCCGCGTGGATGCGGATAGGAGGGCAGGTCGAGATCGTGGCAGCCGGTGCATCCCAGACGGTGGAGGAGAAGACGTCCGGAGGCGATGTCCGCCGGCTCCGGCTCCGGCAGGCGCGGCAGGAAGGGCTGGGTGAACCCCGTCTCATGGTCCCCGAGCAGATGGACCCCGCGGGACAAGGTAAGGGGATCGTCATCGGCGCCCACGGGAAGGGCACAGAGCAGGGCGCAGAGCAGGAGTGGGTGGCGACGCATCGCAGGAAGGTGATCTACCTCACAAGTACCTGTCAATGCAGGCGTTGCGGGGGAACTCCCCATGTCTCCGAGCATTCAAAAGGGACCTACTCGATCAGACCCACTTCAAGCAGACGTACCTTCAGGACCAAAGGATGCCCATGATGGAAGCGACTATAAAAAGCACTGCCCGTCCCGCAACGCAGCGCGGCGGTTCCAACGGTGACTCGATCCTGTCCAGCTATCTGCGAGACATCGGGGATTCGAGCCCACTATCCCGCGCAGCGGAAGGGGATCTGGCACGGCGCATCCGTGCCGGCGACGGCACGGCGCGCAACTGCCTGGTCGAAGCAAATCTCCGCTTCGTCGTTTCGGTGGCCAAGGACTACCAGGGCCGCGGACTCCACCTTTCCGAGTTGATCAGTGCCGGCAACGTGGGCCTCATCACGGCGGCGGAGCGCTTCGACGAGACCCGCGGCTTCAAGTTCATCTCGTACGCCGTGTGGTGGGTGCGTCAGTCGATCCTGCAGACGCTGATGGAGCAGTCCACGGTGCGGGTGCCGGCCAACCGCCTCGACCAGTTGTCGAAGATCACGCGCACCGTCGAGATGCTGCAGAAGAATGGCGAGTCCCCGTCCCTCGAGAAGGTGGCCGAAAATCTCGGCTGCTCGCTGGAGGATGTGGAGCAGACCATGGTCAGTGTGCAACCGGTACGCTCTCTGGACGCGCCCTTCGACGGGGGGGAGGAGCGCTGTCTGCTCGACTGCGTCTGGGATGAGGAGCAGCGCAGTGTCGAGGACGAGGTCTTCGGCTTCTCCCTGCAGGAGGATATCGATACAGCCCTGTCTGCCCTGTCGGCACGGGAGGCCAAAGTCCTGCGCCTCTATTACGGGATCGGTGAGGACAAGGCACTGACGCTGGACCAGATCGGTGCCCGTTTCCAGCTGACGCGGGAACGTGTGCGCCAGATCAAGGAGATCGCCCTCAGCAAGCTGCGCCACCCGAGGTTCCACGGGCGCTTGCGCCCGTACGCGGAAAACTGACGCAGGCACGCGAGTTGCTCGATGACGGGGGAGCGTCACGATGACGCTGGCGCCAGGGAGGCGCCGCGAGGCGGGACGGAGAAAGCCGTTCCGCCCACCTGTCACTCCGGACGGAAAGGACTTCCCCTCTTCCTACCGTTCAAGGGATGGAAGGGGTCTGCCGATACACCGGAACAGACCCCCCCAGGAGATATCGAGCCATGCATTCGACCACTACCCGGACCCGCGTCTCAAAGAACAACGTGATGATGCGTCTTGGGGCCTTCTTCTTTGTTGCCACGGGACTGTTTTTCGGAGCCCTGCTGGCGGCACTGGCAGGCGTCTCCGGCTGAATTCAGGTCTCTGGCGCGGCCACCGTCGCCGGACTTTCACAGCGTGTCTGTTTTCCATTGACGACCCTGTGGACCCCTCATATATTGCCGCTCGAAGCTGAGTTGTGAACGATTCCTGTTCGCGCGGCACACCCAGCGCGGTTTCGGCAAGGAATCGCGCTTTCGTTGTCTCCGATCGATCCGAGTCTCAAGAGAAGGCATATGGGCCGAGTCATCGCTGTCGCCAATCAGAAGGGTGGGGTCGGGAAGACGACGACTGCCGTGAACCTGTCCGCCTGCCTCGCCAATGACGGCAATCGGACCCTACTCATCGATCTCGACCCCCAGGCCAACGCCACCAGTGGTTGTGAGGCGGGGGTCGACAGCCTCGATGGTTCGGTGTACGAAGTCCTTCTGGGACATGCCCCTCTCGAGGCTGTCATCTGCTCTGCCGGCATCCCGGCTCTCGACCTGGCGCCATCACACATCTCGCTCGCTGGAGCCGAGGTGGAGATGGCCGCCGTTCTGGGCCGGGAGAAGCGTCTCACCGAAGCCCTCGACACGGTACGGCCTGACTACGACTTCGTCATCGTCGACTGTCCTCCCTCTCTTGGTCTGCTCACCGTCAACGCCCTCACGGCGGCCGACTCGGTGCTCATTCCAGTGCAGTGCGAGTACTACGCTCTCGAGGGTTTGAGCAAGCTGCTCAACTCGATCCAGCTGGTGCAACGCTACCTCAACCCCAGCCTCGAGATCGAGGGTGTCCTGCTGACCATGTACGACGAGCGACTGCAGTTGTCCAAGCGCGTCGCCGCGGAGGTCAAGTCGTACTTCCACGACAAGGTCTACGAAACGGCGATCAAGCGGAACGTCAGCCTGGCGGCAGCTCCCAGTTTCGGGCAGCCGGTGATTCTATATGAGCCACGGTCTACGGGAGCCGACAACTATCGGCGCCTGGCCGGCGAGGTCGGCCATTCGCAAGAGGCGGCGCTGGCCTGACCCGAAGAGCGGCCCTGCAGATTGTGGTTACAGAAGACAGACGCCACCCAACAACCGGTGGCGTTTTTTCGTTCTACCGGAGGATGTCACCATGGCCATCGTCGATACCCACTGTCACGCCGGGTTGCTCAAGTACGAACCCGTGGAGTCTCTGTTGAGACACATGCAGGTGTCCGGTGTCGAGCAGGCTGTGCTGATCCAGTATGCCGGCAACACCGACAACGAGTACCTCGTCGACTGTCTGTCACGCTTCCCCGGGAAGCTGGCGGCGGCGATGATTGTGCCCGAGGACGATGATGGCACCGCCGTCCGCCAATGGGCTGATCGGGGGATTCAGGGCATCCGGCTGGCTCTCAAGGCCAGAGCGAAACCAACCGACGGGCTGGCCCAATGGCGCGCGGCGGCCGAGACGGGGCTCGTCGTCAGTGCCCCCTGTCGACCGGCGTGGCTGCTGTCGTCCGAGTTCTTCGAAGTGGTCGACACCTTCCCCGATCTGGCCATCGTCATCGAGCACCTCGGCGGTATCGGTGCCGACGCCGCGCCTCCTTACGACGAGTTTCGATCGGCCCTCGAGGGCCTGTCAGGTCGGCCCAACGTGTCGATGAAGCTGCCCGGATTCGGCGAATTCTGCCGGGTCCCGATGCCCTTTGAACCGATCCCGCCTCTGGCGCGTATGGCCCTGGACGCCTTCGGTCCCCAACGCCTGATGTGGGGGTCCGACTATCCGCCGGTGAGTTCACGCGAAGGCTACGACAACTCGCTGCGCGTACCGATGGAGTACTTCGCCGACCTGAGCGAGACGGATCGGTCCGCCATCTTCGGGGACACCGCTCGGGCGATCTGGCAGCTGCCCGACGACCTGCCAGTCGTTACCGCGTAAGGCGCAGAATACAACTCTTCAGCAGCGGCTTGGAGCCACCGCTCCGGAAGTCGGCGCCGGCGCCGGGGGCCGGTTCAAGCGTGGTTCGAGAGTCGGCGACGGTGGCCTCGAAGCGTGCCTGCGACCAGCCCTCATAGTTCGACGACACCAGCAGCCACCCCCCCGGGTTGATGAGGTCCACACAGGCGCGCACCAGATCCGCCAGATCCCGCTCGATGCGGAACACGTCACGGCGGCCCCGCCCACGGCCAAAGGAGGGCGGGTCACAGACGATACCATCGAAGCGCCGTCCCCGCTTGCGACATCCTGCCACCAGGAGGCGGGCGTCGACGGCACTGTATTCCACCCGATCGGCCTCGTGAGCCAGGTCATTGGCGGCGGTGTTGTCACGAGCCCAGTCGAGATAGGACCGACTCACGTCCACCTGGAAGACCTGCTCGGCTCCCCCAGACAGCGCCGCAATGCCAAAGCCTCCCGTATAGGCGAACAGATTGAGAATGCGGGCGCCTTCGGCGTGCTGTCGAACCCAGAGGCGGTTGTCACGCTGGTCGAGGAAGAGGCCAGGAGACTGTCCACTGCCGGCGCGAAGTCCAAAACGCAACCCGTTCTCGTCGCCGTGCCAGGCAGCAGGGGCGGCGGCGGAGGCGGCGTGCCGACGGGAGTTTGGATCCCGGCCCCGATCCTGCATGCCGTGAACATGCCAGTGCTTTGATCCGGCGGCCGAGGTCAGCGACTCGCACCATGACAACTCATCCCGCGTCGGCATCCCTGCAGCATAACGATAGAACCAGCACACGGGTCCGAAGCGGTCGCAGCGCATGCTCTCATCCTCTGCATGCAGCAACCGCAGGCAGGTGTGCGGATCGGCCAGATCGAACAGCTCACGGCGTTGCCGCAATGCGGCATGCCAGGCCGCCGGAAGATCCGTCACGACTGGGCCGTGCGACGAATGCCGTGGCGCCGGAGTCGGTCGTGCAGTGTGGAGCGCTTCATGCCCAGACGACGTGCCGCTGCCGACAGGTTGCCCCCCGTCTGCTCCAGGGCAGCCTCGAGCTGTGTGCGTTCGTCCCCCCTGTCGGGCGCCTGAAGTCGGCTGCCTGATTCACCGTGCCCCAGGGCCGACCAGAGGTGTTGCGATGTGAGCACCGGGCCGTCGCACATCAGCACGGCACGTTTCATGACGACGCTCAGCTCACGCACGTTGTTGGCGCGCCAGTCGCAGCGACACAGCCACTCCCGAGCGCCGTCGGCGAGGGATTGGACGTGGGGTCGGTGCAACTGACGTCGGAAGAGTCCCAGGAAGTGATCGGCGAGGTGTGGGATATCGCATCGTCGCTGGCGTAGAGGTGGGAGTTCGACGACGAAATCCGCAAGACGATAGTAGAGATCCTGACGGAAACCACCATGTGCCATGGCGGCGTTCAGGTCACGATTCGTCGCCGACACGACGCGCACGTCGACGGTGACTTCCTCACACTCGCCCACCGGTCGTACGGCGCGTTCCTGCAGGGCGCGCAGCAACTTGGGCTGCAGCCGCGGCGGCAATTCACCGACCTCGTCGAGGAACAGCGTGCCGCCGTGGGCCTGCTGGAACAACCCTTCCCGGTCTTCGGTAGCGCCGGTGAAGGCTCCCCGTCGATAGCCGAACAGATCGGCTTCGAGCAGGCTGTCAGGCAGGGCGGCACAGTTGACGGCGACGAATCGGTGGGGGCACCGAAGGGGATCCGCCTCGTGCAGCAGACGGGCAATGAGTTCCTTGCCGGTGCCGCTCTCGCCGCGGATCAGCACGTCCACCGGCAGTCCGAGGACCCGCTTCACATCAGTGACGATTTCGCGCAGGCCATCCTGAGCCTGCAACAGATCAAGGACGGGACCAGGCGGGTCGCTTTCAGTTCGGGTCTTCATGCCGATCAATATGACACCGGCCGTACCGGCGCTCAAGCTCCACCTCTTCCGACATCGCGCAGTTTGCCGGCACCCTCGCCATTGGTGGTGACGCCGACCGGTACCGGCCCTGAGGGAAACGCTACCGGCCGACACGCAACGGCGTCGCCTGCCCACATGGCGCGGCGCCAGGTACGGAGATCGCTGTCCCCTTCCGGTGCACGTCCTCTGCTCCACACTCAACTCAACCCACAGGGAGGCACCCCGTGCTTCAGGTCAGACCGAGTTATCCCACCGACGTAACTGTTGTCGCTTCGCCACCTCGCCACAAACGACCGGGAGCGGCCCTGCTGACGTCACGGAGTCAATACATGAGGCATCTCGTGGCGCAGGTGCAGCGGGTCGCCAAGGAAGAGGCGACGGTGCTGCTCACCGGCGAGAGCGGCACGGGCAAGGGTGTGCTGGCAAGGGTCATTCACGAACACAGTGGGCGTGCCGATGGTCCTTTCGTCGACGTCAATTGCGCCTCCTTGCCGGAAAGTGTCCTCGAGTCGGAGCTGTTCGGCCACGAGAAGGGAGCTTTTACCGGCGCCGTGCGGCAGCGCATCGGGCGCCTGGAGCAGGCACGGGGGGGAACTCTGTTCATCGATGAAGTGGGCGTAGCCGATACGCGCGTGCAGACGCGCCTGCTGCGGGTGCTGCAGGAACGCCGCTTCGAACGGGTAGGCGGCGACAGGACGATCACAGCCAACGTGCGGGTCGTGGCGGCAACCAATGCCGACCTGGCGGCGGCAGTACGGGACGGACGGTTTCGTGAGGATCTCTACTACAGACTGCACGTGGTGCCCTTCGAACTGCCGCCGCTACGTGACCGTCGCGAAGACGTGCCTCTGCTCGCCCAACACTTCCTGCGGTATCGAACCGGTACCTGCGAGTGCCGGATCGACGACGAGGCACTGACGTTGTTGGCAGCCTATCCCTGGCCCGGCAACATCCGCGAACTCGAGAACACTCTCGAGCGTATGGCCGTACTTGGCGGGCCGTTGCTGACGGCCCGGGACGTGCCGCCGGAGATCGTGCGCTGGCGGGAAGAACGGGATCCGGAAGAGCTGTGTGACCTTGGGGCGGTCAGTTACCGTGAAGCTCGCGAGTGGTTCGATCGGCGATTCCTGTGCGGCGCACTGCGTCGGCACAACGGTGTCCTGACTCGCGTTGCCGAGGACATCGGCATGTCACGCAAGTATCTCTACGCCAGGCTCGACCGTCTCGACATCGACGTCTCCCGCTTCCGCACGAGCGATCGGGCCGCGTAGTCTCGGCGGGTTACAGAGCTGTGTCGGGCGGTGCCCCGCGGAAGCGATCCAGTTGCTCGCACAGGTATTCGTAGTACTCGCCATCGGCTGGTTCCAGCTCGAGGCAGCGGCGGATCAGCGCCGTCGCCTGGAGGGTGCGCCCCTGCCGGAACAGGACCTCGGCGTAGGTGTCGAGATAGACGACGTTGTCGGCATCGGTCTTCACCGCTCGCAGCGAGAGTTCCTGCGCCCGATCGAGGTCGAGATCGGCCTCGGCGTACGTCCAGGCCAGGTTGTTGAGCGTCAACGGCGAGGGGCGTTCAGCGATGGCGCGCTCGTAGAAGAGGATGGCCCGGCGGCGGTCTCCCGAGTTATAGAACGCCATGGCGATGCGCGCCGCAGTGGACCCCGCATCGGTGCTGACATCGAGTGCCTGTTCGAAGAAGTCCTGCGCCTGCGGCAGAAGCTGGCGGCGCAACTGCATCTCTCCTGCGGTGACCAGCAGACGGGGGTCATCTGGTGTCAGCAGCAGCGCATCCTCGAGCACCCGGCTGGCCTCTTCCAGACGCTCCTGTTCGGCGTAGACCCGGCTCAACTCGAAGTGGGCCAGGACGAGATCCTCGTCTGGCGCCGTCGTATCCGGAGCGGCAACGGCCGCCTCCAGCAGAGCGAGGGCGCGCTCCTCGTCGCCGACGGCACGGTGGGCCCATCCCAGATTCAGTTTGAGCAGCCAGTGTTCGGGATGTTCGATGACGAGCCGCTGCAGGGCCATCAGAGCGAGATCCTCGCGTTCGCCGTCGATGCAGATCGACCGCAGCGTTCCGTAGAGTCGCGAGTCGTCGGGGTCCAGACGCAAGGCCTGTTCGACGGCAGCAGCGGCGGGCTCGGGTTGCCCCAGACCCGCCAGGGCCAGGGCGGCAATAACCCGGGGCGTTGCCGCTTCCGGCGTTTCGCGGATGGCCCGTCGCGCCTCGCGCAGGGCACGTTCGTGCTGGCCCCGGTCGAGAAAGTGGGCTGCCAGCTGATCGTGCGCCACGCCGGGAACACCGCAGTGATTCTGTACGACGAAGACCCCGGCAACCGCCAGCATCCAGCCTCCAGAGCGCAGCCGGTCAAGCAGGGCCCCTGGTTCCAGCCTGGGTCGCATCAGTACTCGTGTCGATGGGCGTAGATGTGCAGCAGCAGGCCGACGGCGAGGCAATTGGTCAACAGCGAAGATCCCCCGTAGCTGAGAAAGGGCAAGGGCAGGCCGGTGACGGGCATGACACCGATGGTCATGCCGACGTTGACGAAGACGTGGAAGGCAAGCATGGAGGCCAGCCCCACCGCCAGCAGACTGGCAAAACGGTTGTTGGCGATGGTGCCGATGTAGAGACTGCGCCAGATCATGAAGAGGAACAACGACAGTACAAAGACGGCGCCGACAAAGCCGAGTTCCTCGCCGATGACGGAAAAGATAAAGTCCGTGTGGGCCGCCGGCAGAAACTCGTACTTGGTCTGTGTCCCCTGCAGAAAGCCTTTGCCTGTGGGGCCCCCGGAGCCGATGGCGATCTTCGACTGGATGATATTCCAGCCTGAACCGAGAGCGTCGCTCTCCGGGTCGAGGAAAGTCATGATGCGGGCCTTCTGGTACCCGCGCAGGAAGTTCGCCCATAGATAGGTGGTCACCAGTCCGGCCGAGAGGTTCACCCCGAGCAGCGTCAAGGTTACCCACAACCGGGCCAGCAGCAGCTGGATGACGACCGAGCTGGCGATGATGAACAGGGCGAAGACGACGGCAGACTGATCCTGCCAGAGAGGCTCGAAGCTGAAGACGACACTCAACAACGGGGCGGTGAGGAAGAACACGTGCAGCGGCCGCATCCCAGCCCAATAGAGCATCGGAATCAGGGCGGCACCGAAGGACACGGCCGTGCCGAGATCCGGCTGCCTGGCGACCAGACTCATCGGCAGCGCCGCCAGGAACACGGCGAGGCCGACAGCGCGTGGGCCGGAGACGCGTTCGGAGGACTGGTCGCCGAGAAATCGGGCGATGGCCATGATGGTGGCGATCTTGGCGAATTCCGACGGCTGCAGCCGGAGGGTGCCGACGGACAGCCAGCGTGCCGGGTTGCCCGTACCCCAGACCAGGACGGCCACGAGGGACAGCAGCCCGATTCCGTAGAGCGGATAGGCCATTTCGTAGAACAGCTTGTCGGGAACGTAGACCACGGCCACCGCTGCCAGCACGGCAAACAGGGCAAACAGGGCCTGGCTGCGCCACGCCCCCGATCCGCTGGCGGCGCTGAAGACCATCGTCACGCCGAAAGCGATCATCATGACCATGGCCACGAGCAGGCTGAGATCGATCTCACGTCGCATGATCGCTCAGCTGCCCCCGATCCCGTCGGTGTCCGCCGAGACGGCCATGGCGCGGCCTTTTGCCTGGTCTGCCAGGTATGCCTCGATCACGGCACGAGCCACGGGCCCGGCGTTCGATCCGCCTCCGCCGCCACCCTCGACGACGACGGCGACGGCAATCTCCGGATCTTCGTACGGGGCGAAGGCGACGAACCAGGCGTCGTCATCGGCTCTCGGGCCCTGCGCCGTTCCCGACTTTCCCGCCAACTCGATGCCGGCGATCCGGGCGCGCTTGCCCGTGCCGTTCTCGCCGTGGACGACGCGGTACATGGCCCGACGTACGATGTCGAGGGTGGCATCGGAGATCCCTTCGAGGCGAACCGGATCCGGAGCCTCCCCGGACAGGTGTGGGGTGACCAGGTACCCACCGTTGCCCAGAGCGGCGACATAACGGGCCATCTGCAGGGGGGTCACGAGCATGTAGCCCTGGCCGATGACGAGGTTCATCAGGTGGCCGGTAACCCAACCCTCGCGTTCCTTGTGAAACTGACGGTCCGGCAGGATGCCGGACAACTCTGACGGATCCAGGTCGATGTGGGTCGGCATACCGAAACCGAAGCGGGCGCCGAACTCGTGCCAGGCCTCGATGCCGAGAATCTGCGCCAGGTGGTTGAAGTAGATGTTGCACGAGGTCTCCATGGCCTCGAGCAGGTTCAACTCGCCGTGACCCTCGCGGTTGTTGCAGCGGAACACGACATCACCCACCTGCAGGGAACCGGCGCACGCGGCGAAGGTGGACAGCGTATCGGTGATGCCGTTCTCGAGCGCCGCCACGGCGCCGATCATCTTCAGCGTCGAACCCGGCGGGTAGCCGCCCTGGATGGCGCGGTTCAACATCGGCTTGGCGGGGTCCTGAATCAGCCGCTGGCGTTCGGTCTGCGAGCCGTACGAGACGAACACGTTGGGGTCGTAGGACGGGTGACTCACCAGGGCCAGCACAGCGCCGGTGCGGGCGTCGAGAGCCACGACGCTGCCGGCCAGTGACTCGGGCAGAGCGCCGGCGGCGGCACGCTGGATGTCCATGTCGACGGTGAGACGAAGATCCCGGCCAGGACGAGGCGCCCTCTCGCGATCCGGGAAGGGATGATCATTGATGACTCGTTCGCGCACGTCGACTTCCACATAGTTGACCCCGTCCCATCCCCGGAGACTGTCCTGATAGACCCGCTCGAGTCCGGTCTGGCCGACGTAGTCCCCGGCGACGTACGGTCGGCCCCTGGAACTGGCCAGATCATCCTGCTGTTCACCCATGTAGCCGATGATGTGTGCCGCCAGCGCCCCGTGCGGGTAGAGACGCTGTGGTTCGATGGCGACGTCAAGAGGCCATTCGTCCCGCAGGCGCTCCTCGACGATAGCCACGGTGGGAAAATCGACATCTCGCTTCAGGCGGATCGTGCGCTCCCGGCCCCGTTTTCCGAGCTGTACCAACTGTCCCGTGGCCTCCTCGAACACAGCGATGGCCTCCGCGTCACTCTCGCTGGAGCCACGGATCAGCTGGATGCTGTAGGCGGCACGGTTGCGTGCCAGCACCTCGCCGTCGCGATCGACGACGAGGCCGCGGGGCGCCTTCAGCCGTCGTTGGGCGATGCGGTTGTCCTCCGACTCCTTGGCGTAGTCGTCGGCTGTCGTAATCTGCAGATGAAACAGCCGCAGGAAGAGGATGGCGAACAGCAGTCCTGCCAGGATCATCAACGCCCGCATCTTGCGGGCCCAGTCTTCGAGGATTTCGGGGTCCAAGGCGAAAAGGGCCTCAGGCGGGGATCAACTCGCGCCGGATGCGCAGCAGCCAGGCGATGAAGAATCCCAGGATTCCAGTGTAGATGGCGCGACCGATGCCGAACCGCACCATCAGATAGGGGACTTCGGATATGGAGGTGGCACTAGAGCCGATGTAGAAGATCGAATCGTGCAGCAGGACGGCAGCGATGAGGACGGCGACCTGGACCTGCACCGAGTCGGCCAGGATGCCACCGCGACCGACGCCGACGGCGAAGCCGACGAGAGACTTGGCCAGCGCGTTCAGCCCCAGATCCTGCGGCGAGTAGGTGTCCTGACAGAGACCGATGGCGAAGCCGAGCAGCGCCGCCTCGATCTGGCCTGCCAGCAGAGCGATGAAAACGATGACGAGCAGGATGAGATCAGGCTGCAGACCACCGATCTGCAGATGGCGCACCCACGTCGTCTGCAGGATGAAGACCAGTGCCAGGTAAAGAATGTGCCGCAGGACCGAGAGCATACGGGCGCTAGTCGAGCTGCTGCCGGCTCGGGATCCGCAGTTCCATGCCTGTAAGCAGCGTCGAAGAGAGGCTCATCTGGTTGCGGCGGGCGATCTGGGCTGCCTCGACGCCGAAGCGACGGGCGATGCTGTAGAGGGTGTCTCCGCGCACGACGGTGTAAGAGTCCTCGGCGCCGGTCTGAACGGCGGCTACGTACAGAGACTGTCCGGGCCGGATGACATCCTCGATCAGGCCGTTCCACCGCTTCAGATCGGAGACGGCCACCTGGTGAGTACGGGCGATGGCCCACAGGCTTTCTCCGCCCCGGACGGTGTGCACGGCGCGGCCGCTGTCCGTGGTCACCACCGGTGCGCGTTGACGAGCTGTCAGCACCTGTGTGCCCACCTTGAGCTTGTCCCCGGGGCGAATGATGTCACCGGTGATGCCGTTCCAGCTGCGCAGATCCCGCAACGAGATACGGTACCTCGAAGCGATGGTCGACAGGGATTCTCCGCGCCGTACAGTGTGGGTGCCTGAACCCGCGGGAGCGACCTTGCCTCCGGCGATCGGAATCACGACGACCTGCCCGGGACGGATGAGGGAAGCGTTGGCCAGACCGTTGGCGCCGGCAAGGTCGCCAGTAGACACGCCGAAGGCCCGGGCGATGTTCCACAGGTTGTCGCCCCGTGACACCTTGTACTCGTAGATGCCACTGCGCTCCGACTTCGGCATGCGGTTGAAGGCGGCAAGGAAACCGGCGCCCTGGCCTGGGGGCACGTTGAACAGGTAACCCTTCTTCGGTCGGTGAGGCGTGAAGAGATTGCGCAGCTCCGGGTTGAGGACACGCAGGGGGCCGGTGTCGCTGAAGCCGAGAAGGCGTGCCGCCGTCTTCAGGTCGATCAATTCGGTCAGCTTGACCTGGTCCCAGGTGATCGCCGCGTCAACTGCAGGCGCCTCGAAACCAAAGCGGGCCGGGTCTTTGGCGATGACAGCTGCCGCCATCAGCAGGGGCAAGTAGTTACGTGTCTCCCGCGGCAGTTCGAGGCGCCAGAAGTCGTCGGTGCCGGCCTTCTCGATGGCCCGCCGCACACGTCCCCGTCCTGAGTTGTAAGCCGCCGCGGCGAGACGCCAGTCACCGAATTCCTTGTACAGGCTTCTCAGGTGACGGACAGCGGCCTGTGTCGACTTCACCGGGTCACGGCGTTCGTCGACCCAGTTGTCGATGCGCAGTCCCTCGAGACGGCCGGTGGAACGGACGAACTGCCACAGCCCGGCGGCGTGGGCCCGCGAGTAGGCTCGTGGGTTGAAGCCGCTCTCGATCATCGACAGGTAGAACAGGTCCTCCGGCATTCCCGCCTGACGCAGGATGGGAACGATGACGTCACGATAGCGACCGGAGCGTCGATGCCACGCTTCCCAGGTCTGCCGACCGCGCGTCTGGAAGAAGTGAATGCTGGAGGCGACCTGGGCGTTGGCGTCAACAGGCAGATCGCAGTGCGGCGCCAGCTGGTGGATGCGAATCAGCGGCACAGCGTCGGCGGGGAATTCCTCGAGGATCTCGTCTCCCAACTCCATCAACAGCAGGGAGAGTGGACTGTCGGGAGACAGGTTCTCCACGTGCGGCAGGACACCCAGATAGGCGCGTTCGACGACCTCGACCACGGCATCGACTTCCGCCTGTGGGTCTCGCTGTCCGAGAGCCCCCTCCAGGTGCGGGCTGTCGTCGACAGCGGCGAGCGTGTAGTAGGCCTGATCGAGTTCCTCGCGGGCGCCATCGTAGCGACCGGCGGCACTCTCGTCGAGGGCGCGAAGCCAGCGCCAGCGGGCCGTCTTCAGGGCGCCGTCAAACTCCTGCTCCAGGACCGGATCCACCGCCAGTGAATCGACGACGTCGGCTACCGACAACGGCGCCTGGGCATGGCCGGCCCAGAACGGCGCACAGGCGACCCATTGCAGGGCGCCCAGCAGGCCGACCGCGATCCTGACACACAGTCCGATGTTCACCGGTTGTCTTGCTCCTCTCGTGGCAGGTAGACCTCATCCGGAAACTGCGCCGCTTTCCGGTACCCCAGCAATCGACAGCGCTCGACGAACCGCTGCGTCTGCGATTCGGTGCGGAACCCACCGGCGAGCACCTTGTGATACGGCGCCTCGAACTTGACGATCACATCCTCCCGTTTGAGCCGTCTCATGACTCCCCCGCGAAGCTCCTGGGCCTTCCGCGAATCCCTGAACTGGTCGATCAACACGCGGTACCCCTGGACGCGGACGAGTTCGGCCTCCGGAGGATCGACCTCGGGAACCGGCAGATCATCGTCCGGCCAATCGACTGGTGCACTGTCGGCAAGGGAGCTGTCGGAAAACGCATCGGTGTATACCTCCGCCTCCGGACGGTCATCGGCGCCTTCGTTCTCCCACACCATCGGTCCTGCTGCCGTTGCCGACTGCAGCGTATCGCTGACGAGGAAGGCACCCTCGTACCCGAGGCTGAGAGCGATGATCTGTGAACGCAGCCCCTCGGCGTGGGCGGCGTCGATGTGACGGCCGACGCGCACGGCGAAGAGGCGTCCCTGGGAGACGACCTCGGCCGGCACTCCGAAACGGCGTCCCAGTTCGTCGGCGATGGCCTGAGCACCCTCCTGACGTCTCAAGGCGATGACCTGGACGCGATGGACCGCCACGGTGACGCTGTCAGCGGGTTCGTCGATCTCGAGCCTGGGCGCGACATCGGCCGGCTCGGAGGGGACGGCCGGGGCGGTGAACACCGGATCGATCAGCAGCAGGTCCTGGCGGAAGCGGGCGGGGTCGAAGCTCTCCCGTACCGCCACCTCGGTGGTGCCCGTGGCGGCGGCCTGGCGCTGGACGACGGGAGGCGTCTGTGCGTGGCTGGCGCAGCCGGACGCCGACAGGGCGGCGATGCTGACGCAAGCTGCCACGACCCGTGGAGGGGAGAGGGAGGGCATCATACCTGACCGGAGTCGAGGGCGGCGGGAATCGCCGTGCCCCAGGACTGCAGCGTGTCGGCAAAGGGGGCCCGAGCCACACCATGTTCGGTGATGATGGCCGCCACCAGGTCGTGTGGTGTGACATCGAAGGCCGGGTTGAACACCCCGACACCCTCCGGCACGGTGCGGGCGCCGAAACCCTCGGTGACTTCGCTCTCGGCACGCTCCTCGATGGGAATCCGGTCGCCGGCATCCAGTTCGAGATCGACGGTGGACGTGGGGGCGGCCACGTAGAAGGGGACTTCATGCGCCCGGGCGAGCAGGGCGACTCCATAGGTGCCGATCTTGTTGGCCACGTCCCCGTTGGCGGCAATACGATCGGCGCCGGTGATGACACAGTCGACACGCCGGTCGCGTAGAACGGTGGCGGCGGCGACGTCGCAGATGACGGTGACATCGACGCCGCGACGCTGCAATTCCCAACTGGTCAGGCGGGCCCCCTGCAGAAGGGGGCGGGTCTCGTCGGCGTACACGCGGATCTTCTTGCCCTGCTCTACGGCGGCATAGATGACGCCGAGAGCCGTCCCCCAGCCGGTGGTCGCGAGAGCTCCGGCATTACAGTGCGTCAGGACCGTGGCATCATCGGGAAGCAATGCCGCACCGTGTTCCCCCATGCGCCGGCATAGCTCGATATCGTCTTCGTGAACCTGTCGAGCCGCCGCCACGAGGTGTGCATAGAGATCGCCATCGGCCTGTCCGACGCCGGCATCGAGGGCACGGCACATGTGGTCGAGGGCCCAGAACAGGTTGACCGCCGTCGGCCGGGTCCTGGCGAGTCGTTCGATGGCGGCCGTCACCACCCGGGCCATGTGACCGGATCCACGACCGTGCCAGGCGCCGAGGGCAGTACCATAGGCGGCGGCGACGCCGATGGCAGGGGCGCCTCGGACACGAAGGGACTCGATGGCCTCAGCGACGGTCTCCACGTCCTCACAATCGAGCAGCACCTCATGTGTGGGCAGCCGGGTCTGGTCGAGCAGAACCAGTGCCGGCGGCGCCTCGCCGGCCTGGCGCCAGCTCAGCGTGGCGAGAGGGTCAGCGGTCATCATCCGGGTTCCCGGTCACCGGGGCAAAATCCAGAGTGTCGGCGTCTGTCTCCTCCGTCCAGGCATCGCCGAAACGGGAAACATCAGCATCACCCCACAGCTTCTCGAGCGCATAGAAGTCACGCGCTTCGTCGCGGAAGACGTGAACGACGATGTCCACCAGATCCAGCAGGACCCAGCGCAGGGATTCGGTACCCTCAATGTGCCAGGGCCTGTGCCCGGCCTCCCGCAAGGTATGGGCTACATCGTTGGCCAGAGCCCGTACGTGGGGCTCTGACGTTCCGGTGCAGATGACGAAGAAATCAGCCGCATCGCTGACACCACGCAGATCTATGAGAACTACGTCAAGAGCTTTCCTGTCCTGCAGCGTGTCGACGATCAGACGGAGGCGGGGGGCCGTGTCGACGGGAGGGGAGGTGAGTTCGGTGTTGATTTCTGGCTCCTACGGTTCGAGTAAGCGGAGTCGCTTGTAGTCACGTCCGATGATGACAGTTACCTCTTCCAGGCGGTAATCGTCATCGCTGATCTGCTGAATGGTGTGCGGGATGCCCAGCGTACTGGCCACACCCCGGGCACGCTCGAGGTCACCGGTGCGATCGATCACGAGGGACTCGACGAAGTCGAAGCTGGAGGCATTGCCTTCGTGGATGACGTCGATGCCCAGAGACCGTGCTCTGCGCGTCATACGAGCCGCAACGTGGGGATCACCGCAACCGTTGAGCACGGCGACACGGAAGGAACCCCGCAGGGCCGGCACAGGTGTCGATGCCGGCGTCTGGGCCGAGGATCCCCACTGCGGTCGCAACGCCACACCCAGAAGGACGATGCCAGCGACGCTGGCCAGCAGCCAGAGGGCTTTTTCCTGCACGAATAGGCGGAATCCGGAAAGGCAGGGGATGGGGCAGGAAGCGAGTCGTACGTGATTTGGGGGTACTAAGATGGCGGTGGGCGCCGCCGAAAGTCAATATTAAAGGGCGCCAGAGCTGGCCGGGATGGTCAGATGGGCGCGGAGGGACTACGCCGTCAGCAGACCCATGCCGACCCGAATCACCAGATACACCGAGGCGATCAGTGTGAGGCCACGGGCAAGGATATCGGAGAGATCCAATGGTGTCTGCATGGCGAGGATCCTGTTCGAAGGGTGAACAAAAAAGCAGCTATCTATTCAAATAGATACTGCTCAAATGATCCCTCGTCAAGCGATTTTGACTACGGCGCTAGAACAGACCCGAGTACTTGAAGGTCATGATATAGTCCTGGCTGCCCTTCCGTTTGGCCCGCGGACGGGAATCGTAGATGTCCCAGCCGAAGCCGAAAAGAAACCGGTCCTTGTACATCGACACGGCGATTCCCATCGACACGGCGATCGAGTTGCCCGTGGAGAGGGCCTCCAGAACATTTCCGGTGGCGGTGAGGTGTACACCTGAAACAGCAGGGTGTTCGGCATTGTGCCAGCTGACGAAAGCCAGACCTGGCAGGCCGATGAGACGTTCGGTCTTGCCCTTCACGCGCTTGCCTTCGCTATCGGTCCAGTCCCGCCCGGGACGGATTGTCAGGAACGACACCAGCGGTTTGGCCTCGAAGTCCCAGCGCCAGCCTCCGGCCTCCAGCAACTGGCTGATCGACTGCGGTGGGGCTCCGGGGTAGCTGTGCGTCGTCAGTTTCAGACGAACCCGCTTGATCCCCTCCTCCTTCAGACGGAGGTTGAAGCCCTCCGCCAGCACGTCACCCTCCGAGTCCTCGTAGATCTGCACCGTCGTCTGCTTGCCGCCGCCCTTCGGGTCATAGTTCTCGTCGAGTTCGGTCCATTCGATGTCGATCCTGCGGCCCACAAGAGCCTGACGCAGGGAGTCGGGAACCTGGAAGCGGAGGTCGATCTTGCTGCCTTCCCGCACTACCAGCGGCGTGTTATTCCACGGGGTCGCCAGGGGCTGCGGCGTGTCCTTGCGTGAGATGATGACCGAGGTGATCCGCGCCAGATCGATGTTTTCCAGCGCCCCCTGACCCTTGATCTTGATCGGCTGCGCTTTGTCCCGCACGTCGTTGCTGACCAGCAGGATCTGTCCGAAGCGCTCGCCCAGTGCCTGGGGCGAGAAGTACACCTTCAGCGTCGTTGACTGCCCTGGCTCGAGTGCGAAGGCGTCGGGCACGACGCGAGCTTCATGCGTCAGGGCGTTGGCCTTGACCTGGAGGGCTGTGTCCCCCGAGTTGGTCGCCACCAGGGTGTGCATGGAGCTGTCTCCGAGTACGACGAAGCCGAAATCGACGACCCCTGTGGGATGCAGCTCGATCTCGGCGGCCACGCCGGTACCGTTAAGGAGAATCTCAAGGGTCTCGGTGCCCTCCTCCCAGAATCCCTCCAGCCTCAGTGTGCCCGTGCTCAGGCCGCGTGCGGCGGGCTCATAGGTGACGTTGATGGGCAGGGATCGCAGGCTGTTGGCGGGCAACAGGAACTTGCTGTCCGGCGAGACCTGCTTATAGAGGGTGAAAGCATCGTTCGTGGAGTGGATGCGGCTGATGGTGAAATCGGCGTTGCCGATGTTGACCAGATCGATCAGTCCGCTGCCGGCCTCACCCACGGGCACGCGGCCGAAATCGTAGGTGGAGGGCGTCAGCTTGAGATACTTCCCGGTACCGCGAAGCAGAAAGCGGCTGCGTCCGGACTCGGTTTCCAGCCAGAGCACGGCTTCGCGTTCGCCGATCACTTTCGGTTGGAAGGTGAGATCCACCTTGCCGCTCTCGCCGGGTTGCAGCAGGAGGGCGCCTGTCTCCAGGCTGAACTCGGCATCCGCTCCTTCCTCCAGTTCAAACCGAGCCGTGTACGGACTGCCACCTCGGTTCCACAGCAACAGCTGCTCGCGGGCCGGCTTGCCGATGGGCACGCTACCGAACTGTACGGGCGTGCGATTGAGGACCTCCACCCTGGGTGGGGTGACCCGGGCACGGCCTGTGAGAGGCAGTTCAAGGCGTGTCTGGACGGGATCGTTGGTGCGCAGCAGGATCGTGGCGGCGGCGGGACCCTCGTAGCGGGGCGCAAACAGGATCACCACATCCTGTCGGAGGCCTGGCTCGATGACGAGGACGGAATCCACCTCTGTCGTGAAGGTTTCCCCCTCCAGCCGCAGGTCGACCTCGAGAGTGGCGCGACCCTGATTCAGCAATGACAGGGAACGTCGCTGGCCGGCGCCGACTTCGATCGTCTGGAAGTCGATACCCACCAGCGGCAGGGGTGACACGGCCAGCCTGGGGGCCAGACCCTCACCGGTGACGGGGATGTGCAGGGCACCCGTCGGCAGATCGCTGGAATAGACGACGAGACGGCCGTTGACGGCGCCATCAGCGACGGGTGAGAAATCGACGGTGAGGTCCATGGTGCCATTGCCTGGCAACCGCCTGGCCGGCGTTCCGGACAGCGACAGACCGACGGAGGCGGGAGCGACCAGGACGCTGTCGATGGCGAATTCAACCGGGCTCGAATTGGTCAGCTGCACCGAGCGCCCCACCGTTGTGCCGAGGGGAGTGAGACCGGCATCGAGTCCACCCATTGGTCTGACCGTAATGACAGGCACGGCCACGGCGGCGCGCAGGGCGACGGTGAGTTTCTCGGAGCCGAAGAGCTCCTTGATCTGCAGGGACAACTCCCCTTCGTAGGCGCCGCTGTCGGCAGCGCTGAACCGGACCTGGACGCGTCGGTCGCCGCCAGCGGCCAGGCGAACGGTATCGGCGTCAACGGTGAAGGGGCCGGCCTCGAGGTGCAACCGCACTTCGAGGCCGTCGGTTCCCGGATTGCGCACGACGAGATCGCGGCTCACGGTCATGCCCGGCTTGAGGACACCGAAGTCGACGACGTCAGGGACGAACTGGAGTGGTTGGGCCGAAGCGTGGCGTGGTATCAGCGCAGAGGTGACAAGTACGGCGAAGAGGGTGACGCTGCCGAAGGCTCGGCGCAGATCACTGAGGCTGGATGGCATACGGATGTTGCAGGGGTTGTGACCGACGTTGTAGCGCATAAAAAGAAAGAGCGACCAACTCACCAGAATGCCGAAGAAACATTGTCGAAGTTCCACATTCGCAAAGGAAGAGTGGAAAACTTCCAGCAGGGCAGACTGTGTGTGTGAGTTCAGGTCACTCTTTATGCCTTGCAAGATAGCCGCGACAAGGGTGAGTGTCAACCAGACTCTGCCATGCCCTCGGGGTTCCCGTCAGACTCGATTCAACAGCGCGTGCAGACCGTCCACCAGGCGGTCCATACCGGCCTCCACAGTGTCTGCTTCCAGGGCGCCATAGGCGATGCGCAGGTGGCAGATATCGGTAAGCCCGAAGCCGGAACCGGGAATGACGGCGACCTTGTGCTCGCGGACCAGATGCTCGACGACTGCCATCGACGACAGCGTCGTGTCGAGTCGGGCGAGCAGGTAGAAGGCGCCATTTGCTTCGGGCACGACACAGCGTGGCGCCAGCTCCTGCAGGCGCTGCAGGCACATGCCCCGGACGGCGTCGATGCCTTCGATGAACGGTCGACAGTAGGCGGGGCCGGCGTCGAGGGCCCCCGTAGCGGCCAGTTGGGAGATCACCGGCGGGCAGATCAGGACGGTGTCCTGGCTCTTCTGCAAAGCTCGCATCAGGGGCCGTGGGGCGACCATGTAGCCCACGCGCCAGTTCGCCAGACCGTAGGACTTGGAAAAGGAGAACAGCGAGATGGTGTGTCCGGCACTGTCCGGCAGCGACGCTGGTGACAGATGCCCGGTGCCGGCAAAAGTGAAGTATTCATAGGCCTCATCGCTGACATGGTAGATGCCACGTTCACGACACAGGGTGTTGACCTGTCGCAGCGCCTCGGGCTCGTAGACGACACCGGCGGGATTGTTCGGTGAGATCGTCACGATCAGGCGCGTACGAGGCGAGACCGCGGCCTCGATCTCGTCCAGTTGCAGGCCGTAGCGGTCGTCGGTGGGCACGACCACGGCGCGGGCATTGGCCATGGCGATGGCCATCTCATGATTGAAGTAGAACGGGGACATGACGATGACCTCGTCCCCCGGATCGCAGGTGGACATGACGATGTGGTAGAACGCCATGTTGCTGCCGGCGGTGACGAACAGCACCTGGCTGTCGTCGTCGATGGCCACCGAGTTCTCAGCGCACAGCTTGACCCGAAGAGCCTCGTGCAGCTCCGGAATGCCGTCGGCGCTGCGGTAGTGGTGCTCAGAGGCAGTGCCGCCGAAACCGGCGATGGCGTTGAAGGCCTCCGGCGGCGGTCCGTAGTGGACGACGCCCTGACCCAGAGAAATCGTACCGGGACTGGCGGCGATCAGGGCCGCCACATCCGGGATGACAGGGGTCTGCACGGCGTCCATGCGCTGTGACAGCGCCGGTGTGGCCCTCCTCATCGGCGCAGGACGCTCTGCAGCAGATCGTACAGGCGGTCGATTTCGCGGCGTGTCTCATCGTCGAGCTCATAGGCCAGCGGACCGCGGTGTACCTGGTTGGGAAACAGGCCCTGTCTGTGCAGCAGGTAGCGCTCGGTGACGATATAACCGTCGAGACCGCCCTGCATCTGCAGCGTGGCGAGGGCGCAGATAGGCAGATATATCTCGTAAGCCCGGTCCCACTGACCGGCAACGCAGGCATTCCACAACGCCACCAGGGCGTCGAGGATCTCGACACCCGGAATCGTGCCCGACACGCCGCGGCGGTAGGAATCGATAAGCAGCACACCCCCTGAGCCTTCAAAGATTCGGGCCTTGCCGCCTGTGAGGTCGCGCAGGGCCGAGATGCAGGGCCCCAGTGGCATCGCCTCCGGCTTGAACAGGATCCGGTCGCCCTGCTTGCGGAACAACTCGGCCTGGAAGGACAGGCTCATGGCCTTGCCGACGTAGGAGCTGGCGTCCTGGATGATGACGGGGAGAGACACCTCCTCCAGCAGTTCTTCGAAGTATCCCGCCAGCTGCGGTTCCTCCAACCCTTGTGACAGTGGGGGGATCGCCATGATGGCGCCGGCGCCGCCGTCCTCGGCGGCACGGGCAAAGGCACAGGCCTGCACAGTGCTTTCGGCACCGACGCTGATGATGACCGGACCCCGGCCCTGGGTGAATTCCACCAGGCGGGCCGGCATCTCCAGGCGTTCCTGTGCCGTCAGTCGCAGCGTGTCCGATACGAGGGCCAGGCACAGACCGTTGGCGCCGGTATCGAAGACGTAATCGACCTCCCGTCTGAGGGTGTCGAAGTCGATGCACAGATCTTCGCTATAGGGCATGTGGACCACGGGCAGGATGCCACGGATGGAGTCAGCGTTCTCACTCATCGGTCAGGGCTTCTTCGTGGTGGACCGCGCACCCTCGTGCTGCACCTGAAGCAGGAAGTCCTTCAGGTCGTCGGAAGCGGCGGCCATGTAGTAGGGGAATTTGCGGCGGCGATCGTAGTTCGGTTCACGTCCGTTGGCCAGGAAACAACAGACCCCGGCTTCGGTGGCGATCAGCGACGGCGGACCCACGTCGTAGATCTCGACCTGCCGGGTCAGGTAGGCGGCCAGCGTGCCCTCCGCAAGCTGGGTCAGCACCAGGGCGGCACCGATGGGCGACTCCTGCGGGTCAAGCCGGCGGCGCACCGGTTCCTGGAAGGGGCGCGCCTTCGTCGAGATGAAGGCCCGCTTCGTGCGGGGTGATCGGGGCAGGCGCAGCTGCCGGGCGGGGCGCTGGCCGCGTTGCCGCCAGGCACCCCGGCCGGCAATGGCGGTGAACAGCTTGTCCTCTGTCGGTCGGGCGACGGCGGCGGCGATCATGCGGCCGCGGTGAGCCAGACCGACACAGACGTGGTAGGGGGCGTCGCCGCGCTGGAAGTGCAGGGTGCCGTCGATCGGATCGAGGATGACGACGTAGTCTGAGTCATTGCCGGCAAACGCCCGGCGCATGGGGGTTCGTTCCTCGGCGATGCAGCGGATGTCCGGGAAGCGGGCGTGGACGGCACCGAGAAGGAGCTCCTGAAAGGCGGCGTCGAGCACGGTGAGCACACTGGAGGCCTGTTGGGCATGGCTGCCGGTGAGGCTGTTGTCGGCCTTCTTGCCAACGTCGGCGACATCACCGTAGAACACGAGGGAGGCAGTGGCGCACTGACGGACCACCGGGACGACGGTGTCGAGAAAGCACTGGGGATCGATGCGGGCAGTCATCTTTTCGGTTGACGGTCTCGGTTAGCTGCTGTTACCATGGCTGGAAGTGGCCGCTCCCGCAGACCGATGCCGGCAGGACGACAGTGGGTAAAGATCGTATTCAACGTCTCATCCAGATCATCAACAAGATCCCTCTCTTCGGGGGCCTTGGACCCACCCAGGTCCAGGCGGTCCTCGGTGCCTGCACGCCGAAGCGCTTCGAGGCGGGCGAGGTCATGTGCGCCGCCGGCACTCCCGGTGAGGAGTTGTTCATCCTGCTCACCGGTGCTGCCGGTGTCTACGCCGCGGACGGCACGGAGTTGGCGGACATCAGCCCCATCGCCACCATCGGCGAGATGAGCATTGCCACCAGGCAGGTGCGCACTTCCACGGTGAAGGCCAAGGAGGTCTGCAATGCTCTGTTGATCAAGCGCATCGGCCTCGACGTGGCCTTGAAAGCCGATATCGAAGCACAGGCCAAGATCCTGCGCAACGTCGTGGAGATCCTGGCACAACGTATGGAGCGCGACACCCTCCGTCGCACGGAGGAGAGTGTCGAGAAGCTGCAGCTGCAGCAGAACGTGGAGCAACTGCAACACCGGGTCGACCTGGCGATGGGCATCCTGGCGCGCAAGAGTGGCATGGCGCTGAGCGAGGCCCAGGCCCTGCTCGAAACCGAGCTCGGGGCCAGTGACACCGAACGGAAGGTTCTCATCGTCGATGACGAGGACCATGTCCGCAAACTCCTGATGAAGGTTCTGGCCAACTACGACGTCGTTGCCGTGGGCTCGGGCGCCGAGGCCATCGAGACGGCGATGGAATCAAGGCCGGACCTCGTCATCACGGATATCAAGATGCCTGACATGGACGGCTACACTCTGCTGAACAAGCTGCGGGAGTTTCACCCTGGCCTGCCGATTCTGGCTCTGTCCGGGTACGCCAAGGACGAGGACATCCAGCAGTATGACTTCGATGGTTTCGTGGCCAAGCCCATGGACATGGACCAGTTCAAGAGCGTTGTCGCCTCGGCCCTGGTGGGCGCCAGCAGTTCCTGAACAACGCGGCAAAACGACAACGGGCCCCGGGACGCAAGCACTGCGCTCCGGGGCCCGTTGCCGTGGCTCGCCATGGAATCTGACGACCCTCTGTCAGCCTGCAGCTTCGCTGCTGTGTGCGCTCTTGCGCAACAGTGCGGACATGACTCTGTCGGGGCTCATGGGCAGGTCGAACAAGCGTTCGCCGATGGCGTCACAGATGGCGTTGGCAACGGCGGCCAGAGGCGGTACGAGGGGGACCTCGCCAACGCCGCGGATGCCATGGGGGCTGGCCGGGTTGGGCACCTCGACGAGGATCGTTTCGACCATGGGCAGGTCCAGCGCGGTCGGCATGCGGTAGTCGAGGAACGTGGGATTCGCCATCGACCCGTCTTCGTTGTAGAAATAGCCCTCCGTCAAGGCCCAGCCGATGCCCTGCGCAACACCTCCCTGAATCTGTCCCTCCACATAGCTGGGGTGGATCGCCTTGCCCACATCCTGCGCCGCGGTATAGCGCAGGATCTGCACCTTGCCGGTTTCAGCATCGACGTCGACGTCGACGATATGTGTGCCGAAAGCGTTGCCGGCGCCGGAGGCATTCACCGAGGAGTTGCCTTCGATAGGGCCCCCTGTTGAGCCCTGCTGCGCGGCGACCTCGGCGAAGGTCAACTTCTTGCTGGCATCGGAGGTGCAGACGAAGCCGCCGTTCTGCCATTCGACATCGTCCTCGTCCACCTCGAGCTGCTGGGCCGCTCGGGCGACCATCTTCGCCTTGGTGTCCTGTGCGGCCAGGTAGCAGGCATGCCCGGTGGCATAGGTAACGCGACTGCCCCCGGTGCCATCGTGGAAGCCGATGGAGTCCGTGTCTCCCACGGAGGGCTTCACCTGGTCGACGGCCAGCTCCAGAGTCTCGGCGACGATCATGGCCATGGCCGCCCGGGAGCCACCGATATCGGTCGATCCCTCCACGAGGCTCACCGTGCCGTCCGCCTGGACGTGGATGCTGGCAGCCGACTGGCCGCCACCGTTGAACCAGAAGCCGCTGGCCACACCGCGGCCGACGAGTCCACCCTCCGGCTTGGGGCTGCGGTAGTGCTCTGAATTGCGGGCTGCGTCGACCGTCTCCTCACAGCCGATCCGCTTGTAGAGGGTTCCGTCGGCTCGGCGCGTACCCTCCCGGGAGGCGTTCTTGCGGCGCAACTCCAGTGGATCCATGCCGATGCGGCACGCCAGTTCATCGAGGACACACTCGGAGGCGTGGGCGGCATTGGGCGCCCCAGGGGCGCGGTAGGCGGTGGACCTGGGCTTATTGAGGACCACGTCGTACGCGTCGATCTGCACGTTGGCAATGTTGTACGGACCCAGCATACACGCCGCTCCCGCGCCGACGGCAGATCCGGGGAAGGCACCCGCCTCGTAGGCCATATAGGCCTGGGCGGCCGTGACGGTGCCGTCGCGTTTGACCCCCATCTTGCACTTGATATAACCGCCGGGCCCGGGGCCAGTGGCTTCGAAGACCTCGGCGCGGCTCATGACCATCTTGACCGCACGACCGGTCTTGTGCGACATCACGGCCGCCGCCGGCTCCATGTAGATGGGGAACTTGCCACCAAAGCCGCCGCCGATTTCGCAGGGATAGACCTTCACCTTGCCGATGGGCTGCTGCAGCACCTGGGCTACCTGTTCACGGATCTGAAAGGCGCCCTGGGTGCTGACCCATACGGTGATGGAACCATCGCGCTTCCACAGGACCGTTGTATTCTGCGGCTCGATATACCCCTGATGGACGGTGGCCGTGCGGAATTCGCGCTCGACGATCTCGTCAGCTTCGGCAAAGCCGGCCTCGATGTCGCCCATCTCCTGGCGGTTGTGGCTGGCGATATTGCTCTTGCGGTCGGTCTGTTCGCCCAGTTCGCGGGTTGTGCGCTCCTCGTCCAGGAGCGGGGCACCCTCTTCCATGGCCTGCAGAATGTCGACCACCGGCGTCAGTGGCTCGTAGTCGACCTCGATCAGCTCGAGGGCCTCCTCGGCGATATGCGGACTGATGGCGGCCACGGCGGCCACGGCATGTCCCTTGTAAAGGACCTTGCCCGAGGCCAGGGAGTTGGAGGCGATGTCGCGGATATTCACACGCGACTCGCCGATGTCGGACATGCGGTCCACGGTCTCCACCAGGTCATCGGCCGTGGCCACGGCCCGCACACCCTCCAACTGCATCGCCTTCGACGTATCGATATTCTTGATACGGGCGTGCGCATGGGGGCTGCGCAGCAGCTTGCCGTAGAGCACGTCAGCAGGTCGTACATCGGCGCCGTACACGGCGCGGCCCGTGACCTTGTCCTCGCCATCGTGACGGATCGGACGGGTGCCGATGACCTTGTATTTGCCTTCACTGGTGAATTCGGGATAGGCCGGGTTGGTCGACATACGGGCTGGTTCTCCTTGGGTGGCAGGATCGGCCCGAAAGGCTAACAAGGCCCCCTGTGTCTGTCAACGCAGCCTCTGTGTGGCAAGTCGTGCTGTCCCTGCCTGGTCAGGGTTGTTATTGTACCATGGACATGGAAGGCTGATATGGGCAAAGACCGCGTCAGGATTCTAGTACAGACCCTGAAGAAGATCCCGCTCTTCAAGGGCCTGTCGCCGACACAGATCCAACACATTCTGGGGGCCTGTCAGTCGCGCCGGTTCGACGGGGGCGAGACCTTGTGTGCCACGGGTACGCCCGCTGACGAGATGTACATCCTGTTGTCGGGCAGCCTCGGGGTGGTCACCGAAGATGGAACTCTGGTGGCAACCCTGTCTCCGGTGACCACGGTGGGTGAGATGGGCATCGTCACGCGTGAGGTGCGCCGCGCGACGGTGGAAACCCTCGATACGAGCAACGTTCTGGTCATCAAGCGAGCTACTTTCGAGGCCGTGCTCGCCGCCGATACGGGGCTGGAGGCACGGATCTACCGGAACATCGTCGACATCCTGGCCGACAAGATCGTGCAGGACAACGTGCGTATGCGCGACTACCTCGTCGAGAAGGTGCGACAGGAGGAGCGGATTCGGGACGCGCGGCAGCGGGCGGAACTGGCCCTCGAACTGGTCGTCTCCGAGGCGGGAATGGATCGAGCACGGGCCCACGCACTGGTCGAGGAGGGGGTCCTTCGGGCCCCACGTCTCCGGGTGCTCATCGTCGACGACGAGCCGGAGATGCGGCGTATGCTCAGCGACGTCCTGGCCGACTACGACACCGTAGAGGCGCGGGATGGCGAAGAAGCGCTGGCCGAAATCGGCGAAGACCCGCCGGACCTCGTCGTCACCGACATCCGCATGCCGGGCATGGACGGGTACACGCTGGTGAAGAAACTGAGGGAGCAGGCTCCCGAGACACCCGTGCTGGCGATTTCGGGGTATGTGAGCGATGCCGACATCGCCGACTACGAATTCGACGCCTTCCTGGAGAAACCGATGAACCTCAAGGAGTTTCGTGACTTCGTCGACGTCGCCCTGGCGGACCACGACTGATGCTGACCGATTCAGCCCCTGGGACCGTGCCGCCGCCACGCCCCCGTCTGCTCCTCGTCGAGGACGAAGAGATCATTCGCAAGATCGTGGTCCGGGCGCTCCCGGAATACGACGTGATCGAGACCGAAGACGCAGAGGGTGCACTCGATGCCATGGTGGCCAATCCCGCAGACCTGGTGATCACCGATATCGTCCTGCCCCACATGGACGGTTGCGCCATGACGGCTCGCATACGGGATCGCTGGCCAGGGGTTTCCGTGATCGCCATTTCCGGGCACGTGGGGGATCGCGATGTGGAAGA
>PBSR01000268.1 GCA_002726335.1 Gemmatimonadaceae bacterium
CCCGATGTCGTGCAGACGCTGAAGCGTTTCTGGTTCAGGAGTCTCGAGGGCCCAGGCACAGCAGGACAGAGTATGAGCCACACTCACGATGCCACCCAGTGTCGGTAGAGCGGCTTCACAGCCACAGGAAGGGCCGCGTATGTCTCAGGCGACAACTGCGGTTGGGCGTAGCTCTTGCCGTCCGTCTCGACCACCATGGCCGTGTGTTCAACGGAACCCGGGCGTGTCGGTTCGAGGTTCAGCCACCACGGCGCGTAGCGGACGATCAGGGCGACCCGATCGGCATCTGATCGGTTCGGCGGGACCGCGTGCCACAGGCGGCTGTCGTAGAGCAGGACGGTGCCGGCCGTGCCGACGGCGTGGAACTCCGTCGGATAGGGTGCGTCGCGGTCGATGCCGCCCAGCGTATCGGCGGAGGGGTTGCCTTCGTAGCGATGGCTGCCTGGCACCACGAGGGTGCCGCCGTTTTCGGGGGTGAAATCGGTGAGCATCCAGATCGAGGCCAGATGCAGCAGGGTGTCGGGGTATGGCGCCGGGATGTGGCTGGCATTCGTCTGGTTGTACGGCCAGTCCGCGTGCCAGTAGCCCCGACCGCAGCCGGGATGGTTGATTACGCAGTCGGTACAGCTGATGCGCACATACTCGCCGAAGAAGGCGTGGGCCACGTCCATGATGCGGGCGTCGGCGAGCCACGGGGCAAAGGCCTGGGTCTCGTTGATGATGCCACGCGAGCCCGACACGCCCTCGACGCCGACACGGTGACCCTTGGCGCGGATAGCCGCCTGGGTGGCAGCCGATGCCTCGCGTTGACGCAGCTGGGCCTCGACGACGGCGGACCGCACGTCATCGGTGCGGTCCGCGGGGATCAATCCTTCGAGGAGCGTGAAGCCGTCCTGGCGGATCCGTCGTACGGAGTCGACGGTCTGTTCCTCGGTCTGCATCAGTCGATGATCGCCTGGTAGGCGAGGTTGCGGAATTTCACCGCCACCTCGTCATGGAAGGGATACCTCTGGGCCATAACGACTACCACCAGCTCCTCTGCCGGGTCGATTCAGAAATGTGTACTGAAGAAGCCGCCCCAGGTGAAAGCGCCAGGGGACGACAGCTCGCTGAACTCTCCGGGATCCCGGATTACGGCAACGCCGAGACCAAAGCCGTAGTCCGGCAGCAGCGTGCCCACGTGATCCGACGCCATGAGCTCCACGCTCTTGCGGCTCAAGATCCGCTTCCCATCGAGCTCGCCGCCGTTGGCGAGCATCTGAGCGAAACGCCCATAGTCACCAGCGGTTGAGCACAGGCCACCGCCGCCGGCGTAGTAATGGGTCGGGCCATCGGTCGGGTAGTCGATGGAAAACCCGAGTGTCTGACCCATCATGTAGGTTGAGTCGGCGACCATCCGCTGCAGGGTGCCTGCAGCGTTCTTCGAGTAGACCGCGGCGAGTCTGGCAGCGCGCTTCTTGCCGAGGTAGAAGCCGGTATCATCCATCTCGAGGGGGTCGAAGATTCTGGACTCCATGTACGAGAACAGATCCTGCCCGGCCACCACCTCCACGAGTCGTCCCGCCACGTCGAGACCCAGTCCATAGGTCCAAGCCTGCCCGGGGCTGTGGACGAGAGGGATCCGGGCGAGCCGGCCCATGGCATCTGCGAGGGTGCCCTCCACCTGGTGCAGACCGTGGGGGATCTTCTGTTCCCAGAGCTGGTCTCCGACGCGGTCATTCCAGTGGTAGGTCAGACCGGAGGTGTGGGTGAGAAGATCGCTGATCCGGATCGGCCGCTGCGCCGGAACTGTGGCCGAGTCCACGACGGCCCTCAGGCTGTCGGGTACCAACACCCGCACATCGGCGAACTCGGGCAGGTAAGCGGACACCGGGTCCTGGAGGCGGAAGGCGCCCTGTTCGTAGAGGGCCAGAACCGCTGCTGCCGTAACCGGCTTGGTCATGGAAGCGATTCGGAAGATGGCGTCGCGGCCCATGGGACGGTCGTCGTCGGCCCGGCCATGGGCTTCGAAGTAGGCGACATGACCGTGGCGCACAACGAGGCCCACAGCACCGGCCAGGTCGCCCTGGTCGACAACGGCCCGCAGCAGGTTGTCGGCGCGCTGCAGGCGCTTTCCCGAGAGTCCAACGTCCGCTGGCTCGGCACGGGGCAGGTCGGCGGCGAAACCAGCCCCTGCCAACGAGAGGGCGACGAGTACGGTGAACGTTACGCGGCGGGGGTGAGGTGCCATACCATCGGTCCTGAGGGGTTTGGGGAGCGGCAAAGATAGGCGGAACCCGCGCATCGGAAACACTACAGCGTGCGCAAGCACTCCAGCAGACAGAGTTGCTGCTGCAGATCCGGCGTCGCCGACGGTCCACGATTCATGCTGAACTCCAAACCCAGGCGTTCGAGCAGTACGGCAAGCGCGCTGAACATCTCCTGTTCGGGATGCACCGTCTCACGCAGGTGGTGAATGAGCTTGAGCGTGCGGAAGCCATCGAACCAGCGGTGAAACTGACCGAGAAGGGCCTCCCGAGTGGAAGTCTGGGCCGCGATGCGGTCCCACGAGCGGACAAAGTCCTGCTGCTCGAGAAACGTTCCCAACTCGGTGTGCTGCGCTCTCGCTGACGCCAGTATGTCGGCCGCAGGTCGGGCCGGATCGCCGGTGGCCATCTGCAACCAGGCTCTGATCACCTCGTAGCTGTCGGGATGATACAAGCGACACTCGCTGAGATCACCATCCAGAAAGCGCTGCACGAATTGCCCGGTGCCGAAGGGAGCTCGCTGGGAGGGACGCGCGGACGGTCGTACCACTGTCCCCGTCAGTCCTTCGAGCTTCCCCGTCTTGGCCAGCTGCTGCAGGTAGTAGAAGTCCTCGCCCGCCAGGCGTCGATTCATGCCGGAGACCGCGGCGTAGGCCTCAGCGGTACAGGCCATGGTCGAACCGATGGTGTGGTGCGCGTACGGCGAACCAGACCAGGCCAGATGCAGAGCGTGGTAGCGCAGGTACAGCTCGTACGAAAGGATGGCCGCCCGTTCCGCATCTGAACCTTCGACAGGGTGGGCATAGGGCAGCACGCAGGCCCAACGGGAGGCCGGCGGCTCGAAGAAGCGGTGGAGGACGCTGAGGTATCGTGCGTCCACGCGGGAATCGCCATCCAGACTCACGAGGGGGGCGGTGAGTCTGTCCTGTTCAGCGAGGATCCTCAACCCCTGGTCCAGGCCGATCTTGCGGGCCATGCCGACGCCATCCTTCACCGACAACTCACGTCCTGGCGAAGAGGCGTCGATCCACGCTACAGGCAGCGAATCCTGATCCCAGCCATCAAGGGCCCGGAGGGTCTGCTCGTTCTGCGCGATGTCCTGTTCTACCGCATGCTCCGGCGCACGATTGTTGACCACGGCGATGACGAGGGTTTGTGCACGGTCCTCCCCATCGCACTTCGCCAGATCGCCGAGCGTATCCAGGATGCCGGGGAATTCGGCCAGCACCGGGATGACGATGATGGACCTGCACGTAGTCGGCACAGCGCCCTGCAACGGCCAGTCGTCAAGTGCGGTCCGGCGTTCGAGATAACGTCTGACGGTGCGGTTGGTTCGGTTCATGAGCCGGGATCATAGGCAAGACCAGTGATCAGCGCACGGGTATGGAATCCCCATGCCAGGGAAATGCGTATCCGGGCTGACGGTCGAACCGCCGCATGCCCAGATTCAGCGTCGTCTCCGTCCCTGGCCGCATCCGCAGACGCAGCCAGGGGCCGTCGACAGCCATCGGCTGGACACTGTCATCGGAGACGACACGCACCTCAGAGAAGGTGTGCTCGCCGAAGCTGCCGGCGCCGATGATGACATCACGAGTATGACGGACCGAGAGATTGACCAGGCTCACCGTCACCGAGCCATCCCGCAACTCACGCACGAGGGCGGCCACGTCCGCCGGTAGCCCCGAGCGTCGGTTCTCGGCGTCGTAGTAGCGTACCCGTCCCACCGCCAGTCCACCCCAGTAGACGGTCTGCGGTCCACCGGTGGTCAGGTGCACGAGGGCCTCGGTGAGGACGGGATTCACCTGCTGCCAGTGATGGACGTCCATCTTCGTCAGATCCTGCTCGTCGGCCATCACAAGCTCCAGCCGACGACAGACCTCGCGGTAGTTGGCCTGCAGGATCTCCTCAGGGTAACCCGGCAGCTCCCCGGCGAGCCAGCGGGTCCAGGCACGGTCGTCGGGCGCCCGCGGACCGCGTGACGTCACCGTCGCCCAGCCCCGTTCGTCGCCGGTGCGGAAGCGCTCGAGGCGTTGCCAGTCGGCGTCGGCCATCGACGCCGACCACAGGTGAATGACATGGTGCGGGTGCACCGGTTGATGGTTGGTCCAACTCGCTTCGGTGGTGTGGTTGTGGGGGACGAGGAGCTGACCGTCGTCCCCCGTCGTCGATTTCTCCAGCAACAGGTCGAGCCACAGACGCGGCAGGTCCAGATAGGCCATATCGCCGGTGATCAGTTGCGCTGCCTCCGCCGCGATGGTGAGGGCGCAGCCCATCATCTGATGGCCGTAGAGCCCGGTCCAGCCATAGTGTCCACCCCACCACTGGCCGTCGCGATGTTCGCCGATCTGACCGGAGGGCCCGATGTTGTCGGGCAAAACCCCGTCGTTGGCGCGGGTGCGCTCGATCCAGGCCTCGACGTAGTCGACGATCCAGCGCCGGTAGCGCTCGTCGCCGGTGTAGAGAAAGGCGGTGGCCACCAGCGGCACGGTGCCCAGGTTGACGACCACGTCGGAGCGCATCACGACATGGTCGAAGCGCTCGTGAACGCGTTGGCGAAGCTCGGCGTCTTCATGCCACCCCTCGGGCAGGGCGGGAGCGCCGGGACCCAGAGTGGTGTGGCCATATTCGAGGTTGTATCGCACGTCGCCCCAGCGGGCGTGGAACAGCGGTCCCCTGCTGCCGGAAAACGGCGAGGGGATCGTGCGCGTCACCGGGTCGTAGTTGCGGACCTCGGGGTTGTCGCCGGTGTAGTAGCCGGCAAACCGGCGGGCCCGATCGACGTTGTCACGCACCGTGGGGTCGACCATGCCGAGGGCGTAGAAGTAGATGTAGTTTTCGGCGTTGTGGAACCAGTCGTCGTCGTTGACGAACTCGTCGGTGACGCGGCCGTAGTCGACGGCGAGCTGTCTGGTGATGGCGTTCCACTCGACGAACGACTTCTCACCACAGTAGTCGCTGCCGCCGAGGGCGTGGTACTGGGGCCAGTTGAAGAAGGCTTCGTACAGGTCGTCGGCCCAGACCCCGTCTCCGGGATATTCCTCCTGCCAGATCAGGGCGCCACCCGGGCGGGTGTACCTGTCGAGAAAGACAGGAGCGGCCTCGTCGATGGCGTCGATGAGACGGCGTTCGAGCACGGCCCATGCCGGAGGTGTCGTCGGTTGTGTGGCCTCCAGCAGGGGGAGGGGTACTGCGGGGTCGTCGGACATGGTACCTCAGCGGGTCAGGAGGGTGCCGTTCATGCTCGCCCTGGGTCAGGCAGGAGGTCATGGGGCCCCGCTGTCGCGGCGGCTGCGGTCAACTCGTACACGTCTACAGACTCGCGGCGACCCTTCACCTGCGTCTCGCCGAGAGGCCGGAAGCTGAAGCCAGTCCCGACCAGCATCCGGGTCTGGGAGCTCACCAGCGTGTACGTGCCGAACTCCTTGTTTGCCTGCTCCAGGCGCGCGGCGACGTTCACCGTGTCGCCCATGGCGGTGTAGTCGAAGCGCAGGTCGGAGCCCATGTTGCCGACCACCGCCGAGCCGCTGCTGATGCCGATGCGCACCTTCAGCTCGGGCAGATCTCGTCCGACCCACTCCTGGCGCAGCTCCATCAAGCGAAACTGCATGAGCATGGCGGCGCGACAGGCGCGGATGGCGTGATCTTCCTGAGCCAGAGGAGCACCGAAGAACGCCATGATCAGGTCGCCTTCGTACTTGTCGATCGTGCCGCTTGCGCGCGCTCGAGCCCGTCAGTGCGAAGACCGTACGGCTCGATTCGATCAGGCTGTGGACGATGTCGAGCAAGGCCGGCGCCTTCTGCACCTCGTCGATCACGACGGGGCGTCCCTCCTCGTTCCCCATGACCAGCTCGCGCAGTCTTTCGGGGCGCGCCTGGTATTCGCGTTGACGGGCGGGGTCGAGAAGGTCGAGCCACAATGCGTCCGGGAGCTGCTGCCTGAGCCAGGTGGACTTGCCGGTGCCGCGGGGTCCGAACAGGAAGAAGCTGTCCGAAGGCAAGGCCAGGAAACGCTCTACTATATCCATTTTTGGTCCAATTTTGGAGTTTACTGCTCCAAAACCACCGTCTTCTGTCCATCACAGTCAAGAGATCTTCAGAGGTCGTCACGGGTCCCTCCGTCTCACGATCAGCGCGTCGTCTCGACGATGACGTGGTCGGTGGACCACCCCGTCGTCGGCAGTGGTGCCTGCTGCAGCGAACCAGGGCTGTCGTCACCCGGCGCCCCGGCGGCATAGACAGCAGCCATGTCGCGAACCAGGCTGTCAGCGAAGCGTTCCCCGGCTTCGATGCTGCGTGTGCCCATCATCGACACGCCGAGACTGGCCAGGTCCAGCGGCTCCAGCGTGGCCACAGCCTTCACAAGCTCGCGACCGGGCGGCCCACTTGCCCGGATGCGGAAGGGCATGGCTCCAGCGGTGCCGGTCTCGTAGACCTGGCCGGCACGCACACGACCGTCGGGACGGTGCTGGTTGGGGAACAACACCGTGACCTTGCCGCTGGTGCCGACGTTGACGAGGGTGACGTAGCAGTCGCGTTCGGCGGTGAAGCGGAAGCGGATCTCGTCGCCGATGCGCGCGTGGACGACCTTCTCGCCCCTTGTGTCCTTCGAGAGAGCCGCACCTGACGCCACCGTGTAGGCACTGAGGGACAGCCGGAACGAAGGCGCCGGGTTCTGCAGGCCTTCGAGCCGCTCAAGGATGTAGGCGTTGGCCAGGTGCGGCCGCAGTCGGTCGACCAACTCGGGCAGGACTCCGGCCGTCTCACGCACCCGCGGCACGCCGTCGAAGACGAGAGCTGCCGTCAGCGCGCCGGCTTCGCGGCCTACCCTCAGGCGCAGGGCGTAGTGCTGATCCGGAGCGGTGACCTGCACGAACTCCAGCACCCCCAAACCATGGCGCAGTGACCGGCACAATTCATCGTCGTCGCACTCCAGGCGTACCTGCAGCCGGTCCAGAGTGACACCGTGGGAGCGACGCACGACGCGGTCACCCGGTGCGGCCACACCCCGGGTCAACTCGCCCTGAGACCAGTCCTGTTCGACCCGGGTCACCGTCACTTCGGCGGCGGCGGGCTCATCGTTGCTCCCCCCGGAGAAGACGTCGAACTGCGAGCCGGGCGTAACGCCGTTGGCCCATCCGACGCCGATCCGCACCTGTCGGCCGGCGACCCAGGTCACGACAGCCGCGGCCGGATCGCCAGTATCAGCGGCTGACAGCAGCGGCGCGTCAACGTCACCCTCGACCTGCGGTGTCTGGTAGTACTTGCCCGCCATGTCCCGACGCACCCGTTCGATCAACTCGCCGTACGTGGTGCCCGCCGGCGCGCGACGCGCGTTCTCCACAAGGTTCGACGTCAGGGCCCCGGCATAGAAGCCGTCGCGGATCCAGGCGTCGGCCGATGTCTGATCGGCCTTGCATCCCGAGATCGTCACCCGGGTGCGCTCGGCCGTTGCCGTCGCCGCCGTCGCCTCCATGGCCGCCGGCGTCTGTGAGTCGGAGCCGCTGTGAAACGAGGCCAGGAGCGCCTGCGGATCGGGAGCTCCCAGGCCTCGTGTCCCCCTGTGCTGCGACTCCCTCTTCAGGCGAATTCCCTTACGGTCTGTGGCAGACTCTCGGTGGACGGTGGATCGGCGATCAGCACGCGACCGCAAGCGATCGCTTGCGTCTCGACGGCGCAGCGCCGGGCATCGTCCTCGATCGACTCGATGTCCTCCACATGGGCGGCGCCCAGAATGCGACGCAGCATCTTGACGCCGGCAAACTGGAGCGCCTCCCGCCAGATGGCCGGCAGCCTCGAGGGGCGCTTGAACTTCTCTCTATAGGCCCGCCAGCAGTCCTCGATACACTGCATCAGTGCCATCCGGTCGTGTCCAGCGTGGGCATACCAGGCGAGCAGGTAGTTGGCCACCAGAGCCCCCACGTCGAAGGCGATGGGGCCGTAAAAGGCGAACTCGGCATCGATCACACGGGCGCCCTGCCCATTGACCATGACACTGCCCGTGTGCAGATCGCCGTGCACCAGGCCTTCCCGCGCTTCATTGAACCGACCACGCAGACGTCGGATCTCGGCCAGGAGTTCACTGTCAGCCCGCACGTCATCGACGATTCTGTCCAGGCCTTCGGTGTGCCGGTTCGTCGGATCCTGCCGAAAGGGCTTGGTGAACACGTAGTCAGACGTGATACCCTGCATGTCGGGATTGTGGAAGTCCTGCTGGTAGCGCTCCCGCTCCTCCGGTGACACGGTCTCCGCCAGAGTGGCGCGGTGCATGGTCGCCATGAAGGCACCCACGGAGGCTGCCACCTTCGGTTCGATCTGGCCGGCGATGAGAGCGTGGCGCAGGATCCTATACCCTCGCAGGTCTTCCATGAGAAGCACATGGGCATCGGCATCGAAGTGCAGAGGCCTGGGCACACTGCCCGGGGCCAGCCTGTCGTAGATCACCATCGCCCGGGCCTCGATGGTGACCCGATGCTGGGTCAGGCAGTACTCCGGACCGAGGACCTTTATGTACGGCGGCGCCTGCTTCACGATCAGCGAGCGCTCCGGGTCGTGATGGCGCCACACGCGGAAGACGAAATTGAGGTTGCCGTCACCCACCTCCTCCGCCCGCAGTGGACCCTCACCCAGCAACCCCGTCTCGGCGACATAGTCGCACGCCACACTGCAGGTCCAGTTCATCGTGTTGTCGGTACCCCCTCCTCGAGCCCTGCGGCACTCGTCAATTGTGAATCACAATCAGGGGGAACATACCCGATTGCGGGATGGTCCCGTCAAGCCACTGGGGTCGGCGGTGTTGCCCAACCCGATGACGAGCCGTTAGATCCACCGTGCGGCATACCGCCGCGAGATCGGATCGGACTCTTTCGATGCCAGAACTGCGAGACAGGATTCGCGGATCGGTCCTGGGCCAGGCGCTGGGGGACGCCCTCGGGGCTCCCTTTGAGTTCGCGTCGCCGGGAGCGGTGCGGGAACAATCCGGCCAGGACTGGATCGACAGGCTGTGTGCCTTCACCGGGGTGACAGGACCTCACGGGCCCTGGCAGTCGCCGGCACCACCGGGAACCGGCACCGACGATGTGCGCTACAACCGGCTGTTCATCGATCTGGTGGCCGAACTGGGCGGACGGATGCCTGACGAGGCCGAACTGGCGGCCCGGTTGCTCGACGTCCATGAGCGACCGGAAGAGTGGTTTCCCGGGTATGGTGAGCTGGCCCGCGCGCAGTTTGAGATGTGGGAAGGCGTGAGTCGCGGCAGACTGGGGCAGACCTCACCCGCACATCCCGGCATCTCGCCTGAGATCCTGGCCACCCGCAGCGTCGGCCTCAACTACCCGACCATGGCAGGGCTGCTCGTCATGCCGTCCGCTGGACTGCTGTATCCGGATGCCGCCGACCAGGCCTATCGAGCCGCCTACGAGGCTGCCTTCTTCGACATTGCCTACGCCCGCGAGGCGACGGCCGTGTTCGCAGCGGCCCAGAGCCTGGCGCTGGCCGGTGGGTCACCAGCGGGTGTCGTGAAATCCGTGCTGGCCATGGATCCGCTGCACCTGGGAGGCTACTTCGGTGGACCTTTCCTCAAGGAGAACCTGCCCCGGCTGCTGCAGAAGGCCGATGGCCTGAGGGGGCACGAGCTGGCCGCCTGGTTGTCCGCGGAACTGCGCCATTTCAGCGTCTTCGATCCCTATCGGGCGCTGGCGATCGTGTTCGCCGCGCTGCTGGCCCACCCCGACGAGCCGATGATGGTATTGCAGGTGGCGGTCAACCACATGGACGTGGACGATGTCGGTGCCGCCCGTCGACTTGCCGATATCGATTGCTATGCTGGGATCGCCGGGGCCCTCGTGGGTACACTGTTCGGTGATGACGAGCTGCCAGCGGATATGGTGGAGCAGGTGCTGTCGGCCAACAAGGCGGTCTACGGGATCGATCTCAATCAAGTCGCGCAACGGTTGATCACGGTCGCTGCGCCATGACCGCGTCCACCGGACGGCGTCGCTTCGGCACGTTTCTGGGAGTCTACGTCCCGAGCGTGCTCACGATCCTCGGTCTGGTCATGTACCTGCGCTTCGGGTGGGTGGTGGGCAACGTCGGTCTGGCATACACCTTCGCTATCGTGCTGCTCGCCAGTTCGATCACCTGCATCACTGCCCTCAGCGCCTCGGCCATCGCCACCAACATGCGTATCGGCGCCGGTGGCGAGTACTTCATGGTTGCCCACAGTCTCGGTCTCGAGATGGGTGGCGCCATCGGCATTCCGCTGTTTCTGTGCCGCACTCTGAGTATCACGTTCTACTGCTACGGTCTCGCCGAGTCGGTTCTTGGTTTTGATGGTCAGCCCATCGATCCGCTGCAGGAAAAGCTGCTGGCCGCCGGTCTCATCATCGTCATCACCGCAGTCTCGGGTGCCAGCGCCGGCCTCGCGCTCAAGCTGCAGCTGCCGATCCTCGCCATCGTGGGTCTGTCGATCGTCGCCCTGGTCATCGGCGTCGGACAGGGCGATCTGCACGCACCGGAGTGGACGGCGACGTACCGCACGGCCCCCGGAGGCTTCTGGTATGTCTTCGCCGTGTTCTTTCCGGCGGTCACCGGCTTTGCCGCCGGCATCGGCATGAGTGGGGATCTGCAGGACCCACGACGTTCGATTCCGCGCGGCACGCTGGCTGCGGTTGCCACCGGGACCGCCGTCTACCTGCTGGTCCCGGTGCTGCTGGCAACAACGGGACGCATCGAGGTGCAGGATCTGGCCGATCCTGCACGTTTCGTCTGGGTCGACATCGCCTTCCTTGGCGCCTGGCTGATCCTCCCCGGAGTCTGGGGCGCCATCCTGTCGTCGGCCTTCGGCAGCGCTCTGGGTGGTCCCCGCGTGCTGCAGGCGCTGGCTCGTGACGGACTGGCGCCACGGTTTCTGTCTCGCCTTACCCGCAGCGGCCAACCCACCGTAGCGACGCTGGTCAGCGGCGCCATCGCTCTGGTGGCCCTCAGCCTCGGCGAACTGAACGCCGTGGCCCGCTTCGTGTCGATCCTGTTCCTCACGCTCTACGTAGCGATCAACCTGAGCTGCGCCATTGAAGGTTTCACCGGAGATCCGTCGTGGCGTCCCACGATCCGCCTGCCGCCGCTGGTGAGTCTCCTCGGCGCTGCGGCAACTGTCGCCATCATGTTCCTCATCAGTCCCGTGGCCTGTGTCGCCGCCATCTGTCTGGAACTGCTGCTCTACATAGGCTTTCGACGACGAGCCCTGCGACGACGCTGGGGAGATGCCCGTGCCGGCTTCTGGGCGGCCCTGGCCCGGTTTTCCCTGATCAAGCTGTCTCGGCACCGCTCCGACCCGCGCAACTGGCGGCCGTTGATCCTGCTGTTCTCCGGAGACCCGCAGCGACGGGCCGGTCTCGTACGCATGGCCAACTGGTTCACCCAGAACCGCGGTCTGGTGACGGCGTGTCAGATGATTCTGGGCGATCTGGCCACGGAACGAGGCGAGATCGAGCGCCGGGAGCGGGAGATGGACGAGGCTCTGCGCCACGAAGGTCTGGTGGCCTTTACCCGGGTCGCCGTGGTGCCCGATTTCGAGCAGGGCGTCATGGGGGTCACTCAGGGAAGCGGGTTGTCCGGACTGCGCGCCAACTCCATCATGTTCGGCTGGCCGGAGAAGCGGGAGCGCCTGCTGGCCATGCTGCGCATGTTGCGGGCGGCGTCGAACGCCGGCCGGTCGACGCTGATCACGCGACTGCAGGATCCGGTGGTGCCACTGCAAACGCCGCGCATCGACGTCTGGTGGCGCGGCCGGCACAACAACGGCGACCTCATGCTGCTGCTGGCCTATCTGCTGCTGATGAACGAGGAGTGGAAGTCGGCACGCATCGCCGTACGCACCATCGTCGATGACGAGTCGCAGCGTCGGGGCATGGAGCAGAGCCTGGCGACGCTGATCGACGAAACACGCATTCCCGCCGAGCCCGAAGTCATCGTCCGGGCCGCCGGTGGCGGTCTGGTGGAGACGATGCACGAACGCAGCGCCGGTTCGGACCTGGTCTTTCTCGGACTGCGCGATCCGGAGCCGGACGGCGAACAGGAGTACGCCGATTCTCTGCTGGCGATGATGGACGGACTGCCGACGGCGGTGCTGGTCCGCAGCGGCGGGGAGTTCGCCGGGAGGCTGATCTAGTGTCGTGTCTCAGAAATCCGTCAACATCCGGCCGCCGAGCCATCCCGGATCGCGGCGTTGCGCTCACTCTGTGTATCCCACCGATACGCATCGCTCGCGCGCCTTGCGACCCGAGCGTCTCGACGGCCGGATTTCGTCGACTTATCTCTGAGACACGACACTCGGCCGCGATCAGATCTCGGCGTAGACCTCGAGCACATTGCCCTCCGGATCGGCGAAGTAGACGGTGCGGTGTCCGCGCCACTGATCGGTGGTCGGTTCCAGAACGGTCACGCCCATGGCGACAAGCTGCTCATGGCAGGGCTCGACCTGTTCGGGCTCGACGCGGAAGGCAAGTTGCAGCCCCGGTGACTCCTGCCGGGCGCCGACGCCGTCGTAGCCACGGGTGCGCTGACGCAGGCCGAGCAGGACACCGCCGGCACGCAGTGACAGACTGGTCTCCGATTCGGAGTCCACTTCGAACGGGAGCAGGTTGCGGTAGAAGGCTTTCATGCGACCGATGTCGTCGCAGAGGATGATGACATAGGCCAGTTCACGAACGGGGGCGAGCATAGTGGAATCTCCATCTGTTGTGGAACTCAGCGGACCGACGCTGAAGACAAACCTGCACACGCACACGAAGTTCTCCGACGGTGCTTTCCCACTGCCGGAGGTGGTCGCCGCGTACGAGGCTCTCGGCTACGATGCGCTGGCCATCACCGACCACAATCGCTGGCAGGACCACACCCAGGCGTCGACGGACAAGCTGCTCGTACTCAGCAGCAACGAACCGTCCATGTCGCATGGGGAACACGCCCTGGCCACCGGGGCGCACGCGCCGTCTCCGGTGGATGCCGGCGAGCGCCCCCGCGAGCGCATGCAACAGGTCATCGACTGGGTCAATGAGCAGGGCGGCCTGTCGACGGTCAACCACCCGACGTGGACGGGCATGTCGGTGGAACGGCTGCTCGAGCTGCAGCGCTTTGACTCGATCGAGATCTGCAACTCCGGCTGTACCGGCCACGGGAGCGAGTATTCCATCACCCACTGGGACGAGCTGCTGCGTCGGGGCCGCTGTGTCTGGGGCCTGGCCACCGACGACAGTCACTCCGACTGGGATCGTGGCCTCGGTTGGGTGGAGGTCTTCGCCGAGCGCAGCGAAGAGGCGATCGTCAGGGCGCTGAAGGCAGGGCGCTTCTACGCCAGCACCGGACCGTGCATCGAGCAGTTCTCCTGGGACGGTGAACGTCTGTACCTGCAGACCGAACCGGTGCAGGGGATCGCCTTGATGTCCGCTATCGGCCCGGTGGCTGTCGCCCACGGCGGCAACGGTACGGTAACCGAGCTGGAGTGGAAGGTCGGACAGCGAGACTGTCGTTATGTGAGGGCGGAGCTACACCGCCACGACGGCAGGAAAGCCTGGGGTCAACCGGTGTTTCTGGATTGAGTTGCCGGCAGACCAGGCGGCAGGGGCGGTTTACCAAGGATCAGATCGGCGGCTTTCTCGGCAATCATCATCGTCGGCGCGTAGATGTTGCCGTTGGTCACGTAAGGCATGGCCGAGGCGTCCACCACCCGCAGGCCTTGTGTCCCGTACACGCGCAGGCTCGTGGGATCCAGCACCGACATCTCGTCGGTACCCATCCTGCAGGTGCAGGACGGGTGATAGGCGGTCTCCCCGTCCCGTGCCACCCAGTCGAGGATCTGCTCCTCCGTCTCTACCTGCCGACCCGGTGAGATCTCCCCGCCACTGAACTGTCGCATGGCCGGCTGCTCGAGGATGCTGCGAGCGCAATGGACGGCTTCCACCCACTCGCGACGGTCCTGGGCGGTGGAAAGGTAGTTGAAGCGCAGCTTCGGCTTGTCGGCCGGATCAGCGGATCTCAGCTGGACCGACCCCCGGGCGTCGGACCTCATGGGTCCGATGTGAACCTGATATCCGTGCCCCTGTGTCGGTGATGTGCCGTCGTAACGGATGGCCAGCGGCAGGAAGTGGATCATCAGGTTCGGCCAGGCGACGGTACTGTTGCTGCGCAGGAAGCCTCCGGCTTCGAAGTGATTGGTCGCCGCCGGTCCCCGCCGCCACAGCAGCCACTGCAGACCGATCCAGGGCTGGTTCCGCCATCTCAGGGCGGGCTGCATCGAGACCGGCTTCGTGCAGGCATGCTGGACGTAGACCTCCAGGTGATCCTGAAGGTTTTCGCCGACGCCCGGAAGGCTGATCACGACGTCGATCCCGAGCCGGCTCAGTTCGTCGGCTCTACCCACCCCCGAAAGCTGCAGCAACTGGGGTGAGTTGATGGCCCCGGCGCAGCAGATGATCTCGCCGGCGTAGGCTCGCGCAGTCCTGCCACCGACCGTGTACTCGACGCCGACGGCACGCGTACCCTCGAACAGGATGCGCCGGATGAAGGCGCGGCAGGTGACCTGCAGGTTCGGGCGGCCCATGACCGGATGCAGGTAGGCCCGGGAGGCGCTCAGGCGACGTCCCCGGTGGATGTTGCGGTCGAAGGCGGCGAAACCCTCCTGGGTCTGCCCGTTGACATCGTCGGTGAGCCGGTGGCCGGCCTGTTGCACGGCTTCGAAAAACGCAGCAAACAAGGGGCTGGCCGCGGGGCCACGTTCCAGCACCAGAGGACCATCCGATCCACGGTAGTCATCGCCACCGGCAAGACAGGTCTCCAGCCGCCGGAAGTACGGCAGACAGTGGGCGTAGTTCCAGGCTCTCATGCCGGGATCGCCAGCCCACCGTTCGTAGTCAAGGCGGTGCCCACGCTGGAAGATCATGCCATTGATGCTGCTGGAGCCGCCAAGGACCTTGCCGCGTCCGTGAGATATCCGCCGGCCCTGCATGTGGGGTTCCGGCTCCGACTCGTACATCCAGTCGTAGCGCGGGTTGCCGATGGGTACGGACAGACCTGCCGGCATGTGGAGGAAGATGTCCCACAGAGAGTCTCGACGGCCTGCCTCCAGCACGAGTACGCTGTTGGCGGGGTCGGCGCTCAGCCGGTTGGCCACGGCACAGCCGGCGGAACCGCCGCCGATGATGAGGAAGTCGTGGGTCATGTTCCGGTTAAGGGACGGGGAGTTTCCCCGCGGCGGCAAGGGCCGAGCCGGAAGCTACCAAGCCACGACTCGCAGGGGGAGGAGCGGTGTCATACCATTCTCCACCTGCAGACACCAACCCGTACGAGGGGACACTTCCATGAGTGCGAGCAGCAAGGCCCGAATCGGCTTCATCGGTGCCGGCTGGTGGGCGACGAGCAATCACATGCCGCTGCTGGCAGCGCGTGACGACGTGGAACTGGCGGCCGTCTGCCGCCTGGGCGCCGACGAACTGCAGCAGGTCCAGGAGCGCTTCGGCTTCGGCATGGCGACTCAGGACTATCGCGAGCTGCTGGAGGTCGACCTCGACGGTGTCGTCGTCGCTTCGCCCCACACTCTCCATCACGAGCACGCCAGAGCGGTGCTCGAGCGCGGCCTGCACCTGATGTGCGAGAAGCCGATGACGACGCAGGCAGAACACGCCCGTGAGCTCGTGGAGCTGGCGCAGGCACAGAACGTGGCGCTGCTGGTGCCCTATGGCTGGCACTACAAGCCCTTCGTGCAACGGGCCAAGAAGCTGATGGATGACGGCGCCGTGGGCCGCATCGAGTACGTGCTATGCCACATGGCCTCGCCGATTCGCGGTCTGCTCAGCGGCGACGCCCTCGACCTCGACGACGTCAGCGGTGGCTCGGAAGCACCTCTGTTCTCACCCGATCCAGCCACCTGGGCCGATCCCGAACGTGCCGGTGGGGGCTACGGGCACGCGCAGGTCTCACACTCCTCCGGCATGCTGTTCTGGCTCACCGGGTTGCGCGCCGAACACGTGTTCGCGGTGATGTCGGCTCCCGGGGCGCAGGTCGACCTCTACGATGCGGTGACCGTGCGTTTCGCCGAGGGTGCCATCGGTTCGGTCTCAGGTGCAGGCAACGTACCGACGGATCAGACCTTCCAGGTCGATCTGCGCATCTTCGGTGAGGAGGGTATGCTGCTGCTCGACTGTGAGCGCGCCCGGGTCGAGCTGAAACGCCACGACGGCGCCCACGAGATCATCGATGTCGATCCCGCCTCGGGCGGCTATGAGTGTGACGGACCACCGGCGAACTTCGTCGATCTCATTCTGGGCAGGACAGAGACGAACTGGGCCCCCGGAGAAGCGGCCATGCGTGGCGTGGAGATGCTGGACGCCGCCTACCGGTCGGCGGCATCGGGACGGGAGGAGAGGGTGTAGGGAGCCGACCTGCCGGCACAGGGCCGATCAAGCCGCCTCGATCTCACCGACATCGAGGCGGAATCCGCGACCCTTCAGCTGGTTCTGCAGGTCGGTGACATCGAGAGCGTCAGGGGTCGTGTCCAACTGCGCCGCCATCGCTGCCGCCGTGCCGCTCACTTCGCCGGTCATGGCCGCCGCCTGAATGACGCGCGTCACCTCCCAGGCCTGGCCGGCGCTGGCAATGCAGCGCCCCGCCGCCAGCAGGCCGCGGACCTGAGCGGGCAGTAGCGCGCCGAAGGGTACCTCCCAGACGTCGCGGCCCCCACGCCAGTCGGCCACCAACCCAACACAGTCATCGAAGTGCTGGTACATCTCCCCATCCTTCAGGCAGCGTCGCCCCTCGATCCGCCGGGTCGTGCGCACGTCGACCATGGCCGGAAGGCTGAGGGGATAGGTGTCCTTGCGCCCCGTCTCACCCAACTCCTGCTGCTTCTTCCGGTAGTGCTCTCGGAGCAGACGACGGCCCTCGAGAGCGAACCGGCTGACGTCCTTCCCCCGCGTACCGCTGAATTTCCTCATGCCCTCGGGATGACCTGCACCCACATCGCTGCCGCCGACGGTGACGAGTTCCAGCAGCAAGCTGCCGTCCCCGGATCCGGCGGCGCGCCCGGCCCGGTCCAGCGAGGCGCCCAGCGCCCAGAGAGACAGGTAGTTGTCCTGCTCGACGCAGGCGGCCCCGGCGCGGAAGGCCACGTCGGCATCGCCGGTGGCGTCCACCAGGCAGCGGGCGCTGAGCCGCCCTCTGCCGCTCTTGTTTTCCACTTCGATGCCGGTGACCCGGTCTCCCTGAACCACCGTCTGGCAGATCAGCGTGTCGTACCAGATTTCCACGCCGGCGCCGGTCAGCTCTTCGTCGAGGGCGAGCACGAGAGAGGCTGGAGAGAACCGCGAGCCGAAACGGCTGCGGGTCTGCGGGTCTCGCCAGTCGGGTGGGATGTCTCCAGGGCCATACCTGAGCGCGGCTCTCAGCAGCTGTTCAGCGATGCCGAACGTGACCTGCTGACCCCGACTGTCGCTCAGGGGCAGATAGGCGAGCACGTTGCCGGCCGTGGCCAGGCCACCGGGAAACACGGTCTTCTCCACGAGTGCGGTGCGCGAGCCCGCCCTGGCCGCAGCCAGGGCGGCTGCGACGCCGGCGACACCGGCACCGGCGACGATGACGTCGAAGTCAGCGGCAAAGGTCTCTCTCATGCTTCATAGTGTAACGCATCCTGTGCCTGACCCACCACGGTTGACACCGTATCGGATTGCCGCATGTTGGCCGCCATCGACAGGAGGAGTCTCATCTGATGCAGCGGATCGAAATCTCCCAGACTGCCTCGCCACCGGCGTGGGCGCTGAAGCAGCGTCGACTGCTCGACGGTATGCCCGTGGCGGCCCAGACATTCCGCGACAAGTACGTGTCCCGTGGCGGGGGACTGCGTCGGCACGGCAAGCTCGACGACGACTACGAGTGCTTCACCAGCTGGCCGCTGGCCTACGTCATCGGTGGCGACGAGCGCCTGCTGGACTGGAGTCTGGAGTCCTGGAACGGCATCACCCGTCATTGGGCGCACGAGGCAGATGCCGTGCACCGCGAGTTCGTGCGTGCCACCGACATGCTGCATTTGAGTGAAGGCTACGTGGGCCTGCACAACTTCGGCCTCGCCGATCCGTCGATCCCGGAAAACGTGGAACGGGCCCGGCGCTTTGCCAGCTTCTACACCGGCGACGACCCGGCTGTCGACAACTACGACTCCAAGCGACGCCTGATCCGCTCACCGATCACCGGCAGCGACGGCGCCGCCTTCAGTTCTTCAGCGACGTACGTGCTCAACTACGGGCACGCCTCGCTGCACCCGGTACTGACCGACCTCGAAGCCGGCTGGGATCAGGACGAGGGTCGGCGGCAGGAGGTGCAGCGGCTCTACGACGAGGTGGTGGTGCGCGGTGATGTGCCGATGAATCTGGCCATCTGCGGCCTGGTGACACACGCCCACCTGCTCACCGGTGAGTCCGATTTCCGCCAGTGGGTGCTCAATTATGTCGACGCCTGGATCGAGCGCACCGAAGCCAGCGGCGGCGTCATACCCGACAACGTCGGACTGTCGGGGAGGATCGGCGAGACGCGAGACGGCCAGTGGTGGGGTGGCTTCTTCGGCTGGACCGGTCGCTACTCGGTGTGGATGATCTTCCACGCCCTGGCGACCGCCGTGGAATGCGCCTGGCTGCTGAGCCGCGATCCGAAGTATCTGGCCTTCTACCGCTCACAGGTCGACTACCTGCTGGACCGAGCCATCGAGCGTGACGGTGATCTGCTGGTGCCGTACAAGATGGGTCCTGACGGCTGGCACGACTTCCGCCCTCTGGACCCTTACATCGTCGGCCACCTGTGGCACCTGTCGATGGCCCCTGAGGACTGGGATCGTCTCGAACGTCTGCACGCGGGGGCACGCCATGGCCCGCACGCCTACGCCTATGCTGACTCACCGCTGGCCCCGGCGCCGGGGGCCGAGAAGTGGCGCCCCGATGGACCAGCGGACTGGAACCACGTGTGGCCGGACCTGTCGGGCAACAAGCTCGTGGAGAACGAGCCGGCCCATCTGCGCTGGCTGGCGGGGACCAACCCGGAGTGGCCCGAGTCGATCCTCGATGTCACGGCGGCCCAGGTGCGGCTTGCCGTCGAGCGTCTGCAGGGTGATGACTACGAGCATGACTGGCGCAGCCAGACGGTGACGGCGCAGAATCCGGTGCTGGCTGCAGGCCTGGCGCAGATGACGATGGGAGCGCCCTTCCAGGGCTTCAATGGAGGTCTGCTGGTGGCGCGTCTGCGTTACTTCGATCCGGTGCGCCGGAGGCCGGGGCTGCCCGAGAACGTGGCAGCACTGGTGGTGAGCCTGTCAGCGGAGCGCACGGTGGTGCAGCTGGTGAACACGAGCACCACGCAGGAGAGACGGCTCATCGTCCAGGCCGGGGCCTACGGCGAGCACACCTTCGCCGACGTGACCTGGGGGGACGGCGGGAATGACGGTCGTGTCAACGTGAATGGGAAACACCTGGAGGTGGTGCTGGCACCGGGCAGCGGGTCACGCCTGGATATCGGCACCAGGTGCTACGTCAACGATCCGACGTACGATTTCCCCTGGTGACGGAAGGCAGGGCGGTGTCACCCACCGGCATCTCCACCTCGAAGCGGCAACCCCCGCCGGGCGCTTCCAGGCATGAGACCTCCCCTCCGTGGAGTCTGGCGATGCGGCGCACCAGGGCCAGTCCGAGGCCATACCCCCTGCCGCTTTCCGCCGTGCCGTCCGGACGGTAGAACGGCTCGAAGATGCGCTGTCGTTCCGCCTCGGGAATGCCGCGACCCTGATCGGTGACCCGTAGACGGGCACGATCACCTGCACGCTCCACCGCAACGGCGATGGATCCGGTGTCACCGTGACGCACCGCGTTCTCCACCAGGTTGCGCACGAGGCGGCGCAGTAGTCGTTCGTTGCCACGGAGCGCCACCGACTCGCCGGCAACGTCCGCCTGTGCCAGCGCCGCTTCCTCGGCGGCCAGGGCCAGCAGATCGACCTCATCGTTGCGAGCATCCAGCTCGTGGAGCGTATCCAGCCGCGATGACAGCAGGATCTCATCGATCAACTCGTCGAGCTCCTCAATGTCGGCCGCGATCTGTCCACGCAGATCGTCGCGCCCGCCGCCGCTGACCAGTTCCATGGCAACGCGCAATCGTGCCAGCGGCGTGCGCAATTCGTGCGACGCCCCCATCAGTGCCGTGCGCTGGGCGTCGACGAGCTGCTCGATGCGGGCAGTTGCGGCGTTGAAGCTGCGGGCCAGATCGGCCACCTCGTCCCTGCCTTCGACCTCGACGCGGGCGGACAGGTCGCCACTGCCGAGATCTTCGACGCGCGTGCGCAGCCGTTCGAGTCGACGGGTGAGACGGCGTGTCAACGGGGCCGCGCCCAGGCCGATGGCAACGGCCAGGGTGGCGACCATGCCGATAAAATACCAGAGCTTGTGGGGCTGATGGAAGATGACCAGAGCGAGAATGCGACCGTCCGGCAGTGTGTGTGGCAGCGTAATGCCCGGGCCATCGATGTCGTCCGACAACTCGACATCCTCGGACGTGCGGTGCACCAGAGCGAGGTCGGCAGACCACAGCCCGACGGGCGTGCCCAGCAGTTCGGAGAAACCCTCGATGGCCTCTCTGATATCCTCCGCTGGCGCGTCGTCGGCGGGGACGTGGTCGACCAGCAGCGCCAGTGCGCCCTTGCCGAAACGCGTTTCCTCCTCGCTGTCCTGCACATGCCAGGCGATGCTGGAACAGAGCGAAAAGAGAACCAGAACGAGAAGGATTGTGGCGTGGATCTGGTGCGCCAGGTGCCGCATGCCGGATACCTTGCGCCTGCGTACGAGATGGATGGTGACGCCAACACCCAGCACGAGCAGGGCAAAGACGGCGATCCCTGCCACCGTCAACCCGACTTCCATCATCTCCATCTTCAGTCCTGTTCCTTCGCGAACACGTACCCTGCACCACGAACCGTCAGCAAGCGTCGCGGTTTCTTCGGATCGTCCTCGATGGCGGCACGGATACGGGATACGTGTACATCGATACTGCGGTCGAAGGCTTCCACAGTGGTTCCCTTCAGCCGATTCATCAAGTAGTCGCGGGAGAGTACGCGGCCGGCATTGTCAGCCAGAGCCAGCAACAGATCGAACTGATACCCCGTCAGGTCACACGGCTGGTCATCAACGCTGACGACCCGCGCATCCGGACTGATCTGCAGGCGGCCGAACAGACGAACCGTCTCGTGACGCACCTTTCCCGGTGTGTGGCGACGGAGTACGGCCCGCAGTCGAGCCAGCAGTTCACGCGGACTGAAAGGTTTCGGCAGGTAGTCGTCGGCGCCGATCTCGAGGCCGACGATCCGGTCGGTCTCCTCACCCCGGGCGGTGAGCATGATGATGGGGATGTCGGAGTCGACGCGGACCCGCTTGCAGATCTCGAAGCCGTCGCCATCAGGAAGCATGACATCGAGCAGCAGTGCATCGTAGGCCTCCTGCCGCAGGCGGGTCAGGCCCGTCACAGCCCGTCGTTCGATATCGACGGTGAAGCCGCCGCCGGCGAGATACTCCGCCACCATGGAAGCCAGGGCGCCATCGTCCTCGATCATCAGAATTCGCTGAGCCATGATTCTCTCTTCCGGAGTCAGCCTCAAGCCGCTCGATCTTCCCGGCACCCGAGAGACGCCGGGAAGGGTCATCGAGAGCCCGCGCGGCTCTACAGGTGACGCTGGCGCATGTGTTGGACCATCTCTGCCCGCTGCTCCGGTGTCAGCACCTCGAACATGTCGAGCGCGGCATCGACCATCCAGTCGGAGGCGGCATCGGCGATTGCGATTTCCGCCTTACGCAGGCGCTCGATCTCGGCCCGGTCGATGGAATCCTGAGACACGGCATCGAGCAGCTGTGCGTGGTGCAGGTGATGCTTCTCACGCAGAGGATACAGCTGCTGCACCGATTCATCGACGATGGTCTGAATGCGCTGCTTCTGGTCGTCGGTGGCGTCGAACTTGCGCAGCATCCACTTCGCCGCGCTCTGCGCCCGCTCCCTGGCCTCTTCCGGCGAACTGACGTCGTGCAAGCCGTGGCCGCGATGCCAGCCATGGTGAGATATGCCGCGGCTGCAACCGGCGACATATGAGCCGATGACACCGACGAAGCCCGCGAGCGTGGCGCCGATGCAGAACCGCCACAGGCGGCGGCTGGGAGCAAGACGGGTAGCTGTCATGGTGGACCTCCTCGGTCAGGTGGGGGCAGCATTGCTCCCCACACGACACCAATCTGGCCAGGTGATCTTGCGTTGGTTTGTCGCCCAGGTAAAGAAGTGTGAAGTGGTAATCGACAGGAGTGTTCAGGCGACTTCCTTGAGCACCTTCGCCGCCGCCGCCGTGGTCTGGTCGATCAACTCCTCGGTATGCGCCGTCGAGATGAATCCAGCCTCAAAGGCCGAAGGCGCCAGGTAGATCCCCGCCGCCAGCATGCCGGCGAAGTAGCGGGTGAACAACTCCGTGTCGGCCTCCTGCACCTGGGTATAGTTGGTGACCGGCCCCGGGTGGAAGTACATCCCGACCATGGATCCACACTGGGCGATCGTTGCTGCCACGCCGGCGTCGGCGGTAGCGGACCTCATGCCCTCCACCCAACGGGCGCCGAGAGCTTCGAGCTGGCCGTAGGGATCGGTGTCAGCCAGGTGGCGCACCGTGGCCAGGCCGGCGGTCATGGCCAACGGGTTGCCGGACAATGTGCCAGCCTGATAGACCGGTCCCGACGGCGCCAGCTGCGCCATCAGGTCGGCACGACCGCCGAAGGCCCCCACGGGCAGACCGCCACCGATGACTTTCGAATAGGTACTCAGATCGGGGGTGATGCCGAAGCGCTCCTGGGCGCCGCCGAGGGCGACGCGGAACCCTGTCATCACCTCGTCGAAGATGAGGACGATGCCCGTCTCGCTGCACAGGTCGCGTACACCCTGCAGGTACCCCTCGTCAGGCAGGACGAGTCCCATGTTGCCGGCAACAGGTTCGAGAATGACGGCGGCGATCTGGTCGGCGCCGATGCCGTCTACCGTCTGCCGCAGCACGTCGAGATCGTTGTACTCGATGCTGACCGTGCGCCGGGCGATATCGTCGGGTACGCCGGGGGAACCGGAGATGCCGAAAGTGGCCACGCCGGAGCCGGCCTCCACCAGGAGTGAATCAGAGTGCCCGTGGTAACAGCCGTTGAACTTGATGATCACGTCGCGGCCGGTGGCGCCGCGAGCCAGACGCAGGGCGGTCATGCAGGCTTCGGTGCCTGAGTTCACCATGCGGACCATCTCCAGCGACGGCACGACCCGGGTCAGCAATTCTGCCATCTCTACCTCGAGATCGGTGGGGGCGCCGAAGCTGGTGCCCCGATCGAGGACGGCGCGCAGAGCGTCGATGACGACCGCCGGACGGTGACCGAGCACCATCGGTCCCCAGGAGCCGACGTAGTCGATGTAGCGGTTGCCGTCGGCGTCGGTCACGTGAGCACCGTCGGCGCCGGCGATGAAGAGGGGATCGCCACCCACCGCTTTGAAGGCGCGCACGGGACTGTTCACACCACCGGGGATCACACCCGTGGCACGCTGGAAGAGGGACCGGGAGTTGGAAAGGTCAGAACTCATGGCAGGAGAGGCTCCGGGGTGGGATCGGGTACGGTAAGGACGTTTGAGGAAAACCTACGGAAGCGGCTCGTCCGGGGACACTCAACGACCCGGGAACAGGGTGCTCTGCACGAGGGTGATGTAAGCGTCAGCCACCCTGCCTGAGAAACCCCGCTTGATGAAGTCAGCACGCAGCGTTGCCGCCGGCGTCCCGGCGGCGAGCCGCACGAAGGTGTAGCGGATTACGTCACGAGGTGATGATTTGACCGTGACGTCGCCGGCCTTGGCGCCCGGTCCCTCGGCCTTCAGCTCCTCGATGAGGGCCCCGGCATCGAGGGGTTCTTCGGCTCGAGGTGTCCTGGCAGGCTTGTCATCGCCACCGAAGATTCGCTTCCAGATTCCCATCCGCATCCTCCGGTCAGTTCGTTTACAGGATCGTGACACGCCGTTACCTTCGAAACATCCGTTCCCGCACTCTACTTCTTCGACAGCATTCCCTCAAGCCAGCCGTTTCATAGAATGGCCCGGATCCCCCTGCGCTCGCGTGCCTGGCACGGCGACGAACAGATCGAGTTGCCCGTCCCGGACGCCTGGCATGTGGACATTCTCGGTCCGGCCGACGCGCCGGAACTGTCAGAGGAAGGTGTGCGTCAGGCGCTGTCCCGGCCTCATGCCGGACCGTCGTTGACCGAACTGGCAAGAGGCAAGTCCACGGCGCTGCTCGTCATCGACGATCTCGGCCGGCCGACGCCGGCGCACCGCATCGTACCGCATCTGCTGGTGTTGCTCGAAGCCGCCGGTATCGGCGCCGATGGCATATCCTTCCTCGTGGCCACCGGTTCGCACCGCCAGCTCACACATCAGGAGGCTGAGCGCAAACTCGGCGCCCACATCGTTGCACGTTATCCGGTGCACAGTCACGACGCCTTCGACGACGACCTGTGTGACCTGGGACGGTTGCCCTCGGGTATGCCCGTCATCGTCAATCGGCGTGTACTCGACGCCGATCTCGTTATCGGCGTCAGCTGCATCCTGCCGCATACGCTGGCCGGTTTCAGCGGCGGCGGCAAGATCATGTTACCCGGCTGCGCCGGCATTCTCAGTATCTCCGAGCTGCACAGTTTCGAGGCCAAGCGCCAGCGGGCCCAGGTGGAGCCATCGCCGCGACGTCCCGACGCCCGTGACGTCATCGAGGCCTTCGCTGAACGCGCAGGTCTTGCGTTCTCGGTGAATACGGTGATCAACTCCCGGCGCCAGGTAGCCGCCATCGTCGCCGGGGACTTCCGCGCGGCTCACGCCGAAGCGGTGACCCGTGCGGTCGAGGTATACCGGACAGAAGTCCCGGACGAGCTGCGCCAAACGGCCGACATCGTCATCGCCAACGGCTATCCTCTCGATGCCGATCCGGTGCAGGTGTCGAAGTCGCAGTGGCCGCGCAGGTTGTTTCCGCAGGCGGACATGATCCTCTACGACCCGGCTTGTGACGGCATCGCCTACCACGGTTGGAGTGAATTCCAGAAGGCGTCGGTGACGAACATGATCTGTGGCACCATCAGCGAGGCGCGTACCGACGGGCGGTATCCTGCCCCGCTGAGCGCCCTGTTGGCGCGACCCCTGCTGCGCCGGCTGGGACATTGGCGGTTGCGCGCCGAGGCGGAGCGTACCGATGTCAGCTACCGGGCGTATCGGGAGGAACGCGGCACGATCCACACCAACACCATCGCCAAGCGTGTGATGGCCAAGCGGGCGCGGCTGGTCATCTGCTCCGCGTCCTTCCCGGAGTGGAAACGGGTGGTGCAGTTTCCCAACAGCGTGTTGTTACCTGACTGGGAGGCGGTTGCGGCTGCCGGCTATCTGCCCGATGAACCGCGTCGTGTCGCCGTCATCCCCTGCGCCCCGCTGCAGATCCCCGCCTGATTCAGGCCCCCTTCAGTCCCCCTATGCGCCGCCGGATCGATCGCCAGAATCGAGCCAGCAGCATGCGGTCCTCCAGCTCGAGGCGCAGGGCGGCGAGTGTCGCCCCGTAGGTGACGAGGAAACCGGCACTTGGCAACACGGCCCGCCACAGCGGCTCGACAGCAGCGTCCCGCAGGAACCACGCGGGCACCGCGGCCAGGCAACCGCCCAGCAGCGGCTTGAACTGCGAGCGGCGGAAGGGCAGCACCTTCCGCAGGGCGTAGACTTCACCGACACGCAGCAGGGCCACCACAACCATGGCCACGGCGGCGCCAAAAGCGGCGCCTACGATTCCGTAGATCTCGATAAGCCACAGATTCAGGGCGAAGTTCAAAGCCAGCCAGATCACATTGTTGACCAGGTTGACGCCGGGCCGTCCAGACATGGCGAGCAGTGGTTCGGCCACGGCGAACACACTCTGGATCATCATCCCCACACAGAGCACGAACAACACTTCGATGGCCATCTGCAGATCGGCGGCGACGGCGAGTTTACTCGAGCCCAGCAACTGCAGGATCGGATCAGCAATCAGCAGCATGCAGACGGCGATGGGCAGGTTCACGGTGAAGATCCAGCGGGTCACCGTGACGAAGCGCTTCCCCAGTTCGGCGTGGCGCTGTTGCAGGGAAAGCTCGCTGACGACGGAACTGAAGATGGCGTCGAAGGCCTGCGGCGCCTTGAGGACGGCGCTGGCAAGACGACGGGAGAGGACGTAGATGCCCACGGTGGCGGCGTCGGTATACTTGGCGAGCATGAGTACATCGAGCTGCACCAGCAGGGAGTAGACCAGATCCGTGAGGGTTACGGGCAAGCCGAAGCGAAGCATGGCCCGTAGCGGCGTGGGCCGGCCGATGGCCGCGGCGCTGTCGCCGAAGGAGAAGTGTCGGCGGAAGTAGATGACAGCGTGGGCCAGATTGCCGACGGCCATGGTCAGCTGCACCCAGGCGATGGCCTCCAGGCCGAAGCCGGCCAGGCCGACGGCGGCGCCACCGATGAAGAGGATCAGCGGGCCACCGACGGAGCGTACGTAGACCTCGTAGCGCATGATGCGCAGGGCGCGCGTGGCCGAGGTGAGGACCCAGGCAAAAGCGACAAAGGGGGCGGTGAAGGCCATGATGCGAATGGCGCGGGCGATGGGCTTCTGGTAGAAGGCGGCAATGTGATCCGCCGCAAGGTGAGCGGACAGCACGACGGCGCCACTGGCGACGGCGGCGATCAGGAGTCCCGCGCCCAGGGCAGCATGTTCGTGGCGGCGCTCCGAGTCCGGCACCGACCGCGCCGCGGTGACATAGTGCACGACACTGCGCAGCAGGCCGAAGCGGGCCAGTTTGTTGAGGGTGCTGCACACTGCCCAGGCCGTCGTGTAAAGGCCCTGTACGTCGGCCCCACAGAGCAGGGTGATCACCCACAGGAAACCGCCACGTGACAGGCGGGCCAACTTGCCGACAAAGACGACGAGGGCACCTCCCGCCAGATCGCGGATGTCGTCGTCTTCGCTGCGCTCAGGGGTCAGCGCCGACGCGAGGGCGGGATCTACCTCGGCCACCAGTTATCCCGGTGTCCGTCGACGACGGTGAGCCAGTCATCGCGGTTGAGAGTGTGCAGGCGGTTGGCGCCGGCCAGGGCTCCGGGTTCCAGAAACATCTGTGGACATTCGCGAAAATCTGTCGGCGTCAGTTCGAGCACCTCGTTGATCACCAGGGACCGGCCATAGCGCACACCACAGTCCTGGGCCGGACGGTATAGAAGTCCCCCGCTCTCGAACAGGCTGCCGGCCGGACGGGCCGAGCGTGGATCGGAGACGACGGGATTGGCCGGATGGGGCGTCCATGGCCCCAACGGTGTGTCAGCGTAGAACAGGTGCAGCTCCTCGTGCGTGGAGACGCGGTCGTCGCCGATGTTGGCGAACAACCACCAGCGATCGGCGCCTTCGTGCAGCGTGGCATCCACGAGCCGCACATCCTGCATGACGACGCATTCCCGCTCCCAGTGCAGCGGGTAGTCGACACAGCGGTAGAGTTCAAGTGTACCCGCGGCGGAAGATTCAGGCAGGAGCCATCTCTCTCCCTGCCAGCGGAAGAGGAAGGGGTGCGACAGGTGCCAGGGATGCTCGAGAACCGCGCCGAGTCGGCGCCAGGTGCCGTCGCGCTGCAACTCGATAGCGGCGAGGACTCCGCGTCCCAGTGCGTACGGCCACTCCTCAACAAAGATCACCGCCTGGTCACCGTCGACGACGGGGAAGGGGTCGGCCCAGAACCGGTCTTTCGGGGCGCACAGTCGTGTCATGTGTCCGAGATCGGGCAGCGGCTGCTGGCCGGCATCGATGCTGCAGGCGACGAACCACTCATTGCGCGCCAGCAACCGTCGGAGCCCTGTCGTCACATTCCTTCCCGCTAACCGCAGGCTACCGGACACAGCGGTCCGGCCGGAGAGGGGCTGCGGCGAGGACGGGAGAGCCAGGTCGAGAGCAGTCCGTCCCGCCATCAGATCACCCAGGGCCCGCGACGGCAGGGCTGCGGCTCGCCACAGCGCCCTGGCCCGGGTGGTGGCCGGCGATCCCCGCTGTACGCGAGACCAAGAGGCCCGCAGGACTTCGTCACTGCCCACACGGTGCACGGCAACCGGAACTGCCCCTGTGTTGTCGAGGGTTTCCTGCAGGCCGACGTCATCGTCGATCAACAGTTCCCAGGATCCCAAGCGTGGCTCCGGTGACATCGAGTTCCCCGCCGCGGCCACACCGACATGGAACACGACATCGCTATGGGTCAGTTCCTCGACAATGTCGACACCCGTCAGGCCGGACAGCGGTCGAGGTATGTCCGGATCCGGCGTGTCACGGGCGCCGCCCAGGGCGGTGGCCAGGCGCCCCCAACCGGATGGACGCCGGGTGGTTGTCGCCAATGTCTGTACGGCAACCCGGGCCCCCGTGGCAGCCAGCGCCACCACGGCTTCGGCGATCCACGCAGCCGGCGCTGTCGACGGCACGACGACACCTACCCGCAGGTCGGCCTGATCAGGGACGGGCATATCCGTAGCGTTCCAGCAAGGGGCCGGCAACCCGCTCGATCTCGTCCACGTCCGGCACGGTCAGGCGCTCGAGGCTGTCCTCGTTCATGTCACGAATGGTGGAGCGTACCCCGTGGATGTCGAAATCCCCCGAGGAACTGTCCGCCACCAGGGGCTCCAGTTCAAGGAACGAGGTGACGCGCGCCAGCTGTCCGGCGGCGTCGGCCGTCAGCTCCTCGTAGCGCACCTCCAGCAGATGGTCGAGTCCGGAGGCGTCCGCCTCGACCTGCTCCATCGAGCAGCGCCACTGCTCGGCGCACAGTTCGAGAGGGTAGGCATCACCGAACTCTTCGTGGCCGAAGCGCCGCGGCTGTCCCTTGCGCCGGAGACCCTCGGCCACGGCGTAGCCGTTGCGCACCAGATGGATGATGTAGGCGGGGGCGAAATGGGTCTGCAGGAAGGGGAGTCGCGCTGTATTGGCGATCGACTTCTCCAGCACGATGGCAGCGGTCGAGGGCAACACCAGGGACCAGTGTCGGCGGATCCGCGCCGCGCGCGACGTCTGTGATGAGTCGGTCGACAATCGTACGTCGTCCACACAACGGCACCACATACGGTGCCAGCCCGAATCTTCGGGGCGGGGCAGAGCGTCGGTGAGGCGCACGCCCTCCGACGGCAGGGCGTCTATCCGGGGATGCCGTCCGAGCAGATCACGCAACAGGGTAGTGCCCGAGTTGTAGCAACCGACGATGAAGACCCATCGTTGCGGCTGCAGATCGTGGCCCATGGGAGACAGCAGACGTCGTGCCCAGGTTCGTTTCAAGAGGCCTTTGAGAGATCGTCCTCGAACCGGACTCATGAGGCCACCCTGTCCGGCGGCAGATGATCACCGGCGACGACGGCACGGATCACTGCCAACGAACGTTCCCCCAACATCTGCAGGCCAAACTCTCCCTCCACCCAGGTGCGAGCCGCCCTGCCCATCTGTTGCCTTGCTTCGGCATCACCCATCAACGCCACGATGCGGGCCGCCGTGTCCTGCGGGTCGTCGGGCTGCACGAGCCAGCCGGTGACGCCATCGGTTACGACCTCAGGTGTGCCGCCACTGTCACTTCCCAGGCTCGGCAGACCGAAAGCAGCGGACTCGATGAAGACGTTGGCCAGACCTTCGCCGACGCTGGTCAGGGCAAATGCGGTGGCGCGTCTGTATTCCGAGAACAACTCAACCGAGAAGGGCTGCAGGGGACCGGCAAAGCGCACGCGGCGGCTGATCTGCAGTTGCTGTGCAAGCTTCTCCAAACCGGCTCGCTCGGGTCCATCACCGACGACGACGAGGTTGAGATCGGGCACGTCACGAAGGGCGATGGCCACGGCCCGCAGCAGGACATCGACGCGCTTCTGTCGGGTCAGACGGGTGACGGTCAGAAGGGTCGAGGGTTCGCGATCGAACTTCTCCAGGCTTGCACTCAGGCTGTCGAGACGCGCCAGGTCGAAGGCGGAATGGCTGACGAAGAGGCGCCGCTCGTCGACGCCCTGCCGGATGGCGTAGGTGCGCAGGTCGCGGCAGGCGGCGGCGATGCCGGCAGAGCGTCGATAGGCGCGCCGCTGGATCGCCCCCTCCAATCGGCGCCAGGGACCCCGTGCCGGCAGACGGGTGCGGATGTCGCTACCACGGACCGAGGTGATCAGGGGGCAGGGAAGCTCCCCGACCAACCCCGCCACACGGGTGCCCATGCCGTTCGTCGTCCACAGGCAGTCGGGGTGAAAGTGATCGAGATGGGCGCGTAGAGAGCCAAGACTGCGGGCATAACGTCGCGCCACGTTGCGCGTGTAGGGGATTCGCGTCACCGGCAGGGGCAGTTCCTCTTCATCGGTCGAGTTCGAGGCCGGTGCCTGAGTGAGGACGGCAACGTCGACTCCCTGATCCTTCAGTGCCAGCGCCAGGCAGCGGGTGTAGATGGCGGTGCCGGCCGCCGATGGCGGGAACTGGGTGCCGAAGAGCAGGACGCGTGCCACCGGATCAGACATCCGTGGTCACGCGGCGTTGCCCGGTGAGCATGATCCAGGCCGAACGCACGCCGTGGAACGCGAAGCTGGCAACCATGCCGGCCGCCATCCAGTCAAAGGCGCCGGCCACCGAGTCGATGGCGGCACCGACGGTGAGTATCAGCAGATGTATGTTGCGGCGAGCGGCGATCAGGTGGAAGGCCGCGTCCAGCGGTCGGGCGTCGAACAACTCCACGCCGGTGAGCTTGCGGAAACCCCCGGTGAGCAGCTTGTCGGCCAGGAAGGTGCCTACCAGCAACCAGCAGGCGATGCTGGCCGGCGTCGGGGACAGCAGCTGACCTGCGGACAGATGCCAGCCCAGGGCCACGAACCACAGGCCGAGACCAGGCATGGCGGCGGCGTGCTCGAGACTGCCCATGGCGTCGCTCAGGTTGACGGTCAGGCGGGCGAGCTTGCCGTCCACCGAGTCGAGGATGACACCGATCCAGGCGCTGAGAATACCCCAGCCAATCTGGCCGACGGCAAAACAGGGGATGGCGACCCAGATGCCGAGGATGGACAACACCGTCAGCAGGTTCGGCGATACCGTCGTACGGCTCAGCCAACGCGTCGTGAAGCGGACGAAGTGGTAGTAGCCGTAACGGGCGACGGCGTCGATGACACCCTTGAAGGTGCGGTGGAAGAGCAGGCGATCCACACGACGCAGGTCGTCCCCATCGGCGACGCGCACCATGAAGGGCACCATGGTCAGACGCAGGTCGGCGACGTAGGTGGGGAGCTCGTCCAGGCGGGTGGTGTCAACATCCGCCATTTTCGCGAGGCGGTCGCCGGGGGTGGCCGCCGCGAAGGTCTGCAGGTCTGCAGCAGAGAGGCAGGCGGCGAAGGCTCCCTCACCAGTCACGACGTGGCCCGGCCCGGCGAGGATCAGGTGGTCGATGACCCGGTCATCGTAGACGACGTCGCCATCCAGCACGAGAACGCTGGCCGCCTCGGTGCCTGCCAGAGGCTGACTCCTGTCTGTGGCATGTTCGACGCGTACGTCGATGTCGTGGAGACGATGCAGGTCCGACCGTGGCGAAGCGGCGCCGGGGTGAGACTCAGGGCCGACGAGAACGACGGCGTGACGCAGGCCGCGCCGGGCGCCCTCGCGCAGCAGGCGTTCCACCAGACTCATGCCCCACAGAGGCCAGCCGGCGGCGGGCCGAGTGGCGTCGATCCACATCAGCGGCGCCGGGGAAGGTTCGGTCATCCGCAAAAGGTGGGGGGCATCCCGGGATCTGGCAACGTCGCAGTCGTACCCGGTACCTCAACCTCTCAGGGTGTCGGTGCGTCCGCACGCAGCAGCCCTTCAGCCTTCAGCTCGGCCCACAGGTCGGACGGGATCGAGCGCCCGTACGCAGCCAGGTTCTGCTGAACGTGGTCAGGCTGGAAGCCGCCGGGGATGATGGCGGCAACCGAGGGATGGGCGAGAGCGAAATGAATCGCGGCGCAGGGCAGGGCTACCTCGTGGCGCTCGCACACGGCCTGGATGCGGCGCGTCTTCTCCAGGATGTCCTCCGAGGCGATGCCATAGGCATAGCGGGCGCCCTCCACAGGACCGGTGACGAGGATGCCCGAGGCGAAGGGGGAGCCCAGGACGATACCGACACCCCGCTCCTGGCAGAGGGGGAACTCTTCATCCAGCACGGCCTGGTCGAGGAGGGTATAGGGCATGGCGACGATGAAGAAGTCGAGATCGACCAGGTTCAGCAGCCGGGGGATCGCCGACGACACGTTGATGCCGGCGCCGATGGCGCGGATGCGTCCGTCCTGTTTCAGCTCCTCAAGGGCTCGCCAGCCACTGGCGCGCAGCTGCTGCTCGTAGGCGCTCAACTGAACGTCCTGCCAGAAGAACTGGTCCAGGTCGTGGATCAGAAGCAGATCGATAGAGGCCAGACCGAGGCGCTGGATGCTGTTCTCCCACGAGCGCATGACCCCGTCGTAGCTGTAGTCGTAGTAGAAGTCGAAAGGCAAGCCACCGGCCCAGACACCCCTGTCGAAGGAGGTCAGGTCCCGGGTCGGAGTGAGCACACGACCGATCTTCGTGGACAGGATGAAGTCATCCCGGCTCTGTTGACGCAGGAAGTGGCCGATGCGGTGTTCGGACTGGCCGTAGCCGTAAAACGGAGCTGTGTCGTAGTAGCGGATGCCGCCATCCCAGGCCGCACTCAGCGTCGCCTGTGCCTGCGGCTCGGGTACCGTGACGAAGAGCTCACCAAGGGGTGCGCCACCGAAGCCGAACTCCGAGACCTCCACATCGGTTTCACCAAGCCTGCGCTTCGACGGGGCCTTCATTGCCTTGCCTCCCTGAAGGTTTTCAGTCCTTGACGATCAGATTGAGCGCAAAGGACACGATGGACACAACGAAGCCTCCGACCAGCGCCGAGAGCGGGCCGTCGACAGTGAGGCCCGAGACCAGCCAGGCGGCCAGGCCAAGCATGCCGGCGTTGACGACGAAGGTGAACAGACCCAGGGTCAGTAACAGTGCCGGCAGGGACAGCAACATGGCGACGGGCTTGATGAAGGTGTTGACGAGGCCGAACACGGCGGCGACGATGACCACGTCCAGCGGCGATTCGGCGAGGTGGATACCCTCGACGAAATGTGCCGCAGCCCAGAGGGCGGCAGCGTTCACGGCGAGGCGCAGCAACAGCGACATGGACTCTCCTCACTCGCTCGGCTCTGCCGGCTCCTGCCAGCGGCGGTTCTCATCGAGCAGCCACGACCAGGGCGGACCGTAGGGGTGGACGAAACGAGTGGCCCCGTCTGCATCCACCAGATTCCGCCCCTCATTGGCCCATTGGAACAGCGAGCCCTCCAGATTGCGCACGCGGGAATAGCCACGAAGGCGCAGTTTGTCGGCAAGTCCACCGGAGCGGTACCCCACCGAACAGTAGGTGACGATCGGTGTATCGAGGGATGCCTCCGCCAGGACGGTGAGGGCGGCCTCAACCGTCAGGGCGCGGACAGCGCCGGCCAGGTGGCTGACGGAATACTCATCGTCGCGACGCACATCGAACAACACAGGCTGCACTGAATCGGCCTGTGACCACCAGGCCGCCAGTTGTTGAGTGGTGATGATTTCGACCTCGGGATAGCGCAGTTGGATGCCCTGCTTCACGGCTGACCATTCGACGGCGTCGATCGCGGTCGTCGTCACGAGCAGCACAGCTGGCAGGCAGGCGGCGGTGATACGAGTCACGACTCGTCGGCCGCGGCTTCTTCCGGGACGGATTCGCCCTGCAGGACCGAGATCTGTCGTCGCAGGTCTTCTTCGAGGGCGGCATGGTCCAGCAGGACGGCGGTATGCTCGGCGACGAGGGACAGCAACCGGAGATCCTCGTCGGGAAGCACCGGCCCGCGCCGCAGGAAGACGATGAGCAGGCCCCACACGCGGGACGGCGTAATCAGGGGCACACCGAGAAGGGCCGTGCAGTCGAGTCCCGGCGCCATGCGCAGGCAGGCGTCACGGACCTGACTGCGATCGTCGGCGACAAAGGGTCGCCTGAAGATCCATTGACCGGCCACCAGCCCGTCCGCCGGCAGGGGTCCACCCACGAGGGCCCGTTCACCCCGCAGTTCCAGCTCCAGGCGGTTGCGCTGCTCATTCCAGCGGGCGATGGCGGCAGCCTGTCCGCCGGCCGCATGGCGGGCGGTGACACAAAGGCGTGCCAGCGTATTCTCCGTCGATTCGCCGGCACTGCCCGTGGCGGCGCCGAGGAACTGCTGCACGTCGGCCTGTTGCCAGGCTCGTGCCAGCCAGGACGGGGGTGCCAGCCCCAGAGCGTAGAGCACGGCGGCTGCCAGCAGACCCACCTGCGTCACGGTGCCGATGTAGGGGAGACCATCGATGAGGCCTGATGCCGCCTGCAGCGCTGCCAGCACCACGACGATGCTGGCACCGGCGCCGAGCAGCCCCATACGTCGGCGTACGACGCTCTGGGCGTGTCGTGCCCCGGTGATGAGGGCCCGCGTGCCGTAGAGCAGGGACAGGGCGAAGATCATCCCGATCGCCACAGCCGCTTCTGTGGCATAGGCGGCGGGAGCGGCCAGCAGCAGTGCCCAGCTGACGAGCACGCCGGCGATGACGAGGCCGCCGATCCAGCGCGGCACCGTGCGAAAGTGATCGACGAGGCGCAACATCAGCAGCGGATGCAGGACGACGACCAGCGGGATGGCGACCGTCAGGGACCCGAGTTTGACGATGCCGCTCGACTGAACCAAGTGCAGCCCAACGCCGACAGCGACGGTGAGCAGCAACAGGGCAATGTCGCGGCGGGCACCGTCGCGCCGGCGGGCCCACTCGACCAGCTTCCACAGCGTCAGCAACAGGATCAGCCCCTGTGCCAGCAGGACGAGGAAGTCGCCGACGCTCATGGGCGGACGGGTCGTTTTGTGTCGTGGTTCATAAAGGTAGACGGAGAATCTACGCCGAGGTCGCCACCGGGCCAACGTCGAAGCCGAAATCGGCGCGCGGCGACTATCCCTTCGGCAGGGATTCGAGGGGCGCGGTCAGAATCCGTTCGAAACGCTCCGGCCAGGACAGTTCGTCGAGAATGTCACGCCAGCGGCCGGCGTGACTGTCATGCGTCAACACCGGCACGAAGGCCAGGCGCAGATAGGTCTTCAACGCCGGCACCCGGAAGTCATCGGTCAGCAGCCAGGCTCGCCGTCGTTCCTCACTCAGGCCTTGCTGCAGAGCCTCGACGGACACGGCCGTCCCGAGTCCCTTGCCGCTGTGAGAAGGGTCGGTACCGACCCAGTGCAGCATCATGCTGTCGTTGCCGAATCGGGGCGACCGCCAACACGAGGCGGTGGCAACGACGGTGCCTGCATCGTCGAGTACGAGCTTGACTCGCTCAGGGCGATAGGGGGCATCAGCCGCCATCTCACGGGCGAAATCCGACTGTCCTGACCGGCGTTCGAAGGCCCTGTCCATCAACTCGTTCCAGCCTGACTCATCACCCGGGCGAAAGTGGCGCACGTGGTACCCGGGAGGCACCCGAGCCGCCGGCAAATCCCGCAGATGCGGTCGTCGCATGATCAACTGGGGCAGCTTCTCAGTCATGGAAGTGAGATCGTCAGTGCCACAGGCCATGTCAAGTCGGTGTATATTCTCGCTGCCATGATTCCACGCCACAGACTCTGCGTCGCGATCCTGCTGCTGGTGAGCGTTGCGGCCACCTGGGCAGAACGGGTGCCGAACCCGTCGTTCGAGTTCGGCGACCAGCTGCCCGTCGGCTGGCGGGTGGGCAGCGGCGATGGCGATTGGCTGGACATCGACGGCGACCGGGCCCTGGTCAGTCGGGGAACCGCGGAGCAGACATCCTTCTGGCGCTCGGAGCCGGTGGATCTGGTTCCCGGGGGTCTCTACCGCCTGCGCTTCTCGGCTCGTAGACTGGACGGCGTCGGTGGCGGTACCGTCATGTCGGGAACGGCTTTCGCCAACCGCGATCTCAGGCAGATCGACTCCACGTGGCAACGCTTCAGCTCCTACTTTGCCACACCGGCCGTGCTTGGCGAGCGGAACTGGTTGCGTTTCGGCCAGTGGCACCTGCCCGGATCGGTGGCCTTCGACGATCTGCGCCTGGACCGTGTCACCGCCGTACATCGACGGATCCGCCAGGGCATGTCTCTGGGCCAGGGTGAGAGAATCGCCGACGGGCGGTACGTCTTCCGGGCGCCGCAGCGTTCAGCCTTGGCCAACCACTCACGACCCCTGCAATCGCACCAGGCCGGCTTCAACACCTACCGCTGGGTTTTCGGGGCCGGGGAATGGGTGACATACCGGCATGACATCGGCGGCTACCGGCAGACGTCGGCTCAGGTCCGCCTCAACGTCAACTACCACACGGGCGGTCTTCTGGTGGTCGAGGCCCGCGGCGACTCGTCCGTACCCTGGACGCCTGTGGGCACTGTGGATGGGGCACGCACTGCCGTCTTCGATCTGCCCGAGGAGGTACTGCCGGCCGTCGCGGTTCTGATCCGCCTGCGTGCCGCCGGGGCCCGGCCTGTCGGCGCCGATGCCGACCCCGGATCGTTTCAGATAGATGAGTACACATACGAGGCGGCACTGGCAGATGGCCCCCCGGCCGCCGTGGGGAGTACGCATCTGGTGGCTGTAGCCGCCGACCCTGGGCGCTCCTTTGCCGCCGCGCGGATCGAGGCCACCGGTCGTCTGCAGCCGGGAGTGGCCGATACGCTCACCATCCGGCTCGGGCAGGCTCTGCGCGAGGCCGAGTCGCTGCGGACGCGGGTCGCGGTGACCGCCACCGGCGACCTGCCTGACGGGGCGCCCTGGATCCGGCAGGAGCCGACACCGTCAGGCGAGCTGGCACTGCCATACCGCCTCACCGGTACCGGCGATCGTGTCCTGCATGTGGAGCTGGTCGCCGAGTCCGGGCTCCGGTGGCACGCTGAGCTCGACGTTCATACCTCGATTCTGCACGCGGATGCGTACGGCGAACTACTGGCAGCCGATGGCGAGGTGGACGTCTGGTGGGCGTCCTCCGGCTGGAAGGTGTCGACGACGCGACAGGCACCGGCGAACCGAGGCCCCGCGCTGCGGATCGAGGCGGCGCGCAACGAGGCCGAAGCGGCACAGCTGATACTGCGCCCACGACGGGATCTGCTCGACCTCACGGTCCGGGTGACGGACCTGGTCGGCCCGGCAGACTCTCGTATCGATGCCGGCGCCATCGAACTGCTACGGGTGATGACGGTACCTGTGCGTCAGCCGACGGACATTGCCGGTGAAGCCGCCGACTGGCCCGATCCACTGCTTCCCCTTGGCGCTCCCCTCAGAGCGGCCGCGGCTCGGAATCTGGCGCTGTGGGTCCGGGTGACGACACCCCGACAGATCCCGGCCGGTACCTACCGGGGTACCGTACACCTTGGCGCTGACGGATGGTCGCAGGATGTGGGGCTGCACGTCGAGGTGTACGACTTTGACCTGCCGGATCGAATGACCTGCCAGACCGCCTTCGGCTTCGATCCCGGGGCCATCTGGCGCTACCACCGAATCGTTGAAGAGGCTGACCGTCGCACGGTGCTCGGGCGGTACCTGGAGAGCTTCTCGCGGCATCACATATCACCGTATGATCCGGCGCCGCTGGATCGTCCCGTCGTCGACTGGCCAGTGCTGACGGCCGCTGATTCTGTCGCCCACGCCGTCATCGAGCCCGATGTCGACTGGCGCGCCTGGGATGCGGCCATGACCCGGGCCATCGACGAGTATCACTTCAACAGCTTCCGACTGGCGATTCCCGGAATGGGCGGCGGCACCTACATCGACCGTGACGAGCCGGAATTACTCGGATGGCCGGTGGACACGCCTCAGTATCAGGGACTGTTCCGGGGGTACGGTCAAGCCGTGCAACAGCACCTTGAGCAGAACGGCTGGCTGGACGAGGCCTTCGTCTACTGGTTTGACGAACCCGCCCCGCGAGACTACGACTTCGTCATGGACGGGTTCTCCCGTCTGCGTCAGGCGGCGCCCGGAATCACCCGCATGCTGACCGAACAGGTCGAGGCCGCCCTCGTCGGCGGGCCCGACCTGTGGTGTCCGGTGACGCCGAACTTCGATGTCGCCAGCGCCGAGACGCGCCGCGCCGAAGGCGAACGGTTCTGGTGGTATGTCTGCACCGTGCCGAAGGCACCCTGGGCGGGGTTGTTCATCGATCACGCCGGCACGGAGCTGCGCGTCTGGCTGTGGCAGACGTGGCAGCGTGACATCGACGGCATTCTCGTGTGGGCGACGAACTACTGGTCGAGCGACGCGGCGTATCCCGCATCGATGCAGAATCCGTATGTCGATCCTATGAGCTGGCAGTCCGCCTACAGTGCACCCGCCGGCACCCGTCGGCCCTGGGGCAACGGCGACGGGCGGTTTCTCTATCCGCCGAGGGGTGCGTTCGCAGGGGACGGTCCGGTCCTGCAAGGGCCGGTGGAGAGCATGCGCTGGGAGATGCTGCGCGACGGTATCGAGGACTACGAGTATCTGGCCATGCTGCGCCGGCAACTCGAGGAGAAGGCGGACCAGCTTTCGGCTGAAGAACTGTCGAGTTGGTCGGCGCTGCTGACGGTACCGGACGAGATCAGCAGCTCGCTGACCCGATTCACCGAAGATCCGGCACCCATCGAGGCGCACCGTCGTGCCGTGGCGCAAGCTCTGGAGCGTCTTTCACGGCTGTAACCGACAGACTGCCGACCTCGTCAGTCCTGCCCGTCAGGGGCGACGTCGCACCATGCCTTTTCGCCACAGGCCGGACACTGAGTGTGCAGCCGGCCGAACCAGTTCTGGCTCACGAGGTTGCGGACCAGCGTGACGCCGAATTCGTGAGCGCAGGCGGGGCAGGCATAGCGGCGGGTGCGGGCCTGCCAGCCGGCGACGGCGAGGCTGAGGACTACCGAAGCGGCAACGATTCCCAGGGCCAGATTGGGGCCACCGACGGTGTCGATAAGCCACGGACGCGCTGCGATGTACAGAGTCGACACGAGGATCAGCATGAGCGCCGGGCCGCGCCAGGACATGTCGTGCATCATGGCGTTGACCCGTGGGTTACGGTGCCCTGCCGCTGGGGACTGAACTCCCGCTCCCAACGCTCTTCGATGCCGGCGCGCCAGGTCTCGGCGGACTCTTTCAGTTCCTGCGTCAAGCGGGGATCACGGTCCTTCACATTGATCCGCTCACCCATATCGTCCGACAGGTCCGCCAGATGGATGTCATCCTCCGGCGGGGCTTCTTCCACCAGCTTTCCCTGCAGCACGAGCTTCATCGAGCCCCGGCGCATCGCCGTCTGCGGGCCCATCTCCCAGAAGAGATCGCGCGGCGCCGGGTCCTGCTCGTCGCACACGTACGGCAACAGATTCGTGCCGTCGAGTTCGAAGGCTGAAGGATCGCCGCCAGCAGCACTCAGGGCCGTGGGGAAGACGTCCATCGATGCCACCGGCTCAGACAGTACCTGGCCACCGGCCACCGCCGCCGGCCAGTGCAGAATGCCGGGCTCGCGAATACCTCCGTCGTACAGGCTGAACTTGTGTCCCTTCAGCGACCCGGCGCTGCCGCCGTAGTACGGATCGAGGGTGCCATCGAGCCAGTTGCGCGTCTCCCGTGACGGACCGTTGTCGGCGGTGAAGACCGACATCGTGTCCTGCCCGAGCCCGAGCCGCTCGACCTCGGCCAGAATCTGCCCGACGCTGTCGTCGACGGCGGAGATCATGGCGGCCATGATCCGTCGATCCCACGGCAGGTGGCGGAAACGGTCGACGTACTTCTCGGGGGCGTGCATCGGGTAGTGGGGGGCGTTGTACGGAACGTAGAGGAAGAAAGGCTGTTCCTTGCGGGCAGCGTCCCGTACGTACTCGATGGCGTGTTCGGTGATCAACTCGGTAAAATAGCGACCGTCCTCCCAGATCTCTTCGCCGTCCTGCCACAGATCGTGGGTAGGACTGATGCCGGGACCGGGGTTGTTCGCACCCCAGTAGAAGATGTGGGAGTAGTAGTCGATACAGCCGGCCATGTGGCCGAACCAGTGCTCGAAGCCATGGTTGTGGGGGCGGGAGGCTTCCGCCAGTCCCAGATGCCACTTGCCCGACATATACGTGGCGTACCCCTGGTCGCGCAGGGCCGTGGCCAGCGTCGGAACATGAGACGGCAGTCCCGTGGCCGTTCGGTGTCCGGCGAGGATGGAACGTACACCGGCGTTGCCAGGATAGCGGCCGGTGAGCAGAGCCGCCCGTGACGGGCTGCACACAGGGCTGTTCGAATACCAGTCGGTGAAGAGCACACCCCCATGTGCCAGGGCGTCCAGATGAGGCGTGCGGAAATCGGTGCAACCCATACACGACAGATCCCCGTAGCCCTGATCGTCGGTCAGGAACAGGATGATGTTGGGTCGCTTGGTGGGCATGGGCAAGAAGGTAGGCAAGGTCCCGGGTGCGACAAAGGCGGCCATTGCCCGCAAAGGCGGGCCTGCCTACGTTCGGAATCATCGCGGCTCCGTTGGGGGTGGCCTGAGCTGTAACGGGCCTGAGACCACACCCTTCGAACCTGACCTGGATCACACCAGCGTAGGGAAACGGAAACTGTGCCCCGCCGAGCAACAACCGACGGGTCGCGCTCCCCCACGCTGGGAGCGTCGGCCCGTTTTTTCTTGCCCAGACGGGTCGTACAGGAGACAACTGCTCCCATGCGACACTTCTTCATGTTCTGTCTACTGCTGCTTACCGGCTTGGTGACGGCCGCCAGCGCTGACCTGCTCGGCCGTGTCACCGACGCCGCCACGGGGGCACCCGTGGCCGGGGCCAACGTCGCCGCCGACGGCAGAGCCGTCACCACCGACGACGACGGGATGTTCCATTTTGCCGGCCGAGTCGACTCGCTGACGGTGACTCACGTGGGCTATCTGGCCACCCGCGTGGCAGCTGCCCCCGACGCCGTCATCGAGCTCACACTGGCGACGATGCGCCTCGCCGAGGTCGTCGTCCGCGCCGGCCTGACCGAGGAGTCGTTGCAGCAGGCCGCCTCGAGTGTCACCGTCATCGGCGCCGAATCGCTGCGGGAGCGACGGCACTTACAGGATTTGACCGCGGACATTCCCAATCTCAACTGGGCGGGCGGCACGGCGCGCCCCCAGTACTTCCAAATCCGCGGCATTGGCGAGCGTTCCAACTATGCCGGCGAAGGACCACCCAGCTTTTCCGTGGGCACCGTCGTCGACGACATCGATCTCAGCGGCCTGGCCACCGGGGGTGTCCTGTTCGACCTGGACCAGGTGGAGGTCTATCGAGGCCCGCAGTCGACGATCTTCGGTGCCAACGCCATGGCGGGGCTGATCCACATGCGGTCTGCCGATCCCGATGATGCCTTCGATCACGGACTGTCCGCCGGCCTTGGCAGCGACGGCCTGCTGGATGCCACGGGTTTCATCAACGTGCCGGTCAGCGACCACCTGGCGCTGCGGGCCGGCTACTCCAGGGGCCGCAGTGACGGCTTCCGGGACAACCGGAGCCTGGACCGGCAGGACACGAATCGGCGGCGTGAGAGCGTTGCCCGGCTGAAGGGCCTGTGGACTCACGTCGGCGGCGTCAGTATCACGATGACCTGGTTCCGCGCCGACGCTGACAACGGCTACGACGCCTGGGCGCCGGACAACAACCAAGCCCTGCGGACCTACTCCGACCGCCCGGGAGTCGACGCCCAGCGTACGACGGGGTTGTCCATGCGCGCCGAGGCCCCGCTGACCACAGATCTGCGAGCCGTGTCCATCTCGGCGTGGTCGCGCACGGAAGGCGACTACTCCTTTGACGGCGACTGGGGCAACGAAGAGTTCTGGCGCCAGGCGCCCTACGGTTTCGATCCGGATGTCGAGGGCTGGCCCTACGACTTCTTTGACGACATGCACCGCGAGCGCCGCACGTGGACACAGGAAGGCCGTCTCGTGCATGCCGATCTGCCCGCCATCGGCGGCGGCGGTGTCATCGGCGTCTTCCTTCGCAGCCTGCAGGAAGACGCCGCCGCCGCCGGTTACCTGTTCGGCGGCGACGCCGGCGAACTGGTCAGCGCCTTCGACGTGGACGAGGTCGCCCTCTACGCCCAGCACCACCGGCCACTGACGGACCGTCTGCAGCTGAGGCTGACGGCGCGGGCTGACCGCAACCGGACAACCTATGCCGGCGAGACGGACGGGGGGCTCGACGCCATCGATTTCGACACCGGCCAGTGGCTCGGCGGCGGTCGACTGGGGCTCACATACGCTGTGGACGAAACCAGTGTGGCCTTTGTCAGTCTGGCCAGGGGATACCGTGCCGGTGGCGTCAACCAGCATCCGAGGCTGGCCGCTGCCAACCGGCCCTACGAACCCGAGTACGTATTCAACTCGGAGGCTGGTTACCGTTGGTCGAGCGCCCGTACGAGGGCCTCGCTCACAGCCTTTCACGGCCGGCGGTCGTCGCAACAGGTGGAGCTGTCGACACAGCAGGATACCGGCGACCCCAACAGTTTCGTCTACTTCACCAACAATGCCGGCACCGGCTGGAACACCGGGATCGAAGTCGACGCCGACCATACATTAACCGCCGCGATCGGACTGGCCGGATCGCTCGGGTACCTCCGGACCCGCGTTGAGGACTACACGTTTCTTACCGGCGAGGGCGCGACCCTGACTCTTGGCGATCGCGAAGCGGCGCATGCGCCCACCTACAACCTCCGCCTCGGGGTGCACACGACGAGGGATCGGGGAGTGCAGGGGTCCCTGGCGTTCACGGCTATGGACGCCTTCTTCTTCTCCGACAGCCACGACCAGCGCTCCGACGCCTACAGTCTGTGGCATGGCCGCGTCGGCTACCGCGGCGAGGGCTGGTCGGTCAGTCTCTGGGGACGCAACCTACTCGACGCCCGATACGCTGTCCGGGGGTTCTATTTCGGCCTCGAGCCCCCGGCCTACGAAGACACGCTGTACGTCAGCTATGGGGACCCGCGCCAGGTGGGCGTCACCCTGACGGCCCGGTTTTTCAACTTCGTATCGAGGCGCTGACCATGCGGGCTCTCATCGTCGGCAACGGGGAGCCCCCGTCACGCGCTCTGTACGAGGCACTGCTGGCAACCAGCCCGGACCTGCTGTTGTGCGCTGATGGCGGCGCTGACACGGTGCGGCGGTACGGCGGTATCCCCGATGCCGTGGTGGGAGATCTCGACTCGGCCGCGCCGGCCACGCTGAGTCAGACGCCTCGGGAGCGCCGTGTCTGCATCGATGCCGACGACACCGGAACCGACCTCAACAAGGTGTTGACCTACGCTGTCGGCAGAGGGGTGACCGAGGCCGTCCTGGTCGGCGTCACCGGTGGGCGCACCGACCACACGCTGTGGAATCTGAGTCTGCTGAAGACCTTTGACGATCAGCTGCGTCTGCACATCACCGACGACTACTGCCACATCCATCTTCTGTGCCCGGGCAGGGCGATGCGTTTTGTCGCCGACATCGGGCAGCGACTGTCACTGTCGCCGTTGAGCGGGCCGGTGGAGGATGTGTGGACGGAGGGACTGCGCTGGCCCCTGGCGGGGGAGCGACTGACTCCGGGAGAGCGGGATGGCATCAGCAACGAGGTTGTGGCGTCTCCGGCCTCGGTTCGTGTCGGTGGGCCGGGAGACCTGCTGCTCATCGTACAGCGGGAGGGTGGGACGGGCGAGATCCGGTTGATGGATCCGGAGCCGCGGTCACAATAGCGGAAGCAACTCTTTCAGGTTGTGCAGCTGCAATTCGGGCGCCTGTTCTCCCTCCGGCGCAGGCAGACCCCGCGGGTTGTACCAGCACGGAATGAGCCCGGCCCCCCGCGCCCCGATCACGTCATTGCCGAAGGAGTCGCCCACGTAGAGGGTGGATGCCGGCGGCGAGCCGAGCAGCTCGCAGCCGCGCAGGAAGATCTCTGCCGCCGGCTTCCGCGTCCCCCCGTACTCCTCCGACAGAACGATGCAGCGGAAGTGATGGCGGACCCCAAGGGTATCCAGCTTGCGGTACTGCACGTCGGGGTAGGCGTTCGACACGACGCCCACGGGGAGCTGTGCAGCACAGGCAGCCACGACTTCGGCGGCTCCGGCCATGGGCGACGGTACGGTGGGATAGGTCTCCAGATAGAATCCCGTGACGGTGTCCGCGTGGGTCTGATCCATGTCGAGGATCCGCAGGAACACGGCGGATCGCATGCGCCGCGATTCTGCCAGATCACTCACCGTGTAGACGTGATTTTCCGTTTCCCGGTCCGACTGCACCCAGGCTTCGTGCAGCCTCTCCTGCGCCATGTCGCCGAAGAGATCGGGCAAGGCCGCCGGCAGGCGATCAAGGACGAGGCCCTGCGCCCGCTCGCGGTCAAAGAGGGTTTCGTCCACGTCGAAGAGGACGGCGGAAAGACCCACTACGGCCCGTGACGCATGCGGTCGTCGAAGCTGGAGGCACAACGAGTGAGGAAGATGACGTAGAGAGACACGTGGCACACGACACACACAGCCAGCCACAGCCCATCCTGCCTGCCGGCAAAGAGCATGGCCAGTGCTATGATACCGACGGAGAGAATGACCAGCAGAAGGCCCACGGGATCGCCGAGGGGACGACTGCGCCAGATCTGTACGCCGAGACAGGCACGTGTCATCCAGCGACTGCCGCCCGCGGGCTTGGGGAACAGCATGGGCAGCATCATCCACACCGTCATGATGACCATCCCGCCCCACATGGCGCCGAACCAGATGGGGGCGAGCATGGCTGGCAGCAGGACCAGACGGATCCAGCCACACCAGGGATGGGTCCCCCGAACCCAGGCGTCGGCCATGCGCATCATAAGCTGGCTGCTACCCATTTACCGGACCCGTGGTGTCCCGGAGCTGGCGCGCTGGGGAGCCGGGCTCACGATCCTTCGACGGCCTGGCGCAGTTGTTCGCCCTTCGACTTCCACCAGTTGTGCAGGATGTTGATGTCGGTGGCCATGCAGAAGTGACGCACCCCCATGTCGAGGTAGTACTTGGCGCCATCGGGTGAGTTGATCTCGGCGCGTGGCTGAACCCCTGCGGCCAGGCAGGACTCGATGACCCGTTTCTCCACCGCCTTGATTTCGGGCGAGCCGCCCTGGCCAGCTTTGCCAATGCTCATTGAGTAGTCCGATGGTCCCCACTGGACCATGTCGATGCCGCCTACCTGAAGAATCTCGTCCAGTGACTCGACAGCGCCCTGCTTCTCGATCATCAACACGACGACGATGTCGCGCAGGGCCTGCACGTATTCAGGACCACCACCGTATCCCATGTAGCTGAACCGGCGCGTGGCCACGCCGTAGGTGCCGCCATCTTCCGGTGTCTCCGGGCGGGCGATACCGACACACTCGCGGGCGTCGTCGACACCACGACTGTCTGAGAACAGGACGGACTGGAACCCGGAGCCGATGGCCCGGCCCGCGATCCAGGAGCGTGGTTCCTGCTCAACCTTGATCATGGTTCCCAGATCGTGCAGTTCGGCGGCGCGACAGAAATCGTCGAAGGCGTGCAGGTCATACGCACCGTACTCGGCGACGAATTCGACGTAGTCGTACATGCCCGTATGAGCGAGAGTCTCGACGACGTTGGGCCACGTGGTGTGCACGTGGGTGCCGATGGTCGGCTTCCCGGCGTCGAGGAGCTGGCGAATCTTGTTGGGTCGGATGGTGCCTACCTCCCGAAGGGATGTGGAGTTCAGCGGGACAGAAACTTCAGGCACACAGGCGACGGCGTTTCCACGGCGTCGCCCGTGGCCGTCAGCAGGCCGTCGTCGCCGACGCGATACAGCTGAATCCGGTCATCGTTATGGCTGCCCGAGTACAACGAATCGCCGTCAGGCGACAGCACGAAATTGCGCGGATTCGCCGGCACCGGCTGAACGCCGAGAGCGGTGAGCTGGCCACTTGCGGCATCGATAGCAAACATGGCGATCGAGTCATGTCCACGGTTCGAACCGTAAAGGAAGCGCCCGTCCGGTGTGACGTGGATGTCGGCGGTATGCGTCGTACCGGCGAAGTCATCGGGAACCGTGGGGATCTCCTGGATTTCTGTCAACGTTCCTGCCGACTCGTCCCAGTCGAAGGCGGTGATCGTGTTGCTGATCTCGTTGATGACGTAGGCCTTCCGGCGGTTCGGGTGCACGACAAAATGCCGGGGACCGGCGCCCGGCGTGACCGCCACGGACCCGTGATCGAGCAGCTTGCCGCCATCGAGGTCGAGTCGGTAGATGAGGACCTTGTCGAGGCCGAGGTCGGCGCAGAAGGCGAAACGGTTGGACGGATCGACGTTGATGGAGTGGGCGTGCGGCTCCTGCTGGCGACTCGGGTTGACGCTGGACCCTTCGTGCTGACGGAAATCGGACATCTCTCCCAGACTGCCGTCGGTGCCGATGGGATGCATGGAGACGCTGCCGCCGCCATAGTTGGCGCTCAGCACGTAGCGGCCGGAGGCGTCGACCGTGTTGTGGCAGGGCGAACCGCCCGTGGGCTGCAGGTTCAGAAAAGTGAGATCGCCGGAATCGTCGACGGCGAAAGCGCTGACGGCGCCACCCCCATCGTGGGTGTTGGTCTCGGAGACGACGTAGAGGAACTTGCCGGTGGGATGCAGGGCGAGATAGGAGGGTGCATCCTCACAACGGGTGCTGCCGACGATCTGCAGAGCGCCGTTGGCGGAGTCGATGACGCCGCGATAGACGGCCGCCTCCTCGCCCTTCGTGTAGTTGCCGATGTATACGGTCAAGTTGTCTGCCATGGTGCGGATGGCTCCTGTGAGTCGGGCTGGGGTATCGTGCTGATGGGACGGGCGCAAAGTACGAAGGGGTGATACCCTCTACAACTCGACGGCGATGAAGTCGGCCACGACGCGGGCGATGCTGGCATACCCCGCTATGGTGGGATGACCGTCGGCGCTCTCCGGATAGGGGCGGTCGCCATCTTCCAGGCTTCGCCGCAAGGAGGGCAGGGCATCGACACAGGGAACGCCGAGTTCGGCGGCGGTCTGCCGGACACGGGTTTGAAATCGGGTTTCAGCCTTGATCAGCCGCTGCAGACGGGGCCGGTTGCCGGCGTTGATCAGCGGCGCAAAGACGAGTTCCTTGGTCGGGATCCAAAGCACGAGGAGCCGGGCACCAGCTTCGGCACTGCGCTGTGACATCTCGCGCAGAGCGCGGAGGGTCATCTGCAGGCCTTCACCGATGCGCGGATCCGATGTGTCCATAGCAAACAGCCGCTTGGTCACGGTCAGTGTCGTGCGCGCATCAGCGCCGCCGTCGAGAGCATCCAGATAGTCCGGATGCTGACGTGCACGTTGCTGCGCCGCCTCCCAGGTGCCGCCCGCACGACCGGTGAGGGCGGCGGAACCTTGCCCATTGGCCAGATGGCGAAGAAAGTGGAACAATGCGGAATGATCGCGCAGGACGTCGCGCAGGGGCCAGGGCCTGCGCCCCATGCGAGTCACAGAGCGGGCCTGTTCTGCCAGGGGATTGTTGACTTCGAGTTCGGCGATGCGGGATTGCAGCGCCACATCGGGTGTACGCAGGTGGCTCAACTGGCCGTGCCCGTAGACGAGGCTGAAGGTGTCGTACAGATCATTGCCGGCGTAGACGGCAGCCACCACGATCTGTGGCTCCAGGGAGACGACGTCCTCCCAGATGGCCAACCCGTGGATGGGACTGTACCCGGAGCAGGCGATGTTGTACGTCGATCGGCCGCTGAGGGCGGACAGCTGCCGCGGCCAGGAGAGCTCCGCGGGCACGCCGTACCCGTAGGTCTGTGAATCTCCGAGGATGACGACGTCGGCCTGCTCCGGGACCGAGTCATTGCGGAAGCACCATTCGTCGACGTCGGGGTAGTCGGGGTTCAGGCGCCAGCCGAGATGCTCGTCGTGGATCCTGTGGTGGGCGACGAGGACGCTGGCCGGCGACCACAGGGCACCGGCTGTGCGTAGAGCCAACTCACCACAGAGCAGACACAAGCCGACGAAGAGCGCACCCTTGAACAGGCGGGTCAGGGCGCTACCGGGGCGGTCCAAGTGCTCAGCTCCCCCGTCCCTCAGGCGAAGCGGTCGGGGTCGAGCAGGACCAGGTCGAATCCTGGATCCCGTCCACCCACAAGGTGCGAGACGATCTGCCCTGTCACGGGCCCCAGGGACATACCGATCATGGCATGGCCGGCGGCGAGCACGACGTTGTCCCAGGCGCGGGGTCGACCGAGGGCGGCCAGGCCATCGGGAGTGCAGGGGCGCAGGCCGCGCCAGATCTCCCGTACGGAAAATTCGGCCGGATCCCATCCGGGAAGGTACCTGGGCACCGCCCGGACGATGGCCTCGACACGGCGGCGGTTGACGGACAGATCGAGGCCGGCCAGTTCGAGGGTGCCAGCAAAGCGCAGTCGATTCCCGCCCAGTGGGGTGACGCCCACCTTGGCCTCGGTCAGCATGAAGGGTACATCTGGCGCATCCGCGGGAGCTTCGATTTCAACGGAATACCCCTTGGCTGGTTGAATCGGCAGGTTGAGGCCGAGGCCGGTCGCCAGGGATGGACTCCACGCCCCGGCGGCCAACACGAGCTGCTCCGGCTGGTAGGTGCCGCGCGTGGTGTCGACTGTGGTCACGGCGCGGTCCCGGCTGTGAATACGCAGCACCTCCGCCGATTCTACGATCTCGACTCCGGCATCGCGCGCCTTCCGCGCCAGGGCCTGCACGAAGCGGGCTGGATCGAGGTGGGCATCCTGCGGATAGAAGACACCACCGACACAGTTCACGGGTACGTCACCGAGAAAGCTGGCGACGGCGGCCGGATCAAGCTCTTCGCTGGCCAACCCGGCGTCGTTCATATGGTGCCCCTCGGCGACCGCGTCGGCGAGTCCCTCGGCGGTGTCACACACCAGCAGGCGTCCGCGCTCGCCATAGCCGAAATCGAGGCCGCTGCCGGCGAACTCCGCATAGAGGGTCCGGCTGGCAAGATGCAGATCGCGCAACACTGGGATCACGCGTTCCACCCGGGACGGCGTGGAGGCGCGGTAGAAATGCCACAACCAGCGCAACAGATCGGCATCGAGCCGCGGTTTGATGTAGAACGGACTGTCCGGGCGAAACAGCCATCGCAGTCCATGCGCCAGGGCTGCCGGTTCCGCCAGCGGTACGCTGTGGCTGGGAACGACGAGACCCGCGTTGCCGTAGGACGCACCAGAACAGACCTGGTCGCGGTCGAGGAGCACGACGCGGGCACCCATCTGTTGCAGGTACCAGGCGCTGCATATGCCGATGACGCCGGCGCCGACGACGAGCACGTCGACAGCGCGCGGCGTGCCGATGACGGTGGGTGAGTTCATCTGCGCCTCATGCCTTTTGTTGTCACCTTGCCCCCGATGATCTTGTACGCAGGCCCGCCTCCCATCATCGCCTCGCGGGCGAACTGCTGGCCGCAGTCGGGACAGTGCAGGCTGCCGTCGGTGTGGTCTTCGGTGATGCGCCCGGGCCGGATCTTCACCAGGCCGCCATCCCCTCCCTTGCGGTACCGGTACAGCAAGGTCCGACATTTGGCGCAATGAATCGAGATCGTACGGGCGTCGGCCGGTACCCTGTCGGCCATGGTCAGTCGTACACAGCGAGGCGGCTGGCGACCCACGCCGACGGCAGAAATATGAGCGTGCCGACGATGGTGAACCAGAGCGGATGCGGGACAGCGATAAGATTCGTCATCCCTGCCAGGGTCATGACGCCGCCCACCAGGAAGGCGTAGAACGGTCGTCCGCCGACGCGGGCGGCGAGCCAGGCGCCGGCAAACGTACCCAGCGAGTAGGCGATGAGGACCATGACGAGAGCCATGACCGGCATGGCGGCGACGGCGGCGGCAAAAGCTTCACGGTCGGTGGGATCGAGATCCGCCGGCGGCGGGTACATCTGATGACCGATACCCTCCAGCACAAAGACCATGGTCATGGCCAGGGCCAGCCCGCCGAAAACGCCGAGCAGGGCGCGAATCATCGCGCCTCGTCCACCGGCTGCTCGGAGAAGGTGATGTAGGGGAAGCATTCGGGCACGTGACTGTCCCACACGCCATGGGGACTCCAGGCCCAGCCGCCATGGTCATCGGACGGTGCTGCTTCCTTGTATTGATTGAAGCGGGAGAAGTCCATGCGCCACACATCTCCGTCCTTCGGTGGCAGCGCCCGCCCATCGCCATGGGCGAGCCACTTCATGCCCTGCCACGGCAGGGCCAGCTCCACGGACCAGCTGCGGTCGCGATCGGTGTTGTCGTTGATCGTTCCGTCGGCGACGACGGCAGTCTGCAACCCGGGGAAGTCCCAGTTCCAGTAGCCGGTGCGGCCACCCCGGGGATGGGGCTGGAAGCCGACCCCTGCGAAAGGCTTCACCTGAGGATGATCCCGGGAGAACTCGTCCACTTTGCTGTACCCCTTCTTTTCGTAGGTGTCGTCCCAGATGAAGAAGACTTCGTAGATCGTGCCGAACGTGTTGATCTCGAACTCGTAGTAATTGTCCATGCCGGCGATGAAGAGTTCCACGTCATTGTTCTGGTAGATGGGTGCGTCGCGTTCGGTGAGGCTGGCTTCGAGAAAGGGCTCCTCGATCCAGTAGCCGACGTAGAGATACTCATCGTCCCAGAGGACGGCGGCACGTGTGTCGTGAACGCCCGGGTTGCCATTGACGAGATCGGAGAATCGCGGCGAGCGTGGCGCCTGCGCCCACGACGCCTCGTTCAGATGACCGTCCACTACAATTGGCCCCGTGGCACGGTATGCGGTGTAGCGCTCGATGCGGTCATCGGGCCAGGGAAAGGCGTCGGCCATGCGGGACCTCTCTGTCGTCCTAGGTGTATCGGGTTCGGCAGCGACCAGGCTGGTGGCTGACAGCAGGAGAATCAAGGCACCGTGCATGCTCACAGATCAAGCTCACGGATGACCGTAGGATCCTGCCTCAGGGATTCGGCCCAGCGATTCCGCACGTCGGCGAGATGACTGAAGATATCGTGTCGTTCAACGTGCAAGTCGTGGACCTCGCCGGGATCCTCATGGAGATCGTAGAGAGATACCTGGTCGAGGCCGTCTCCCATTAGCTTCCAACGGCCTTCACGAACAGCCCATAGAGAGCCATACGTCCAGCACAGCGATTCGTGAGCAACGGCTGTCGATGACCTGAGGACATTGCCCAACGACGCACCATCAATCACCGGACCCGCTGTTGAGACACCGGCGTGCGTGACCAGTGTAGGCAACCAGTCCATGCTGGAGACCAGCTGCCCGCGTACCGTCCCGGCGGGGTAGGTGCCAGGCCATGAGGCGATACACGGCACGCGGATACCGCCTTCCAGCAGCGTCCCCTTATGGCCACGATAGGGCCTCGACTGGCCACCGGAAAGCGAATCCGGTTCCACGGAGTGGCCGTGATCGCTGAGAAACAGGATGATCGTGTCCTGTGTCAGTCCGTTGGCTTCGATGGCGGCCATGACATTGCCCACAGCCTCGTCGAGCACATGGACACAGGCGGCATACTGTCGTCTGCCAGGGTCACTGATGTGTGCCACCGCTTCGAGGGACGTGGCCGATGGCTGCAAGGGGTAGTGGGGTTGGTTGTAGGGGAGGTACAGGAAGAACGGACGTCCGCTGTTGCGGCCGATAAACTCCCGGGCTTCACGGGTTACCAGGTCGGGGAAATAGACGCCATCCTCATGGTATTCCCTGTCGTCTTTCCACAAGCGATGACCAGCACCAGCTCCCCAACGGTACGTGTGCGTATGGTTGTCGAGGGCACCCACCTTGAAACCGACGAACTCGTCGAAGCCCTGAGCCAGGGGACTGACCTCGGCTGGAACGCCCAGATGCCACTTGCCAAAGATGGCTGTGCGGTAGCCGGCACCGCGCAGCATCTCGGCAATCGTCGTCTCCTCGGCTTCCAGACCGAGGTTGCGCTGCAGCAGGCGAGCATGTTCGCGGCCGGTCAGCAGGCTGGCGCGCGAGGGCGTGCACGCCGGCGCCGTCACGTAGTGGTCGGTGAAGCGAACGCCTCGAGCTGCCAGCGTATCCAGATGCGGCGTGCGCAGATCGCTGGCCCCATAACAGCCCAGGTCGGTGCTGCCGAGGTCATCGGCGACGATCAGGACGATGTTGGGCTGTCGACCGGGAGCTGCGCAACTGCCGAGAGGCAATGCCAGACTGGCGAGGCCGGCGCCGAGCGTGCCCAGGCACCTTCGGCGTGACATCGGCACGGGCTCAGATCTTGTGCCCCCCGCGTCCAGGTCAGCCATTTGCGCGCAAACCTGTGACAAGTGTCCGAGTGACCTCTTCAGCCGCTTCGCGTTCCTGCTTCAAGCTTCTGCCTCCTCCTCGGTCCGCGCTGACGGGCAGGACAACTCGTACGTCGCTCACTTGACCCACTTTGGAGCGTGGTCGTATCTCTCCCAGGCGGCGTCCACGAAAATAACCAATACCGAGTGGAGGGCGACAGAGGATGATTTCGAGGCGGGTAGTCGACGCTGGCAGAGATGGGGGAGTCCTCAAGAGTCTGCTCCTGGCGAGCCTGCCTTTGCTGCTCGCCGGCTGCCAGGATCCACCATCAACGCCGGCCCTGGTGGATCTGGTGAATCCTCTCATCGGCACCGACTCGGAATACGCCTTTTCCCACGGCAACACCTATCCCGCCGTGGCTCTGCCCTTCGGCATGACGTCATGGACGCCACAGACCGGGAAGCGGTTCTCGGCATGGATCTACCAGCATGACGTCAATTCCATCGTGGGGTTTCGGGCCACCCACCAGGCCAGCGTCTGGCGCGGGGACTATGGTCAATTCTCCCTGATGCCGATGAGTGGAGAACTGTCTCCGGACGTCGAGGACCGCCGAACCACCTTTTCCCGGGAAAGGGAAGCCGCCTCCCCCCCGTCTACCGGACGCACCTCGACAAGTACGACATCGACGTGGAGATGTCCCCGACCCTGAGGTGTGCCATCTTCCGCATGACACCGGCGCGGCCCGGGAGTCTATGGGTAGTTTTCGACACCCACGGTGGCGGCGGTTTTTCAATCAACTCGGAACAGCAGCGGGCGACCGGCGTCAGTGAACGGCACTCCGGTGGCGTTGGCGATCGATTCGGATGTCACTTCGTCGCCGATTTTCGGCGTCCCGTGGGAAGCGTCGGCGCCTGGCACGAACGCGATGTGCCGGACAGTCTGGCCGTTCGCGGCGGCTACGCCAGGTTTTTCGCGTCTCCTGACGATCCACTGGTGATCGCCATCGGAACTTCCTTCATCGATGCGGACCAGGCCGCTGTGAATCTCGAACGGGAGATCGGTACGCGAACCTTCGACGAAGTCGAGGCCCTCGCGGCGGCGACCTGGGAGGCAGTTCTCCAGCGCATCCGCATCACCGGCGCCACGGCGCAACAACAGACCACCTTCTATACTGCTCTCTATCGGAGCATGCTGTTCCCCCGCATCTGGCACGAGGAGGGTGCGGACGGGATCGTCAAGCACTACAGCCCATACGACGGCAAGATTCACGAAGGGATCCTGTTCGCCGACCAGGGCCTCTGGGACACGTTCCGCACGGTGTATCCCCTCTGGACGTTGATCTGGCCTGAGCAGGTTGCGCAAATCATCAAAGGCTGGACGAACGCGTACCGCGAAGGCGGGTGGTTTCCCAACTGGCCAAGCCCGGGGTACCGTCAGGGCATGGCGGGTACGCATATGGAAGCCGTCATCGCCGACGCGTACCTGAAGGGAGTGACCGACTTTGACACGGACGTCGTCTTCGAAGGTCTACTGCGCAACGGCAATATTCCCGGTACGGAGCGGGTCGGCAGACGGGGACTTGAGGCGTACCTCGAGCGGGGATACGTACCGAGCGACATCGTAGAGGGTGCCACGAGCCGTACCCTCGAGTTCGCCTATGGGGACTTCTGCATCGCCACCATGGCTCAGGCCATTGGACGAGACCAGGAGGCGGCACAGTTCTTCCGACGAGCCGCCAACTGGCGCAACGTCTTCGACGTGGAGCGGTACTACGTACGCGGGCGTCGAGCCGATGGCGAGTGGGATGAGACGGACCTGTTCAGACGGGGCGGGGCTTTCGTCGAAGGCACAGCCTGGCAGCATACCTATGCCGTGCTGCACGATCTTCCGGCGCTGGTACAGGCGTTTGATGGACCCAAGGCCTTCGGCTTTGTCCTCGACAAGTTCTTCGATGCGCCGCCCGTCTTCTATCCTGGTGACTACGAGTGGGTTCGGCACGAGATGGTGGAGATGACGTCGGCCAACATGGGGCAGTATGCCCACAACAACCAGCAGAGCCACCACATCCCCTACCTGTACAATTACTCAGATCGGCCCTGGAAGACGCAAAGCTGGGTCCGGCGCGTGCTTGACGAACTGTACAGCGCGGAACCCAACGGTCTGCTCGGCGATGAGGATACCGGATCCCTCTCGTCGTGGTACATCTTCAGTACCCTCGGATTCTATCCGGTCTGCCCCGGGAAACCAGAATACACCCTGGGGGCACCACGCTTCGATTCGGTGATAGTCGAACTGCCACAGGGGCGTCGTCTCGAGATCATCGGCCAGGACAACGGCGACGACAGAGCCTACGTGCAGGCGGTCACCTTCAACGATCGACGACTGTCGCGACCTTTCCTCGCGCACGCCGATCTGGCGCAAGGGGGGGAACTGCGGTTCGTGATGGGCGAGCAACCCAAGGAGGATCTCTACGACGTGGATCCTCACGATCACTGAGTGGCCGTGCAGCCCGCGGCAGCCGGCTCTACCCGTTGTGCAGGAAGTGCATGATGTCGCCGTCCTCGACGGTGTAGTCGCGGCCCCGAGTGGCCAGGTGGCCACGATTGCGCGCCTCGGCTTCCGAACCGGCAGCGATGAAGTCGTCGTACTTCATGACTTCGGCACGTATGAAGCCGCGTTCGATATCGGAGTGGATGGCGCCACCGGCTTCCGGACCGCTGGCGCCCTTGCGGATGGTCCAGGCGCGGCACTCGTCCTCGCCGACGGTATAGAAGGACATGAGACCCAGCGCATCGTAGGCGGCGCCGTTGACCCGGTCGAGGCCCGGTGATTCCAACCCCAGGGCTTCGAGGAATTCCGCCCGCTCGGCCTCGTCCTCGATACCGTCGGCGTCGCCGACAAAGAGCCCGACGATATCGGTCCCAGCGGCATTCTCGACGCTGAGGATGAGCGGCTCCGCCATGGCCGGTGTGCCCAGGGCGAGGG
>PBSR01000269.1 GCA_002726335.1 Gemmatimonadaceae bacterium
AGCGGCGCGACATGTTCCTCGACCAGGCGAGGCACGTGGTGAAATGCTTCGAGCGCGGGGAGCAGCCCCTGGTCTCAGCAGAAGACGGCATCGCCGCACTCGAACTCGGCCTCGCGGTCCTCAAATCAGGCAAGACACGGCGCACGATCAACCTGTAACAAGAGTGGAGTTGACAGATGGAAGCAGACCAGAAGAAGACCGCCTTGCGGATGATTCCCTACGGCCTCTACGTACTGGCGGCCGAAACCGAGAACGGTGTGACGGCAGCCACGGTCAACTGGGTGACGCAGACCTCCTTCGACCCGCCGCTGATCGCCGTCGGCATCAAGGCGGATTCGCCGGGGTACACCATTCTGAAGGAGTCGGGGACGTTCGCCCTGAGCGTGCTCGGCAAGGGACAGCAGGATGCGGCCTTTGCCTTCTTCAAGCCGGTCGAGCGTGATGGCGACAACATCGGTGGTCAGCCCTTCCGGACGGGAAGCACCGGTGTGCCGATTCTGGCGGCGGCACGGGCCCACGTGGAGTGCAGGATCGTCGAGGTCGTCGAGACCGGCGACCACCATATCTTCGTCGGTGAAGTCGTGGATGCCGGCGTCAACGGTGATGTCGAGGGCCGGCCGGACGACGCCTCGCTGCACATGAGAGACCTCGGTGACAAGGTTTTCTACGGAGGATGAGACGGTAGCCTCATGCCGGTAGAGTTGATCAGCTGGTTGAGCGCCGTGCTGGTCGTGGCGAGTGTTGTCATCAAGATCGTCACCGCGAACCTCATCACCCGCCGCAAGACAGAGGTGTCGCAGCTGCAGTCGGAGTTGCGCAAGCAGGTCGGAGTCTGCGAGTCCCTCGTCGAACATCGGGCCTCACTGGACGACAACCTCGAGTTCTTCGAACGGCGTATGATCGAGGACCGTGAGGTGAAGGTGGAGCTCGAGATCGACCTGGACGCGTACGTGGCCGATTACCGCAAGCACCTGGAAGACCTGGGTTATGACCCGGACGAGGATCCGGATCCCGAAGCTATCTATGAGGAGGCGGCGACCGCAGGCTCTGAACCAAGCCAGGAGTTTCAGCAGGCCGACGCTCTGCCACAGCACGCCACCATCGCCGTCCTGCCGCCTGCCGTGGGAGACGCGGACAAGCTCTTCCTGCCCGACGCGGTGATCACCGAACTGCTGTCCGGTGGTGGCAAGGTCATCGATCGCTCGACCATCAACCAGCGACTCATCGACAACGGGATGGACCTGCGGCAGGTTCTCGACAACGAGGAGTACTTCCGGCTGCATGCGGCCGCCGCGGTCGATGCCGTGGTCATCATCAACAGCCGACTCACGGGCAGCGGCATCGGCACGGCCACCTGTCGTGTCATCCATTTCCCCTCGGGCGAAATTCTGCTCAGCACATCCTATGAACAGCCCGGCAAGGACGAGCGATCGGACGACTTCGAGAACCTGACACAGACGGCGCGCCAGCTGGCCACGGCGATACGCGGAGTGATCGATGACTGAGACGCATGTCTACAAAGAGACGTCAGGCTGCAGGATCCACCTCGATGTGCATCGCTGCGAGTCGACCGGCACGCCCGGGCCCGCTATCCTGTGGATCCACGGCGGCGCGCTGATCGGGGGAGACCGCGAAGGCTGCGGCCATGGCAGTCGGTACGTGAGCCGGGGCTACACGGTGTTTTCGACCGACTACCGCCTGGCTCCGGAGACGAAACTTCCGAATATCATCGACGATGTCAGGGATGCCCTGGCCTGGATCCGCGAGTGCGGTCCTGACGTCGCCGGCATCGATGCCGACAGAATCGGCGTGGTGGGCCACTCGGCCGGCGGGTACCTGACGCTGATGACGGGGACCTTCGCCGAGCCGCCAAAGGCGCTGGTCTCATACTATGGCTATGGGGATATCGTCGGTCCCTGGTACTCGGAGCCCGATCCGTTCTATTGCTCCCAGCCGATGGTCACCGAGCAGGAGGCAAGACAGCACCACAGCGGTCCACCTGTCACCCGGCCAGACGAGCGCCCCGGCGGTGGCAACTTCTATCTATACTGCCGTCAGCAGGGCATCTGGCCGAATGAGGTTGCCGGCCGCGACCCCAGGGCGGATCCGGGCTTCTTCGTCCCGTACTGTCCGGACCAGAACGTGACGGCGGCCTATCCGCCGACGGTGCTGCTGCACGGGACGGCGGATACCGATGTCCCGTATCATCTGTCGGCTGGCATGGCAGAGGCCCTGGAAGAGGCCGGCGTGGAACATCACCTGAGCACGATTCAGGAAGGTGGCCACGGGTTTGACGGATACGGGGGTCCCGCGGACAAGGACGAGATCACCAACGCCATCGAAGGCACGCTAGATTTCCTCGACGCCCACGTCTAGGGCCTCTGGCGGCGGCTGGCTGGGGGTCTCATCTTTCCCGCCCCATGTCACTGAAACTGCTGCGCCAGGGCTTTGGCGCCCGCCCGCCACGGATGTGGCACGACCATCCGCTGAAGGAGTACTACGACGTCATCATCATTGGTGGCGGCGCCCATGGGCTGGCCTGCGCCTACTACCTGGCGAAGGACCACGGGATCACCGACGTCGCGGTGCTCGACAAGAGCTACATCGGTGCCGGAGGCTCCGGCCGCAACACCGCCCTCATCCGGGCCAACTATCTCACTCCTGAAGGCGTCCGATTCTACGACGCCTCGGTCAAGCTCTACGAGGGCCTGGCGCAGGATCTCGATTTCAACGTCATGTTCAGCCAGCGTGGACATCTGACGCTGGCCCACAACGACGGCTCCGTGCGGACTATGCGGCGGCGCGCCGAGGTCAACCGGCTGCAGGGAGTCGACTCGCGTCTCGTCTTCCCCGATGAGCTGGCCCGCATCTGTCCGCAGCTCGATCTCAGCGACAGGCCGAGATATCCGATCCAGGCGGCTCTGTACCATCCTCCGGGAGGTACCATCCGCCACGACGCCGTCGTCTGGGGATATGCCAGGGGGGCCGATCGGTGGGGCGTTCACATTCACCAGTACACCGAGGTCACGGGAATCGATGTGGCCAACGGGGCCGTCACGGGGGTTCGTACCACCGGGGGCGACGTCTCCGCAGACCTGGTGTTGTGTGCCACCGCCGGCTGGGCCTCGAACGTGGCCGCCATGGTGGATCTTGAGCTGCCCCTCGACACATTTCCCTTGCAGGCCTGCGTCACCGAGCCGCTGAAGCGATTCCTCGATGTGGTGGTAGTCTCCGGTAGTCTGCACGTGTACGTCAGCCAGTCCGATCGCGGTGAGCTCGTCATGGGCGCCAGCGTCGATCCCTTCGCGTCGTACTCCATGGCGGGCAGCCTCGACTTTCTCGAGGGACTCTCCGGCCACGTGCTCGAGCTGCTGCCGTTCCTGTCGAAGGCGCGCATCATGCGTCAGTGGGCGGGGCTGTGCGAGATGCCACCCGACTTCAGTCCGCTGATGGGGAGCACCCCCGTGGGCAACTTCCTGCTCGACGTCGGCTGGGGGACCTACGGCTTCAAGGCGTCGCCCATCTGCGGCAAGATGATGGCAGAGCTGATCGCCACGCGCCAGACGCCGGATCTGCTGCGCCCCTTCCGGCTGTCGCGGTTTGCTGAGTACGATCCGGTGGGCGAGAAGGGCGCCGCTTCGGTGGGTCAGTGATGCTACGTCTCGAGTGCCCCCACTGTGGCGTGCGCAACAGCGCCGAGTTCCGCTACGGTGGCGAATACCGCCCCCGGCCGGCGCCGTCGACGGAGGCGGCCGAGAGCGAGTGGATCGGCTACCTGTATCAGCGGCACAACGGGATGGGTGAGCAGATCGAATGGTGGTATCACCGGGCCGGCTGCGGCACCTGGTTTCTCGTGGAGCGCGACCGGCGCAGCAACGAGGTGGCGCGGACCTGGCTCTGGCAACCCGCCGATGCCGCCGCGCAGAAAGAGGCTACACCGTGACCGGCAGTCGTATCAGAGCGGACGCCGGACAGGCCATCGACCGCGCTCACACCCTGCGATTCCGGTTCGACGGGAAGAGTCATGAAGGTTTCGCCGGAGACACCATCGCGTCGGCGCTGACGGCGGCTGGCGTGCGTGTCATCAGCCGTTCTTTCAAGTATCATCGCCCCCGTGGCCTGCTCTGCTGTGCCGGGAACTGTCCCAACTGCCTGGTGCAGATCGGCGATGAGCCGAGCGTGAGATCCTGCACGCGACCGCTCGAAGAGGGCATGGACGTGCGCCCACAGAACGCGTGGCCCTCCCTCGATCACGATCTGATGGCCCTCACCGAGAGCTTCTCACGATTCCTGCCGGTGGGCTTCTACTACAAGACGTTCCACCGTCCGCGCCTGCTGTGGCCCGCCTTCGAGCACGTGCTGCGCCATGCCGCGGGCCTGGGGACGATCGACGAAGACACACCCGAGGGTGACCACGACAAGCAGTACCTGCACGCCGATGTCGTCGTCGTCGGTGCCGGCCCCGCCGGGCTGAGCGCCGCCGCGGCAGCCGCTGACGCCGGCGCCCGGGTCCTGCTGATCGACGAGAATCCGGAGGCCGGCGGGCATCTGCGTTATCACCGCCCGGATGACGCTGCCAGCCGGCGCATCGACGACTGCCGGGGGCGGCTGGAGCAGGCAGGGGGCACACTCCTCACCGACACTGCAGTGGTCGGCTGGTATCAGGATCACTGGCTTTCCGCCGTGCGCGGCGAGCGGCTGTTCAAGATCCGCGCCGGTGCGGCGGTCGTGGCCAGCGGCGCCTTCGAGGCGCCGGCCGTGTTCGCCGGCAATGATCGTCCCGGGGTGCTGCTCGGTACGGCAGTGCAGCGCCTGCTGCACCTGTACGGGGTGGTCCCGGGGCAGCGTGCCGTCGTCGTCACAGCCAACGACCAGGGCTGGGCCGTCGCCGCCGACCTGCTGGCCGCCGGCGTGGAGGTTGCCGCCGTCACCGATGAACGCGACGCGCCAGCGTCGAACGAAGATGTGGAGGCAGTACGCAACGCCGGCGTGACGGTGCTGACCGGGTATACGATCGGCGCCGCCCGTGGCAAGTGCGGTGTGGACGAGGTGACCCTGACCCCAATCAGCGGTGCGGATGGCGGGCGCCGGATCCGCTGCGACTTCGTTGCTGTCAGCACCACGTGGATCCCGTCCGCGGAACTGGCAACCATGGCCGGCGCCCACAGTCGCTACGACGAAGCACTGGCCGAGATGAGTCTCGACGGATTGCCCGAGGGGCTGTCTCTGGCGGGACGTGTGGCTGGTCCATGTACGGCAGAGGAGGAATGGCTTCAGGGGGAGAGGGCCGGCGCGGCTGCCGCCGCCGGGACGTCTGAGATGCCGTCAGGCGGGAGCATGGCACCAGCCGCGGTTCGTACGTCTTCCCTTGTTGCGGCTCCTGAGAGCGGCAGGGACAAACGCTTCGTGTGCCTCTGCGAAGACGTGACCGATATCGACATCGAGACCGCCGTCGCCGAAGGCTATGACCGCATCGAGTTGCTCAAACGTTACAGCACGATCGGCATGGGGCCCTGCCAGGGCCGGATGTGCGGGTTCAACGGAATCCGCCTCTGCGCCCGGGCCACCGGGCACAGCGTGCAGGAGACGGGACGCACAACGTCGCGCCCTCCGGTGAAGCCGGTTTCCTTAGGGGCGCTGGCGGGGCAGAAGATGGAACCGGTGCAGCTGTCCTGCGTGCACGACTGGCACGTGGAGCATGGCGCCCGGATGATGGTGGCCGGTGTCTGGCTGCGGCCCGAACACTACGGAGATGCCGCCGCCGAGGTCCGCGCTGTGCGTGAGGCGGCCGGCCTGATCGACGTCAGTCCTCTCGGCAAGCTGAAGCTCACCGGGCCCGCCGCTGCCGTTCTGCTCGAGCGTCTCTACGTGAATCAGTGGCAGAACCTGCGTCGCGGGCGCGTGCGCTACGGGATCATGTGCAATGACGAGGGTGTCGTCCTCGACGACGGTGTCTGCGCCCGAATTGCCGACCAGGAGTGGTACGTGTCGACGACCTCCAGCGGCGCCAGCGCCGCCCTGGAGTGGATGGAGTGGTGGCGACAATCGGGATGGGGGGATGGTGTTCATATCACCGATCTGACGGACACGCATGCGGCCTTCAATCTGGCTGGCCCGCAGGCGCGGGAGGTGCTCCAGCCGCTGACGACCCGCGATCTGAGCAACGCCGCAGTGCCCTACATGCGGGCCCGCCGGACCGATGTGGCTGGCGTCTCGTGCCTGCTGCTCCGTCTCGGCTTCACCGGCGAGCTCGGCTACGAGATCCACTGCCCGGCGGGGGCCGGCGCCTATCTGTGGGAGAGGCTGATCGAGGCCGGCGCCGACCACGGACTGAAACCCTTCGGCGTGGAGGCACAGCGCATCCTGCGCCTGGAGAAGGCGCACTTCATCGTCGGTCAGGACACCGACGCCCTGACCGATCCGATTTCAGCTGATGCCGCCTGGGCGGTGCGGTTCGACAAGGAGGCCGATTTCCTCGGGCGCCGGGCGCTGACCCGGGTCTCAGAGGAGGGCCCGAAGCAGCGTCTCGTGGGGTTTCGCACCGGGCGCCGCGTCGACGCGCTCGCAGAGGGGCAACAGGCCGTCGTGCAGGACGGGGGGACGAGACCGGAGATCATCGGCTGGATCTCATCCTGCCGGTTTTCGCCGACCCTGCAGGAAACCCTCGGTCTGTGCTGGCTGCCCGCGGATCTGGCGGCGAAGGCGGAGGCGCCCTTCCACATATACGCAGAGGGCAAGATGGAGGAGGCCCGCGTCCATCACGGACCATTCTATGATCCGGAGGGTGCGCGGCTGCGCGGCTGATGGCGGCGATCTCTCTGACATCCCCCCTGGAACGCAGTTGGACGCAGCTCGGAGCCCGTCTGACCGAGGTCGGCGAGGGCTGGCGCATGCCCGCGTCTTTCGCCGGCGCCGAGTCAGAGCTGCGGGCGGCGCGCCAGGGGGTGGCTCTCGGCGACGGTACCCCGCGTGGCAGGATTCTCGTTCAGGGCGAGGCTGCCGCCGCCATCATCGGCGAGGCTGCAGGTGGGGTGCCGGAGAAGATCGGCGAGGTAACCGGGACTGCAGCGATGGAGATCGCACGGTTGCGTCCGGACCTGTTTCACGTGGGCACGTCAGCCGAGGGGCGCGCCGGGACGTTGACATCGCTGCGAGACGCCAAGACCGACGCACTATCTACGATCACCGATGTGACCCACGGCCGCTTCGAGATGCGCCTGGTGGGACCGGCGGCGCCGGTACTGTTGAGCAAGCTCTGTGGCCTGGATTTCGATTCCGCGGCATTCCCGTCGGGAGCAGCCCGACAGACGAGCGTGGCAAAGACCAGGCAACTGGTGATTCGCAGCGATCTCGCCGATCTGCCGGCGTACCGCCTGCTCGGCAGCCGGTCTCTGGGCGCTTACGTTTGGGATACGTTGATGGCGGCGGGGAGAGATCTGGGCGTCGAACCGATCGGCGTCGAGGCACTACAGGCTCTCGGCGAACGAGGATCGTAGCGAATGTGTGGAATCGTCGGACTGTTCCTGAAGAACGAGGCCCTGCGTCCGGACCTCGGGAAGCTCACCGAGCGCATGCTCCACGAGATGGTCGACCGCGGGCCCGACTCGGCGGGATTCGCCATCTACGACACGCCGGACGTGATGACGAAGGTCAGCTGCCTGTCGCTGACCGAAACCACCGACTGGGAAGCCCTGAGCAAGGACCTGGAGCAGACCATCGACGCCCAGGTTCAGGTGCACAGAGTCGAGGACCATGCCATCCTGCACACCACGGGAGATGGCGCCAGGGCACGCAACCGGATCATCGAGATCGCACCGGATGTGACCGTGCTCTCCGTGGGCCAGGCCATGGAGCTGTTCAAAGGCATCGGGGATCCGGTTGCGATCACGGAACGGTTCGGCCTGGCGGAGCGCAGTGGACGACACGCCATCGCCCATACGCGTATGGCCACCGAGTCGGCCATCGTCATCGCCGGGTCCCATCCCTTCTCGACGGGAGCCGACACCTGTCTCGTGCACAACGGCTCTCTGTCCAATCACAACCGGCTGCGAGAGCACCTGCAGCGTCAGGGGGAGACCTTCCAGACGGAGAACGACTCGGAAGTGGCCGCAGGCTACCTGGCCTGGCGCATGCGCCAGGGCGATTCGCTGGAGAAAGCCATCGAGAGAGCCCTGGAAGACCTCGATGGCTTCTATACCCTGGCCATCGGCACGCGCGATGGCTTCGCCGTCGTCCGCGATGCCATCGCCTGCAAGCCCGCGGTGATCGCCGAGACGGAAGACTGGGTGGCCATGTCCTCGGAATTCCGCGCCATCGCCCAGCTGCCCGGGGTGGCCAACGCCGATATCTGGGAGCCAAAGCCGGCGACGGTCTACGCCTGGAGCCACGCCGCATGACGGCGCAGATCACCGAGCTGGATCTGGCGGCCCGCAGCATACGGGAGGTCAATTCCGGACTGCAGCAAGCGACAGAGGGTGCCTTCCGGGTCCTCAATCCCGGGGGCGTTCATGCGCTGGCCTGCGGTCTCGATGCCGAGCTCGACGTCCGCATCGACGGACATGCCGGCTATTACTGTGCCGGCATGAACCAACACGCCAGGGTCACGGTTTCGGGAAATGCCGGCACCGGTTGCGCCGAGAACATCATGTCAGGCGAGGTCCGCGTGCGGGGGGATGTCAGCCAGTCGCTGGCCGCCAGCGGCCACGGCGGGCTGGTCATCGTCGAAGGCTCGGCGTCGGCACGGGCCGGTATCTCGATGAAGGGCGTCGATATCGTCGTCGGCGGCGACGTGGGGCACATGTCAGCATTCATGGCCCAGGCAGGGCATCTCGTGGTGCTGGGCGATGCCGGTACGGATCTCGGAGACTCCATCTACGAGGCACAGATCTACGTGCGTGGCCAGGTGGCCAGCCTCGGTGCTGACTGTGAAGAAAAGCCGATGGCAGCGGAACACGAGGCCACCCTCGCTGACCTGCTGGACCGGGCCGGACTCGGTGCCGATGCGGCAGGTTTCAGACGCTACGGCTCGGCCCGCCGGCTCTATCACTTCTCCATCGACAACATGGATGAATACTGATGCCTGATCCCCCGGACGAATCTCACATCCCGGATACGGTGCCCCGCAAGTCGGCGACCTTCGACGACTACACGCTGTCGGAGATCCGTCGGGCGGCGGCCACAGGTATCTACGATATCCGGGGCGGCGGTACGAAGCGCCGGCTGCCCAACTTCGACGATCTGGTCTTTCTCGGCGCCTCCATGTCGCGCTACCCGCTGGAGGGGTACCGCGAGCGCTGCGACACCGACGTGGCACTGGGTACGAGGTTCGCCAGCAAGCCGATCGAGCTGAAGATCCCGATCACCATCGCCGGTATGAGCTTCGGCTCGCTCTCGGCGCAGGCCAAGGAGGCCCTCGGTCGTGGCGCCTCCGCCGTGGGTACGTCGACGACGACGGGCGACGGCGGCATGACACCGGAGGAGCGCGATCACTCCGACAAGCTCATCTACCAGGTACTGCCATCGCGGTACGGCATGAACCCCGATGACCTGCGCAAGGCGGACGCCATCGAGGTCGTCGTCGGCCAGGGAGCCAAGCCGGGCGGGGGCGGCATGCTGCTGGGTCAGAAGATCACCGAGCGGGTGGCAGGCATGCGGACGCTGCCGGAAGGCATCGATCAACGCTCCGCCTGTCGTCATCCGGACTGGACGGGGCCGGACGATCTGGAGATCAAGATCCAGGAGTTGCGAGAGCTCACTGCCTGGGAGAAGCCGATCTTCGTCAAGATCGGCGCCGCTCGCCCGTATTATGACACGGCTCTGAGCGTCAAGGCGGGGGCCGACGTGGTGGTCGTCGATGGTATGCAGGGCGGCACAGCAGCATCGCAGGAGGTGTTCATCGAGCATGTGGGGATCCCGACACTCGCCGCGGTCAAGGAAGCTGTTCGCGCCCTGCAGGAGCTCGACATGCACCGCAAGGTTCAGCTCGTCATCTCGGGCGGCATCCGATCCGGCGCCGACGTGGCCAAAGCCCTGGCTCTCGGCGCCGACGCCGCATCGATCGGTACGGCTGCCATGGTAGCCATTGGCGATAACGACCCGGCACTGGAAGAGGAATACAGGAAACTTGGCACGACGGCAGGCGCCTACGACGACTGGCACGCGGGCAACGATCCGGCGGGTATCACGACACAACGTCCGGAGCTGGCAGCGCGCCTCGATCCGGTGCAGGCGGGGCGGCGGCTGGCGAACTATCTGTCGGTCATGACGATGGAGGTGCAGGCGCTTGCGCGAGCCAATGGAAAGAGCAACGTTTTGAACCTTGAACCGGAGGACCTGGCGGCATTGACGATTGAAGCGGCTGCCATGTCGGGTGTGCCGCTGGCAGGTACGAACTGGATTCCCGGAGGATGAAGATGACCGTCGATCTGGCACAGGAAGCGAGCGAACAGGGAATCGACTACTTCCTCATCTCCTTTGTCGACCTCTTCGGCGTAATGCGCGCCAAACTGGTGCCGGCGGCGGCCATCACCGACATGGCCGCAGAAGGCGCGGGCTTTGCTGGCTTCGCTGCCTGGCTCGACATGACCGCGGCCGACAGCGACATGTTCGCCGTGCCGGATCCATCGAGTCTCATCCGGTTGCCCTGGAAGCCGAACGTCGGCTGGCTTGCCGCCGATCTCTTCATGGATGGCAAGGAGGTCGCCCACGCCCCTCGAAACGTGCTGAAGCGGGTGCTGGCTGACGCTGAAGACAAGGGCTATCGGCTGCAGCACGGAGTAGAGTGTGAGTATTTCCTGATCACCCCGGAGGCCGACGGGTTGGCGGATGGCTCCGATACCCAGTCGAAGCCCTGCTACGACGTGGGTGCCCTGATGCGCCGCTACGATGTGATCAGCGAGATCTGCGACGCCATGCTCGCCCTCGGGTGGGGACCCTACCAGAACGATCACGAAGACGCCAATGGCCAGTTCGAGATGAACTGGGACTTCGCCGACGCCCTGGTCACCGCGGACCGGCACGCCTTCTTCAAGTACATGGTGAAGACCATCGCCGAGAAGCACGGCCTGCGCGCGACCTTCATGCCCAAACCTTTCGTTGACCTGACGGGCAACGGCTGCCATGCACACGTGAGTGTCTGGTCCCCCGACGGCGACACCAACCTGTTTGCCGATGCTGCCGGGGAGCTCGGCGTATCACAGCTGGGGTACCACTTCCTCGGCGGGTTGATGGCACATGCGACGTCCATATGCGCCATCACCAACCCGACGGTGAACTCCTACAAACGCATCAACGCCCCGGCCACCACATCGGGTGCCACATGGGCCCCGAACCTGGTGACGTATGGCGGCAACAACCGCACGCACATGGTTCGTATTCCGGGGGCCGGACGTATCGAGCTGCGGCTGGCAGATGGGGCGACCAACCCATACCTGCTGCCCGCTGCGATCGCAGCTGCCGGCCTCGACGGGATCGCCGAGAAGCGCGATCCGGGCCCTCGTCTCGACATCAACGTCTACGAAGAAGCCCACAAAGCAGGGGGGGCCGAGAGGCTGCCGCTCAATCTTCTGGATGCCCTGCGCACACTCGAGGCCAACCCGGCCCTCGCCAGCGGACTCGGCAGTGAGACCGTGTCAGCCTTTGTGAAACTGAAGACAGCGGAGTGGAACGAGTACGCCTCCCATCTGTCTGATTGGGAGCGCCAGAACACGCTGGACTGTTGATGCGGCCGGCGATGCGCATCATCGACAGTCACAACCACGTCTATTACCACAAGCTCGACCCCGCCGGTGTGGTGGGCGAACTGGACGAGTTCGGCATCGAGCGCTGCTGGGTGCTGACGTGGTACCTGCCGCCGGCAGAGGATGTCCCCGCAAGTCACGGCACCTTCAACCCGCGAAACTTCCGTCCCGACGGCACCCACGCCGGCTCCACCCTCGACGACGTGATCGAGGCCTGCCGGGCGTATCCGGACCGCTTCATCGGCGGCTTCTGTCCGTGTCCGGCAGAGGGCTCGGCAGCGCAGCGGCTGCAGGCGGCGTACGAGTTCTACGGTGTGCGGGTGTGTGGGGAGTGGAGCTACCGCATGCTGCTGGATGATCCGCGAGCACTGGAGCTGTTCTGGAAGGCAGGAGAGCTGAAGATGCCGGTGGTACTGCATCTGGACGTGCCCTTCCTGCCGGATTCTGACGGTGGCCATCGCCGCTACCACACCAACTGGTACGGGGGTGGGGCGCAACCACTGGAGCGCACGCTGCAGGAATGTCCGGATACCATCTTCGTCGGCCACGCTCCGGGGTTCTGGCGCTTCCTCAGTGGCGACGAGGCGACGGAGACCGAGATCTACCCGCGGCGACCGATCACGCCGGGCGGCGAAGTGATCCGCCTGCTCGACAAGTATCCGAACCTGTGGGCGGATCTGTCCGCCGGTTCCGGTCTCGGCGCGATGCAGCGTGACGAGGCCCATGCCCGTGGTTTCATCGAGACCTACCAGGACCGCCTGCTGTTTGGCCGCGACGCCCCCGGGGATGCCCTGCGCACGTGGCTACTGGGGCTGCGGCTCGACGAGACGCTCCTGGGCAAGCTGTTTCACGCCAATGCCGAGCGTCTCGTGCCCGTTTGAGCCGTTCAACCGACCCGGACTGTCTGGAGCCAGCCCATGCCCGTCACCCGCAGATACTTCCTCAAATCCGCTGCCGCGATCTCCCTCGGCTTCACCGGCCTGCAGCGCAACATCGCCCTGGCCACGGGTGTCGGCGTCGGGTACGGCCCGTTACGGCCTGATCCCGGGGGGATACTGCAGCTACCCGAAGGTTTCAGCTATCGCGTCCTGTCTCGCACCGGCGACGCCATGGATGACGGTCTGCTGGTGCCCGGTGCACCTGACGCTATGGCTGCCTTTTCCGGGCCCCAGGGACGCACGCTCCTGGTGTGCAACCACGAACTGACGGCCGGGGCGCTGGCAGCCGGGGCCTTCGGCGAGCAGAACGAGCGCGTCGCGTCGCTCGATCGCCGATGGTTCTACGACTACGGCAAGGGTTCCCCGGCGCTCGGAGGGACGAGCACGCTGGTGCTCGGCCCGACCGGTGAGGTGGAGCGGCACTTCATGAGCCTGGCGGGAACGGTGCGCAACTGCGCGGGCGGTCCGACGCCGTGGGGCAGCTCCGTCCGACTGCGGTATTCGGTACAGTTGACGAGTGGGCGATCGGGGCGATCCAATACGCCAAGACCGTGGGGTTGCGCGTACCCGAAGATCTCAGTGTACTGGGCATGAACGACCTGGAGATCGCCAGTATCTGCGATCCGGCGCTGACGACGGTGCGCATCCACCGGGGCGAGATGGGGCGAATGGCCGTACGTCGCCTCTCAGATCTCATACAGCACATAGACGAAGAACCGAAGAGGATCGATGTGCTCTGTGAGCTGATCGTACGCGCATCCTGCGGGAAGGCACCGGAGACTTCCTAAGGCAGCATGTCCGAGTCGAGGACATGCCAGGCCGAGGAGTGTGCTCGAGACTTCGTCGCCAAGGGATACTGCGTCAGACACTATTAGCAGATCCGACGTCACGGTTGCCTCACTCCCGAACGCGAACGGAGGCAGATCGACATTTTGTAGCGACAGTTGACCGTGCGCCTCTGTGTCGACTATAGTTCCCGCTCATTCTGTGAAGACAACCAGGCGAG
>PBSR01000270.1 GCA_002726335.1 Gemmatimonadaceae bacterium
GCGGATGCGCATCCGCGAGCCCCTTTTCTTGTGTAGTCTTGGCTGCCTCCCGGCTACTTGAGCATCATCACCTTCCCTGTCCGGGAGAAAACCGGAGTCGTCAGGCGGTAGAAGTAAAGGCCGTTGCCAACGGGCCGACCGGCTGCGTCGTGACCATCCCAGGTGACCGAGTAGAAACCGGCCGCCAAGCCCTCGTCGGCGCGAACCAGTGTGCGTACGGTCCGTCCGAGGACGTCATACACGATGAGTCGGACTGAGCTCTCGGTTGCCAGAGAAAAATCGATCTGTGTAGCGGGGTTGAACGGGTTGGGATAGGCCTTGGCCAGGACAAATGCAGACGGCTGGAGACGGGCCGACTCCACGGCGACGGCGCGGCGAACATCGTCGGCGCTCGAGGCGAGGAAAGCCTGCTGCAGGTCGAAGCGAGCATCGGTGGCCAACCGTCGGTCACGCAGGCGGAAAGTGAGTTCCGCCAGCATTCCTGTGCCGGACACCATCGTGCCATCGACAAGACCGTTGCCCAGCAGCAGGCGCCCGGGGCGTTCGTCGAGCACCTGGAACAGACCTGCCTCGCCGCCCTGGCTCTCCAGCAGTGACCCGGGGCCCCCATGCGCTTCGGTGAAGTCCAGCGCCGCCGGATCGTAGGCCAGCACCAGACCGTAGGCTCGCAACGCCTCTACGTTTTCTGCCAAGACGCGAAGACGAACCACATCACGCTTCAGCCCGGTGGTTTCCTCCGTGTCCATCGGGCCGCCTGCCGCGGCGAGCCGGAGGCGCGCAGTCTCATCCAGGCGATGGGCAAAGGCCCAGGCGCCTCCAGTCTTGCTGGCGGACGTTCCGAAGGCGTCGACGAAAGCGAAGAAGTCGTCGAAGTCGATCGACGTGCCCGAGCCTGACCCGTTCAGGTCGAAGGCAGGAAAGTCGTCAGCCGACTGTCCGAAGGCATCGACGAAAGCGAAGAAGTCGTCAAAGTCGACGACTCCTGAGTCATTGAAGTCCCCGGGCAACAACGGTACATCGTCGACGGTGAACTCCTCGGTGTCCGTGAATGGCCCCGTCAGCGTACCTTCATCGGCGCGGACGCGCCAGTAGTACGTCTCGCCGTCCGTCAGATCGCGCGTGATCGTCCAGGAGGTGGCCCCCGAGCTTTCGGTAATGCCCGATTCCGAGTCGGTCACGTCGGAGAAATCAGACTGCGTGGATACCTGAATTGTATAGGTCAGGGCGGCGCCACTGTTGAAGGGTTCGGCGTTGCTGAAGGTGAAGGTGGGCAGCAGGGCCTCGCCGCCTACGCTCAGATCTGTTGGCGCCGTGGGGGCGGCTGACAGGGTCGGTGTCAGTGTGACTTCGGCCGTGGCGGCCGACTCGTTTGGAGACGTCTCGCGGTCGATTGCCGTTATCTGGTACTCGTATTCTGTGTCATTCGTCAGTCCCGGGTCGGAATACGAGGTCTCTGTGACGCGCGACGCGATGGCGGCAAACTCCTCCCCGGTGATTCGTCGATAGATGTTGTAGCCAGCCAGATCCAGTTCCGTGTTCGCCGTCCACGTCAGCAACACTTCTTCATTGCCCGCCGTACCGGACAACCCCGCAGGAGTCTCAGGCGCTGTGACATCGGCAGTCGACAGGGTCGCGAAAGAACTCTCGGTGGACTTGGTGGGGCCGTTGTTGGACCGATCGATGGAACCCACAGTATAGAAGTATGTCTGACCCGGTGTGAGGTTCGTCAGGGTGATCTCGTGTTCGGTGACGTCCTCAACGTCGCCCACGGTGACGTCCAGAATGCCTGACACCGTCCCGAAGTCGACGAAGCTGTCCGCCAGTTCGTCGGTCTCCCAGGTGAGGATCACGGAGGAATCGGATTCGGCTACGGCGATGTCGCTGATCGTCGGCAACGTGACATCCGGCGCAGCGTCCGTGGTGAAGGAGGTCACCTCGCTGACTGTCGGACCATTGTTGCTCAGATCCTCGGAGGAGACCTGGTAGTAGTACGTGGTCGAGGCCTCCAGATTGGTCAACGTCACCTCGTGAGTCTGGTCCGTCTCTGGGAGCGTACGGATGAATCCAAGATCGTCGGCTTCGGTTCCGAAGGTCACCTCGCCGGAAGCGTCCTCATCGGTAGACCACGAGACCGTCGCGCTCTCGTCATTCCTGTAGATGATCTCCGGGTCGCTGGTGATGCTCGGGGCCGTGATATCCACGTCAGGATCGGTGGTGAACACCGCCTCTGATGATTGCGTGGCGCCATTGCCCGAAGCATCGGTGGAGCCTACCACGTAGGTGTATGTCCCCCCCGATTCGAGGTTCGAGAGTGTCACCTTGTGACTCGTTGTGGTCACAGCCGAGCTCTCCGAGTCCTCATCAGCCGCGTCGAGGCCGAAGTCGAGTTCGCTGTCGGCTGGTTCGTCCGTCGTCCATTCAATAATGGCGGTTTCGTGCGACTTGCTCGACACGGTCGGACCGGAGAGGATTACGGGAAACTGCGTATCCGGGTCGTTGCTGGTGGTGAAGGATCCAGAACCGCCCGGGGGCTGCAGCAAGCCTGCGCGCTTGCCGCTGCTGACCTCGCCAGGTTCGAAAACCGTGATCTGGCCGGCGGTTGTCTCGACTTCGAGCCGGTATCGGTACGTAGCGCCGGCGTCCAGGCCCGAGACGATGATGGAATGGCGGTTGGCAAACCGCAATTCACCATCGGGTGTAAGATCCTGAAACTCGAATTCATCCTCGGTGAAGTAGGTGCCGCTATCACCGTCGGTACCCATAAAGACAGTCGTCGACGTCGGTACGTCTGTGGAGAATCTGATGATGGCGAGCACATCGCGTATGTCGACGAGAGGTCCGAGGATCACCTCCGCAGGCAGTGTGTCGGCCGCCGTGGCAGTTCGGAACTGCAGATCGCGGCTGAACTGGAAGTTACCGGTCGGATCGGTGGTGAACGTATCACCCTCGGCGTTGACGAGAGTGATCTTGTAACGGAAGAGCGTGCTGGCATCGAGGTTCGACAAGGTCAGGTTGTGCCGGTTCAGAGTCGCCGTCGATTCCTGCTGCCAGGAATAGAGTGACTCCGATTCGGCCGCGTCGTCCTGCGCAATCTTACCCGAACCAACCGGAACCAGCCCGTAATCGACGATGGCATCCACCGGTTGATTGACCTCGAAGACGATGTTGGCACGGTCCGATCCGACGATTTTCAGGGGTGGTTTCAGCATGGCCAGACGCCGCGACTGCAGATGTGTGCGGAACCGCTTGCTCAGAGTTCTGGTGGCCGCGTCCTCCGGCAGGCCGGAGGAAATCAGTTCTTCGGCGCCTATCAAGGAGGCGGTGACCTCGATGTCGTACTCGACACCACCTTCGAGATCTTCCAGGGCGATCCGGGTGCGTGTCTCGCCGTCCTCATTGAGGGTGTCCTGGGCAACGATGGTGTTGTCAGGCAGCTGGCGCAGGGTGTACATCGAGGATACCGGACGGTTCGTCCCGAAACTGACAGCCGCGCCGGTGCGCGTGACCTGGAGATCGAACTGGCTGACGAAAAGGGCCCGCAGATCTGGCGCCAGGCGCGTGCTGAAACGTTGCCGATGTACCGGCGTGCGCCGATCATCGAGGCTGCGGGAGACCAGCTCGATCTCGAATTCCGTTCGTCCCGGGAGATCGGGTATAGGGATGACATGAGTTCGGCTCTGCAGCAGGTTGTCCAGTTCGCGAACGCGCCGAACCAGACGGTGGAGCTGTTCGGGAGTTGCGTCTGGCAGATCCAGCAACTCCTGCAACGCCTCGGACACCGGCTCGTCCGGCAGGGCTGGGAAGTTGATGTCGCGCTGGCGCAACGCTCTCAGTCCGGCAAAGACCTGCGCCGGGAAGCGATCCGCCAGTGGATTGGTGAACACAACAAAGTCCCCATCCGAGCCGGCGGGACGGATACGGGCGATGTCTTCAGTGCCGATGAGCCTTGTATTCCACGTCAGGACTGCGCCGTTGTGTTTGCGCTCGACGACGACGTTGAAGATGGCGTTCTTGAAGACGGGAGCAAGCAGCACGCGCAACGGCTCGGCAGCCAGGCCAAAGATGTCCCGGTCCTCCGGGTCAGCAGAGGTATTCACTTCCGCCTGCACGACCGAAATCGGACTGCCCTCATCAGGGAGTTCGGCGATGAGTTCGAAGTCGAACACGCCGAAGGTACCGCCATTGGTGAGTACGGTCACTCCCGCCCCCAGCAAGGTCGTGCCACCCTCTATCTCCGCCATGCCATCATCGCCGATGACGGGTTGACTGGGAAGTCCAAAGGCCCCCGGAGTGACATTCCCCGCGGTGAATCCGACGAAGGAGATCACCGTCGGGTCATAGCGGAAACGGACTGCACCGCCCTTCATTTCGGTCATCTGGCCGAGACGGACCGGGATGGAGATGACCTGGCCCAGGGAAGGATTGTCGATTCGCCCGGGACCTCCCAGTTCCACCGTGAAGCCGGCGTTGACGCCAGCGGTAACCGGCGAAGAGAGGCAGAAACCGAGGAATAGGTATATCACCCGGAAGCGCGTTGGCATGGTCTGTCGTCCTGTGTCTGGGACCGAATGAGCGAGTCGGAGATAGTAGAGTCTGGGTAGCCAACGGCCAATATAGGCTGACCCGGAGTTCACGTTCAATATAACCTAAGGAATCTGAGAAACTGTGAGGCACGACACCAAGACGGCAGCATGGCCGATTCCTTGTGGGTCCCGAACGAGAGGTCTATCTTCCCCCTCAGACCATGTCTGACCTGCGCCACATCATTGAGGCCCAACAGTTTGATCGCGACGTGATGTCGCAGATTTTCCGTGTGGCGCGAGAGATGGAGCAGGTAGTGCAGCACTACGGCTCCAACATCCTCAACCGTCGTGTCATGGCGTCCCTGTTCTACGAGCCGAGTACCCGCACGCGTCTCAGTTTCGAGTCGGCCATGCGTCGCCTCGGCGGAGATGTGATCACGACGGAGTCCGCCCTGGAGTTCTCTTCAGCTGCCAAGGGAGAGACCCTGGAGGACACGATCCAGATCGTGGGCGGCTATGCCGATATCATCGTCCTGCGGCATTTCGAGAGTGGTGCCAGCCGTCGCGCCGCCGCCGTATCCCAGGTACCCGTCATCAGTGCCGGCGATGGCCCCGGTCAACACCCGACTCAAGCCCTGCTCGACGTGTACACGATCGAACGCGAGATCGGGCGCCTCGACGGCATCTCCATCGCCCTGGTCGGCGACCTTGCCAATGGCCGCACGGCGCGCTCTCTCTGCTACCTGCTGACAAAGTTCGAAGACGCCCGCATCTATCTGGTGGCCCCCGAGGTCGTACGCATGCGCGACGATATCAAGGAATACCTCACGCGCAATGGGATCCATTGGGAGGAGTCTACGGATCTGGCCTCAGTGGCCTCAGAGGTCGATGTCATCTACCAGACACGGATCCAGCGCGAACGTTTCGGTGATCGGATCGAGGACTATCAGAAGGCCAGCGGTCGGTACATCATCGATCGGCGGATTCTCGACTGCATGCAGCCACATGCCATCGTCATGCATCCCCTGCCAAGGGTTGATGAGATCAACGCTGAGGAGGTCGACAGCGATCCCCGGGCGGCCTATTTCCGACAGGCGCACAACGGACTCTATGTCCGCATGGCGTTGCTGAGGATGATCCTGGCCAGTTCCTGAGACGGTGCATCTTGTCGCGGTGCCGACGTCTGGGTATCATTGCGGATTGCAGGTACTGACAGAGCCGAACCTGAAACGGGAGACACCTTCGTGGCCAGCAAAGCCAGCGTGCGCCAGCAGGAATTGCGCCGACAGCGCAAGCGTCGTAAGGAACGAATCAAACAGCAGATCCGTGAGGCCAAGGCAGCCGGCAAGTCCAAGGGCTGAGCGAAGACGGAGCAGGATACGTGCCGGCTCTCAAGGTCGCCGTCGCCGGGGCGGCAGGAATCGGTCGTCACCATGCCAAGTGGCATTCGCAACTGGGCTCCCACGTAGTCGCTTTTCTGGGCCAGCGTGCCAGTCACCTGTCCTCTACCAGGACCCAGCTGCAGGACCTGTTCGGCTTCGAGGGACGTGGCTACACGGACTTTGACGAGCTCTTCGCCCAAGAGCGTCCTGACATCATTGATGTCTGCGTCTCGAACGAAGCCCACTTTGATATGGCGAGCCGGGCCCTCGCCGCTGGTTGCCACGTGCTGTGCGAAAAGCCTCTCGTCTGGTCACATTCCCCCACAACGTCTCTGAACCAGGCACGGTTGCTGCAAGATCAGGCTGCGACCAACGGTCTCCATCTCGGTATGTGCAGTCAATACGCGGCCGCCCTCGAGCAGTATCGCAATCTGTTCCCAGGACTGGATCCGGCCACCAGTTCTTCTTTCGAAGCTGAGATGGAAACCCTCGCCAGGGGCACCCTGCGCAACGCGGCATCCATATGGGTCGATATGGGCCCGCACCCACTGAGCCTGATTCTGTCGGTGTGGCCAGGGGCGGTCCTGCTGGAAGAATCGATGCAGATCAACTTCTCTGGGCATACGGCCGAAGCGAAGTTTGCCATCGAGGCGCAGGGACATCGGTGCCAGTGTCGAGTTGTTGTCCGTGATCGAGAGGGAGGTCCGCTGACCCGCCGATTTTCCTTTGATGACCACACTGTCGATCTTGGCGGCCGGGCGGATCAGACCGGGGTGTACCGGTCGGTGATGATACGGGATGGTGTCGATGATCTGGCCGACGACTTCATGTATCTCCTCATCCAGCAGTTCACCCAGGTTGTTTCCGGGGGGGCCGTCACACCGCTGGTGCCGTGTTCCGTCGCGATGAGAAACCTGCAGTTACAGACTACGATCCTCGCAGCTGCCTGACGTGCGCCTCCCCGGTGGTGGCTCGCCGTGGGTCCTCGGTGCGGCGGTCTTCGTGGGCCTCGTCCTGAGGCTCTGGGGTCTCGATTTCGGCCTGCCCAACACTGCGGCCCGTCCGGATGAATCGGTACTCGTCCACAGGGCGCTGGCCATCGCGGCTGGTCAGCTGAATCCGCACTTCTTCAACTATCCGAGCTTCCACCTCTATCTGCTGTCCTTTGTTTTCGGTCTCTACTACGTGCTGGCGTACCTGGCCGGGGTCATCGACGGAACTCAGACCTTCCTGCTTCGATTTCTCCTGGACCCTTCCGATATCTACCTGGCAGGACGGGCACTGACCGCGCTCATGGGGACGGCAACGGTGGTCTGCTGCTGGCGACTGGGACGGGCCCTCGGCGGCGTACCGACAGCAACCGCAGCGGCGGTCCTGTCGGCTCCTGTCTTTCTGCATGTCCGCGACTCACACTTTCTCACCGTCGACGTTCCTGCCACCTTCTGGACGACCGCATCGCTGGTGTGCCTCGTGGTCTATGGGCAGCACGGTGGCCGCCGCCGGCTGATACTCGGCGCGGTGCTGATCGGCATGGCAATGTCGACCAAGTACAACGCTGCCCTTTTTCTGCCAGCCATGATTCTGGCCGTGTGGCGATCCCCGGACGGAGATCGATGTCGCCGGACAGCGCTGGCTCTTGGCCTAGCGGCAACCGGGTTCCTCTGCGGATCGCCTTTCATCGCCCTCGATCCCTTCGGATTCTGGCGCGACTTCCTCTTCGAGTGGCAGCACTTCGGGCGAGGGCACACCGGACAGCAGCTGGGCAACGGCTGGTTCTACCATCTGACGTTCACTCTTCGACACGGGTTGGGGCTGCCCCTGCTCCTGACCAGCCTGGCGTCCCTGGGGTTGCTTGCCTGGCGACGTCGCCCCGGAGATCTCGTCTTGCTCACGGCAGTGACGGCATATTTCGCCGTCGCTGGTGGCGGCGAGAGTCTGTTCGTGCGCTACGCGATGCCGCTGGTGCCTCTGCTGTGCGTCGCTGCGGCCGCCGGGCTGGCGCACGCAGCAGATCAACGGATGGCGATCGTCATTCCGGCCTCTCTGATCGTCGTGGCGCCCTCGGCCATGGTCGCCATCGATCACGATCGCCTGCTGGCGCGTGAGGATCCCCGCGAACAGGCCCGCCGTTGGATCGAGGCGGAGGTCGCCTCCGGATCCCGGATCGCCCTGACCGGAAGCGACTACGGATATCCACGGCTGCGTCCGACACGTGAATGGCTGCAAAAGCGATGGCAGGAAGTCCGTCGCGCCGGCGAGCAGGGGCGACGTCTCCGACTCGCTCTCGACCTGCCCGGATACCCACCCGCGCCGGTCTTCGACCTGGTGGAGCTGAAGGGTGCCTCGAAGCCAGAATTCACATCCATCTGGCCCTCGGAGAGTGTCCAGGCGCTGCGTTCCAGCGGGGTCGACTGGCTCGTGGTGCAAAGCCATCCGCTCGACTACGCAGCCAGGCCCACCGCTCTGGCCGGCGAGCTGGCTCACCTGTCGCCTGTGGCCGAGTTTTCTCCCGGCCCCCCCGAGGCGTTGGCACAGGCCGCCTTCGATCGACTCGATGCCTATTTCGTCCCCTTCGCCGGCCACGACGGCGTGTTGTACCCAGGCCCACACCTGAGCGTCTATCAGCTCGGCAGCCCCTGAGGCATTGCATGTGGCGGATGGGCGAGATTCTGCCGATACAGGAAAAGTGATGTCCTCGGTTGAAGGTCGCGGCCCTCTACGCCTTATTCTCAACTGCAGAGACCTTCACCAGGAGACGGATGATGAGTGAGAATACCGAGGGCTACGAGGAACTGTCGGACCGGCTGCGAGGGCGCGGCATCGATGTCGATGCGGTGGAGGCTCGCCTGCGAGCGCAGGTGATCGAGACTCCCTCTTGGGGCTACGGCAACTCCGGCACTCGCTTCGGCGTGTTCAAGCAGCCTGGGGCGGCCCGTGACGTTCATGAACGTCTGGCGGATGCCGCGAAGGTTCACGAGGTGACCGGCATCTGCCGGCCGGTGGCGTTGCACATTCCCTGGGACAAGGTGGATGACTACGAGGCCCTGAAGGCGGAGGCAGCCGACCTGGGCGTGGAGATCGGGGCGATTAACCCCAATGTCTTCCAGCATGCGGATTATCAGTTCGGTTCCTTCGGCCACCGTGACTCAGGAATCCGGCAGCAGGCTCTCGAACACATGGAAGAGTGTACGCAGATCATGAGGGCTACCGGGTCGAAGCTGCTGTCACTGTGGTTTGCCGATGGCACCAACTATGCCGGCCAGGCGGATCTCATCCGGCGCAAACATTCCTTCGAGGAGTGCCTTGGTCGCACTCACGATCTGCTCCCCGCCGACGCCCGTATGCTGATCGAATACAAATTCTTCGAGCCGGGTTTCTACCACACCGACATCGCCGACTGGGGCATGGCCCTGCACTTTGCCCGGAAAGCTGGAGAACGCGCCGAGGTCCTCGTCGACCTCGGTCACCATGCGCAGGGAGTGAACATCGAGCATATCGTCGCCTTCCTGCTCGACGAAGAGATCCTGGGTGGCTTTCACTTCAACAATCGCAAGTACGCCGATGACGACCTGACGACGGGCTCGGTCAATCTCTATGAGGTATTCCTCATCTACCATGAGATCGAGAACGCCAACCTTCGTGGCCGCGGCGGGAACATCGCCTACATGATCGATCAGAGTCATATCGTGAAACCAAAAGTCGAAGCCATGATCCAGTCTGTGCTCAACATCCAGACGGCTTTTGCGCGGACGCTGCTGGTGGATCACAGGGCCCTGGCTGAAGCGCAGAGGTCAGGTGATACCGTGATGGCCGAAGAGGCCCTCCGGGCTGCGTGGGATACCGATGTGAGGCCTATGTTGGCCCGGGTGCGGACGGACCTGGGGGCCGCAGCAGACCCGCTTGCCGCCTACCGGGCCAGCGGCTACTACACGCGCATCGCCGAGGAACGCCAGGGCGTCCTCGAGGGTGCCGCCAGCTGGGGCTAGACTGGGTAGACCATGACTCCACGTGCTCTTCAGCTCACTCGAGCCTTCACATGGCTCCTCCTGCTGTCAGCTCTGCCCACCAGAGCTCAGGAGGCACCGGGTCAGGGGATCTTCGCGCTGCAGACCATGCTGAGCGACAAGTCTCCGCAGATCCGGACAAAGGCCGCCGAAGGACTGGGTCGCGTGGGCGGGCGGCGTGCGGTCCTGATTCTGCGTCGGGGGTTGTCAGACAGAACCGTCGAGGTGCGCGTCGCCGTGGTCGAGGCATTGGGCTTCGTCGGCGGTCGACTCGCTCTGACCGTTCTCTCAGAGGCGCTGAAGGACCGGGATCCGGAGGTCCGACTCAGGGCTGTCGACGCGCTGAAAGACGCCGGCACGGTAAGCGCCATCCCCATCATCCAGAAGGCCTTCGGCGACAAGGAGTCCAGCGTGCGCTTGCACGCCGCTCTGATGTTGCGCAAAATCGGCCACCGGAACGGAGTACCCGTGCTCGGTCGGGCGGTACTGGCCGACCGGGATCCGTCCGTCCGGGCGGCCTGCGCTCGATATCTGGGAACCTTGGGCGTGAAGGACCGTCGCACGCTGGGAATTCTCTCCCAGGTGCTCACCGACGACAGGTCGCCGGCCGTCAGGGTCCGTGCCGTCGAGGCTCTCGGCTTCGTGCAGTTGCCACAGGCGATCGCAGTACTCGAAACGGCCCTGGCCGACAGGGACGCCGGTGTGCGGATCCGGGCCACCGAGGTTATGGGTCGAGTGCTGGCCAAGGACTTCGAATAGCCTCTCCGTCCCAACTGCAGATGGCCGTTGACAGTTCTCGGGCTCGTCCGTATGTTTGATTCTTGCGTTCGGTGAGGGTAACCGCTGAACCGCACCGTAGTCTCTCGATCTTTGATAATCGAATAACGCGCGTAAAGTCCCTGTAAACTTGCGAGGCGGGCTCAGTTTCTTGGGCCTGTCGCCTTTCTGCACGTTGCACTTCGGTGTGATATGCGCAGAAAGGCTCGTAGTTCAACTTAAGAAGATCACTCGGGAGGCATTATCAGCTTCGGCTGGTCATGCGATACCGAGAGCCACAAACTTTTCTTCTTCACACGGAGAGTTTGATCCTGGCTCAGAACTAACGCTAGTGGCGTGTCTTAGTCATGCGAGTCGAGCGAGAAAGTCCTCTTCGGAGGGCGAGTACAGCGGCAAACGGGTGAGTAACGCGTGGGTAATCTACCTTTGAGTTGGGGATAACACTCCTAACGGAGTGCTAATACCGAATGTGATGTCGGGATCTTGGTTCCGGCTTGAAAGATGGCCTCTGCTTGCATGCTGTCGCTCGAAGATGAGCCCGCGTCCTATTAGCTTGTTGGTGGGGTAATGGCCTACCAAGGCAACGATGGGTAGCCGGCCTGAGAGGGTGAACGGCCACACTGGCACTGAGACAAGGGCCAGTCCCCTACGGGGGCCAGCAGTCTAGAAATTTGCACAATCGCCGAAAGGCGGATGCAGCGACGCCACGTGGAGGATGAAGCCTTTCGGGGTGTAAACTCCTGTCAGAGGGGAAGAAGGTGCGGGTATTAATACCATCCGTTACTTGACGGTACCCTCAGAGGAAGCTCCGGCTAACTGCGTGCCAGCAGCCGCGGTAATACGTGGGGAGCAAGCGTTGTTCGGATTTACTGGGCGTAAA
>PBSR01000271.1 GCA_002726335.1 Gemmatimonadaceae bacterium
CCTCCACCATGCCGCGTTCCAGCAGCCACTCGCCGTCCACGAGAAGCGCAGCGTGCCGCCGTAGAGGCGCCCCCGGCGCCGACCATCGCAGGGAGAACAGCTCGGGTGGTACGTAGACTCCCCGGGGGCGCTCGAAGGGCCTTGTCTCTGGACGGGATGTTGCATCGAGGCGGATGGCGAACTGCGACGACGCCGGTTGGGCCGTGGGCAGGTAGCCGGCAACAGCCAGCAGGAAGACGTGCAGCAGCAGCGACAGGCCAACGCAGGCTGCGACCCGACGCCGTCCTCTATCTCTCATCGGCCAGGATGCCCTCGCCTGCGTCGAGCTGGCCGCTCTGCAGGTGGGCGTAAACGAGGGCGTTGACTACCGCCTTGGCCTCGGCGGGGATGCCTTCAACGGTTCGCTGATAGGCGTACTGCTGCAGGGACAACCGTTCCTCTCCGCCGATCCCGGCCAGTCGTCCCAGGACGAAATACCCCTTCAGCTTGAGAGGAGTTTCCCAGGTCGTCTGCTTGCCACTCGCCGTCGAGCGCCGCTCGGCCGTATCAGTCGCCGAGCGGAGGTCGTAGTAGCAGCTCAGCAGGGGATGACTGCCTTCCAGCAACTCGATCCTCAGGTTGTCTCCCTGGACGAGGATGTCATGTCCCTGCAGCCCCTCCTCGACGCCTCCCCTGAGGTCGCCGACGAAGAAGCCGCCCGCCAGCAGATACGCGGCAAGGTGCTCGCCCGCCTCAACGGGCAGCGGGCCGTCGCTGTAGACCACCGGAACGTCGGCCAGGTCTTCGTCACCCATGGCGAGGCCGCGACCGCCGCTCACGGGCGTGACACGCAGGTCGGTATTCGACTCGATCACATCGAGGAGGTACTCCATCGATCTGGCGGCGACTGCGCCTGAACCCTCAGCGGAGCCAACAGCTGCGATGCTCAGCGTGGATTCATCCCGAGTCAGGCGGGGTAGTCCGGATGAACTCGTGCCGCCGCCGGGTGTGGTCTCGGACACCGGCACCATCAGAGGCGCGCAAGCTGGCAAGGCACACAGAATCAGCAGCGGCCACAGCCGTGAGAGGGAGAAGGCCGGCGCGACGAGGTCCTGGAATCGGTTGACCATGCCCTGCTCCTTCACTACGCTCGGAACATCGGGGTGAACGCCACCATGAATGTACGTCGTATCAAGCTTCTGCTCACAGGGGTTTTCGTCTCGCTCCTGTCAAACAGTGGCACCACTGCCCAACAAGGCTACCGCCTGCTGTCCGATCGGGTGGTCATCGACCGACAGGATCACTGGCAGGCCTGGGGCGCCGCCAACGGTGTCCGCATCGTGAGTGAAGACGGGACCGTCGAGCCACGTTTCCTCCGCCGCGACATCAACGCGGCCCTCAATGCCGACCAGTTCCGCTACGTGAGCGAGGGCGACACCCTGACGGGCGGTATCCTCGGCGCCGGCTCGAATGCGGAGCAGGCGCCGATGGTGATCGACGGCGACGAAGGCACCTGGTGGGAGCCGGATCTGGACCGACCGGTGGACGACTGGTGGATCGACATCGATCTCGGTCGGGCGGTGGTCGCCCGGCGCATCGTTGTGCGTTTTGCCGAATCCGGTGATCCCTTCCTCAAGTTTCGCGTCCTCATCTCTGATGGCCGGGTCACCTTCACCCGCGAGCGTCAGCGTGAGTTCTTCCGTGTCGGTCTCGAGAACCTGCCGAACAAGACACAGCGCGAGTTCGTCTTCGACATCGAGCCGCAGCAACTGGTGGCGGCAGGATTGCGGGGCGCCGTCACCCACATCGTCCGGATCGAGGCCCTGGGGTCGGATGGGCTCCGCGGCGAGCGGGTCAGCCTCGAGGCGTACGACGATCTTGGGGATGAAAACCGCGGTACAATCGACTTCTTCCGCACCACGACGGCAGGACGCCAGATCCGTGTGGACGAGGACATCTACAACGCCCTGCCCCCCGACGAGCAGGGAGATGTCCTCACCTATCGTCGCGAGCAGCCTCGGCTGGCCGAAGTCGAGATCCGGACCCTGGGCGACAACATCGTACGCCTGACGCGACCACCCCTGTCCACGCGCCGCCTCAGCGCGCAGTTGCAGAGTACCCGACCCTACACCGACGGGCTGTTCTCCACCTACGGGTTCCTGCGTGAGTACGACACGATCCGGGACGAACACCAGGTCGTCCTCGACCTGGGCGCCCGCTACTGGCTCGACCGCATCCGCCTGCTGAGTCCGGCCGACCCGCCGCTGGCCTACCAGGTGCGCGTCTCCGACGGCTCACTGAATCCGGACGGCGAGTTTGTCTGGCGGCTCTTCGACGAACGGCAGAACCGGGATGCCTACCTGCAGCTGGAGGAGTCCTTCGACACCCGCGAGGTCCGTTATGTCGACTTGCGGCGCCTCGAACTGATCGCCGGCGCCCAGGAGGCCGGCCAGGTGGTCGGCGAGATCCAGGCCTACGGGGAAGGCTATGCGGCAGAGGCGGTGCTGACGTCACCGATGATTCAGCTGCCGCGATCTCGTCTGTTCACCACGGTGGAATGGGAGGGGGAGACGCCGCGCAACACACGTATCGAACTGCGCACGCGATCCGGGAATGACATCCTGCGGGTGCCGCACTACTTCACGCCCGCCGGCACCGAGATCGGCGAGGTGACGTGGGAGCGGCGGGATCCGGAGAAACGGGGCCCCATCGTCATCGAAGAGCTTCCCGGTCCGGACTGGAGCGACTGGAGTGAGATCTATCGGCAGACCGGGGAGGTCTTCAAGTCTCCGGCCCCAAGGAGCAACGCGCTGATCGAGGTCCGCCTGCTCAGCGAGGAGCCGTTGCGTGCGTCCAGCATCCGCCAGGTGCGACTGCTTCACGCGCCGCCATTCACCGACAAGGCCCTGGCCGAGTTGTGGCCGTTACGCGTGCGTCCGGGGGAGGAGGAGGATTTCACCCTCTACCTTCGACCACAGTTCGGCGCCGGCAATCCCGGCTTCGATCGCATCCGGCTGCGGTCCTCTTCCGCGGTGCCACTGTCGCTCGTCTCCCTGCGGTCCGGAAGTGAACGTCTGCTTCGCCTGGGGGCGGGACAGAGGCTGTGGCCCGGAGTCGTAGAGCTCGAACGGGGCGAGGAAGGGCTGGATCTGGTGTTTCCCGCTACCGTGCGCCAGGGCTCGCTGTATGCTATCCGTTTTCGCACGCAGGTCTTTCTCGGCAACACGCAGTTCTTCACCCAGCTGCTCAACAGCGACCAGCCCGACCGGGTGCAACAGGTCAGTCAGGGGGACGCCACCGAGCTCGTTGCGAGCCAGTCGCTGGTGGCTGTCGCCGACCTGGGGAAGGCGCGGCTGCTGGATGTCGCCATCACACCTGCCGGAGTAACCCCCAACGGCGACGGCATCAACGACGAGGCCGTCATCGAGGTGACCGTCTTCGCCATCGAGGGGGCCAAGCGCATACAGGTTCAGGTATTCGACCTGGCAGGCCGGCTGATCCGGGATCTTTCACGGCTGCAGACCTCACCGAGCGGCCGGCATCAGGTACGGTGGGACGGCCGCGACGAAGGCGGCCGACGGGTGCCGCCCGGTATCTATACGTTGAGAGTGGGACTCGACACCGACGCCGGTCGCGGCGGCACCGAGGTGGCGCGACTGCTGCACGTCGTCTACTGAGAGAATCGGTCAGCGGACGAGGCCGACGATTCCTGAGCGACTGGCGACACCGGCGTCCGCCTCGACTCGTACGCGGTAGATGTACAATCCCGGTGGCGCCATCCGTCCCTGTTCATCCCGTCCCGTCCACACCCGCACGAAGCGGCCGTGCCCGGCCTCGCTGACGCCTCGCAGCACCCGCCCACCGGCCAGGTCGAGGATCTCGAAGAAGACGGGCGCCGGTCGCGTCAACTTGAGCAGGTCATAGGACACCTCGAAGACGTCGTTGATGCCGTCCCCATTCGGTGTGAAGGCGCCAGCGGCGAGCACGCCGGCCACCAGACCGGCATCCTGCTCCGTCAGCCGCACCACCAGCTCGCCGCCGACCGACAGCGGATCGACGTCGCCGGGGCGAGCCGTCTGGTAGACCGGCTCGATGGCCCCGTCCTGGGGCCTCAGGTCCCGAGCCCGGACCTCGAAGGCGGCGCCGTCGCCCAGCACCGTGGCGGTGAACTCGATCTGAAGAAAGGTGCCGGACTGTACGATCCGCTCCCAGATGTCCACGGTGAAGCCGTCGTCGTCGTAGGTGGGAGTGAACACCGCCTCTTCGTCGTCCACAAGCACCCGCAGTACACGACCGATGGTGGCCGGGGTCAGCACCTGCACATAACGGAACCCGGTGTCCCCCCGTTCGGAGTCGATGTGTACTTCCATCGACAGGGTGAAACGGGTTTCCTCGCCGACGTCGACCCGCAGGGGGCTGACCTCCGCCACCAGCCTGTCCGCCAGGGGGCGCTGCACGTACTCGAAGAAGAGGCTGCCGATCCTGGTGCCCGCTTCGCGCATCAGTACGCGAAACTGCAGATACCGCTGCGGCGAGGGGGACACCACCTGGCCGTCGGCTACGGCCTGCCAGGGACTCCACTCGGGATTGGCACGTATGGGACCCAGCTCGACGCTGGCGGCTCCGGCGAAGTCCAGGGGCACGAAGTCCAGGTATTGCCTCTCGGTCACCTGTTCCAGCTCGTCGCCGCGCTGCAGGAAGAAATGGAGCGGCTCATCGTCCGGCCCGGTACGCGTCTGGAGGGCGACCGGCAGCTGTGCCAGGTCGCCGCCGTCGAAAGACACACGACCCCAGACCGGGAAGCCGCCACGGACGAATAACGGCACGGAGACAAACTCACCGGCGGGCACCGAGCCGTCGGTGAAGACCTCGAACTCGGCCAGTTCCCAGGGCTCACGTTCGTGGGACTGCAGCCGGATGAAACGTACGTCCCGGCGTTCGAAGGTGACCTCCACCACCGGCTCCAGATTCGGCGAGAAGGTGTTGAAGCTGAGACCCGGCACCGATCGGTAGGCAGCGTACAGCGGCGGCAGGCCCTGCTCGGTCGCGGTGCCCACCTCGAACCGGCCGAGACTGAGCTGTCGGTGCTCGGTGTCCAGTCGCGGGAAGAAGCGCAGGCGGTTCACCCGGAAGGTGGCACCGAGATCGATAAAGACCGAGCCGTTTCGACCGACCTCGTCATCTTCATCCGGCCCCCACGCGGTAGCGGCATCGCCGTCGATCCAGTTCGACAGCCCGGGCCGCTCCCGGATGATATCGACAACGCCGAAGATGGACGACACGGAGATCTTGGCGCCGATGAACCCGCCACGCGAGGGGATGCCGCGGACGAGATTCGTGTTTCGTGCCGCCGTCCAGGTCCAGATGGAGTCCTCGGTGACGGCGACGAACTGGCTCGAGGCCGCCAATTCTCTCCAGTCGGAGGTCTGCCCGCTGCCGCCGCCGACTCGCAGGGTGTCGAGAGTCTCCGCCGGCCGGGCGACGACGAGCAGCACGGCGGCGGTGAAGGCGACCCGGCTCATTCGTCGAGCACCACCTGCACGCCGCCTTCGCGCAGCTGGGGTACCTGTCGTGTGATCGCCGCAGGGCTCAGGGGATTGCCGGCGACGAAGACGAAGGCCAGCTCTTCCAGCGCCAGCAGCGGCGAGAGGTCTTGGATGAAGTTGCCGGCGGCGATGAGCTCCTCCAGGCGGGGCACCCGCGCCAGTGGTGTCAGGTCCACCACCTGGTTGAGGGACAGGGACAACACGGCCAGCCGGCTCAGGCCCGCCAGGGGGGAGAGATCGGAGACCTGATTGTCGAAGAGGTACAGGCGTCGGAGATTGCGGTGTCCGCCGATCGGTGACAGATCGACGACGCGATTCTTCGAAACGTGGAGCTCAAACAGAGAGTGCCTTCGCAGAGGTGACAGGTCGCTGATCTCGTTGCCACTCACATCCAGGGTCCGCAGGAAGGGGTCGAGGCCCCCCAGCACGGAGATGTCTGTCAGCTGGTTGTCGGCCAGTCGCAACTCGATGAGCCTGAGCATCCTCGACAGGGCCGAAAGGTCGGTGATGCGGTTGTCGGACAGGGAGAGGATGGTGAGGGGTCGGCGTATATCGCTAAGGGGCGAGATGTCGGCAATGCGATTGCCCGCCAGATCCAGCTCGTTGAGGGCGTCGAGCTCCGCCAGGATGGAGATGTCATCGATGAAGTTTTCGGCGGCGGCCAGCACCCTGAGTGATTTCAGGTCTTCCAGCGCCGTCAGATCGCCCACCAGGTTGTGCGAGACATCCAGCTGGTTGAGGCCGGTGAGTCTTGACAGCGGCGTCAGGTTCCGTACGAAGTTGCTCGCCAGCGACAGGCTGCGGAGCTCGGACAACCCCGCCAGGGGCGCGATGTCCACGGCACCGACGTGGATGAGGCTGAGCGTGCGCAGCGTCGTCATCCCCGTCAGGAAGGAGAGATCCTCCGCCGACGGCTGAGCTGCATCCCCCACCGGTGTCCGTTCCAGCTCGAGGGCGCGCAGTGCGGTGAGAGACGCCAGCTGACTGACATCGACGATGCGGCTGTTCTCGATCCGCAAGACCGACAGGTTCTGCAGGTGGCCGATGCCCCGCAGGTCGGTGACTCGGTCCCCGGCGACGATCTCGAGTCGGCGTATGCCTTCCAGATCCTCGCGGGTCAGTACTCCCAGGTTCTTCCGGGCCGCTTCGCGCAACAGTTTCTCCAGCCTCAGATCGGGAATGAAGACGGCGCCGGTGGTTGTGAACAGGTTTACCTCCACTCCCCTGCGTACGAGAGCCGGCAGGTGCTCGAGCAGGGCCGCCTCGTCCAGCGGGTTGCCGGAGATCTCGACGCTGTGCAACTCCGACAGCTCCACGAGGGCAGAGATGTCCCGGATGCGGTTGTCCGTCAGGTTCAGCAGGTTCAGGCGCGGCAGCGCCGCCAGGGGCGTGATGGAGAAGAGGCTGTTGAAGTCGAGGTTGAGGTGGGTCAACTGCTGAAGGCCGCTGAGGGTACCAAGCGTGACCAGCCGGTTGTGGGACAGGTCGAGTTCCCGCAGCGAGTCGAGGCGCCCCAGGGGCGTCAGGTCGCGCACCCGATTGTGGGCCAGCAGCAGCTGTCGCAGACCGAAGAGGCGCTCGATCCCGTCCAGGTCGACGACACCGTGATCACTGGCATCGAGGCCCTGCAGCTGACCCAGTGTGGAGGGGGTCAGCTCGCCGCGTGGCTGGTCCAGGGCCTGCCTTACCGCCCTCTCCAGGCCGGCATCAGCGAACTCCGTATGGTCGGTGACGCCATCGACGGGGATCGTGGGATCCAGCGGCGGGATACTGCGGTCGCTGCACGAAGTCACCCCCCAGACGCACGCACACAGCGCCATCATGTGGACACCCGGTACCGGGGCACGCATCAGGGCTCGACTCCGGCGTAGACCGTGAGAAAGCCACGCGTGTTTGTCTGCGTGCCTTCGATCTCGAAGTGGCGGCGCGTGACCTGCAGGCCGACGAGGGTTGTCAGCCGGTAGCCGAGATAGTCGGAGATGTTGCCCAGTTGCAGCGCCGCCACGGTGCCGCGGAAACTGTCCTCGGCGCCGGGCGGTCGCGGGTTGCGAAGCTGAGTGAAGATCTCGTACTCGAGGCCCCCCTCGAGGAAGCTGCGATGCATGACGGGCACTCGTGCCAGTACCATCAGCAGTTGGGCCGACTCCAACTGGCGGGCATCGCGCAACAGCACCGGTGTCCGACGCAACAATTCGCTCTTCCAGGCGGGGATCAAGCTGACCGATCCCAGGTTCATGCGATACTCGGCTTTGTTGACGAGACCCAGGAAGGAGGCTTGGTCACGCAGTCCGCGCAGGACGAGCCGACGGTGCTCGTCGAGCTGGTGGTGGAATTGCCACTTCGCCTTGTTGTCCAGGCGCAGACCGGGGATCGGCTCGACTTTCCACCCGATCCAGGTTGTGTTGATCCAGGTATCCGGCGCGGCCAGGGGATCGAGGACGGGAACGAGATCCCCCCGCGTGTTGGGCAACTGCAGCCACTGTACCAGGTCGTCGGCAATGCTATCATGGACGCGACGTAGATCCTGGAACAGGCGCAGCCGTCCTGACGGGCCGATCTGGTGGTCGGCAGTCAACAGGAGATAGGAGGCGCTGTTCTCTCCCTCGGCGACGAGCTGGCGTTCGTCGAGACGACCGATGGTCAGGCGCACGTCGGGATGCAGATAAAGTCCGCCGTAGACGTTGTACCCCTTGCGGTCACTGCGGTACGGATAGTCGGCTACTTCGTCGTTCTCGAAACGATCGACCCAGCCGTTGTGGTTCATGTCGACGCCGTAGAGGAGATCGGGCCGGTCGGTATGGAACCGCAGGAAGGGCTCGTCGTAGTCCGGCACGCGGTTGGGACTGACCTCGTTGTCATTCTGGTTGAAGTCGGAGACGAAGTCGTTGTTCTCGTCCCAGCCGGGGAAGATCTCAAGATCACCGAAACCCCAGCCCTTGCGGCGCCAGTCGGGACGCCGGTCCTGGTCGTCGTTGTCGTCGACGAACTCGTACCGCTGCAGGGTCCGGGCGTAGTCGATGTTGCCCGTCTCGTCCACCACGTCAAAGGCCGTGGTGTAGCCCGCGTCCACACCGTAGGCTTCGATGTAGCCGAACCAGGGACGGGACACCCGTGACAGATTCAGGATCCACGCCTGCGACTCGTCGCTGGCGGTGTAGTGAGTGCGGCGGCGGGGGTTCGGATACTGGCGGAAGCGGTGGTTGACGTTGAGCTCGGCGTACCCCGTGAAGCCGGCCAGGTCGGTCAGTTCCAGCGTGAAGCCGGCGATCTGATTCGCCGTGGGCAGACCGTACTCGACGGACAGCACCCGCTGGTTGGAGCCGTCCTTGACGTTCC
>PBSR01000272.1 GCA_002726335.1 Gemmatimonadaceae bacterium
TGAGAAGCGAAACTACAGGGCACAGACAAAAGGGGCTCGCGGATGCGCATCCGCGAGCCCCTTTTGTCTGTGCCCTGTAGTTTCGCTTCTCAGTCAGCCTGCCGCAGCACAGCGAGCATCTCTGCCTGTGCTGCCACGTCGTCGCCGACACGGGCCACCCCCTGCAGCTTGCTGGAGCCAGGCCGCTGCTTCAGTACCGTCAACTCCAGATGCAGCCTGTCGCCGGGCACGACCGGTCGGCGAAACCGGGCCTTGTCGATACCGGCAAAGAAGGGGAACTTGCCCGGCATGTCCTGGTCGTACATCATCAGCACGGCGGCCGTCTGCGCCAGGGCCTCGACGATGAGGACTCCCGGCATCACAGGAAAGCCCGGGAAGTGTCCGGACAACCAGGGGTCATCCATGCGGACATCCCGGGTGCCCAGGATCCGTTTGGAGGGCTCGAGTTCGAGAATTTGGTCGACGAGAAGAAAAGGAGCACGGTGTGGGATCGTACGACGGATCGCCGCAGAGTCCAGCACGACACCGGCGCCACTCACTGTTTCTCTTTTTCTTCCCTCGCTTCCTCGAGGGCGGTGAGCAGCTTCTCCGTCAGGTTGTAGCGATCAGGATCGGCGTAGACGATGGCGCCATTGCCGGCCACGTCAAAGATGAAGTCAAAACCGTCCTTCTCGGCGAGCCCTTCCAGGGCGGTATTGATCTGCTCAAAAATCGGTTGTGACAACTCGATGTTCTTGCGGAACAACTCGCCGTCGGGCCCCATCTTCTCCTGGGCGAACTGCTGCAGCTCCTGCTCTGCCGTTTGCAGTTCCAGCTGGACTTCGGCCCTCTTCGCCTCGCTCATCAGCAGTTCCTGCTTACGGTAGTCGTCGGCCAACTTCAACAGTTTGCTCTGCCGATCTGTCGCCTGCTGCTGGTAATCCTGCTGCAGCCGCTCGAGTTCACGCTGCATTTTCTTGAACTCGGGCATGCGCTCACGCAGAACCTCTGAGTCGATGTAGCCGATCTTGACCTCTGCGTCGGCAGGCCGTGCGAGAACTGCCAGTCCCGGGAGGATGGCGAGGAGGGCGAAGAGATGAATTCGCTTCATTGAAAACTCTGTGGCTGAGGGGAAAGGTACCGGCTAGAAAAAGCGGGGGCCGAACTGGAAGTGAGTGCTCAACCCCGGCCGCTGACCATCGACGCTACGTCGGTCGAAGCCGTAACCAAAATCGAAACCAATCATTCCGAGCATGGGTGTCATGACCCGAAAACCGACTCCCACGGAACGCTTCAGGTCTGTGGGGTTGAAGTCATCAACACGCGTCCAGGCATTGCCGGCGTCGGCGAAGAGCAGGCCGATCACCTGGCGTTCGGTAATGGGGAAACGGTACTCCACGTTTACCGTCATCATCGACCGTCCTCCAGTATTCCGTCCCTGGGCGTCTCGCGGGCCGAGCGAGGCATCTGGATACCCGCGAACTTGGCCGTCCCACCAGTCAACACCACCGGGGGTGAAGCGGTCCCAGAACGAGATATTGTCGTCGTCCCAGTCAGAGAACCCGTCGATGATGGAGAACTTCGATTCCACCGCCAGGACGAACTTCCAGAAGCTGGGTCGGTAGACATTGACGTTCAGCTCGTGCCGGTGGAAATCGACGTCACCAGCGATGAAGGAGGAAGCCACCTCAGGTGTGTAGCTGATGACGGAACCGTTCGTGGGAAAGTCGGGCAGATCGCGCGTGTCGCGACGAAACACCAGCTCCAGACTCGACGTGGTGCGCGGCGTGAAACTGGGACTGCTTTGGTCGTAACCCGTCTGGAAGTCGCTGTAGCGCTCATCCCGTAGTTCATACCCGAGAGAGACGGAGGAGTAGGCCGGCCTCTTCAGACGCCGCCCAACGCGAACGCTCACCGAGTTTCGATGAAAGTCGAAGCTGTCGAAATACTGCTGATTCAACGTGTACACCCGGAAGGAAAAGCTGGTCGGTGTGTCGAACAGCCAGGGCTCGGTGAACCCGATCAGAAACTGTTCGCGGCGGGTGCCGAATTCCCAGCTGAAGTCCAGGTTCTGCCCCATGCCACGGAAGTTTGGAACCTGCAGTCCGATGGTTCCTACGAGCTTGTCGCGATCGCTGTATCCGGCGCCCATGGAGGCGGCCCCGGTGCGTTGCTCCTCAACGCTGAAGGCCAGATCGATGAACTTGTCATCGTCTACCGACGGCGTGGCGTGTTGCTGGAACTGCACGTCCTTGAAGTACCCCAGCATATACAGTCGGCGCTGGCTCTCCTCGAGCTGGCTCGATTTGAACACATCTCCCGGGAGCAGTGCGACCTCACGGCGAAGGACCTTCTCGCGGGTCTTCACATTCCCGGTGAAATCGATTCTACGGATCTTCCAGGGTTCTCCCTCAAACACCTGGAAGGAAACGTCGATACTGTCGCCCCGGATCGTCTCGCGGGGGATGATTTCGGTGTCCAGATACCCACGCTCATAGTAGGCGGACTTGGCCAGGTAGGCGAGCTCTGGTGAGGAAAACTGGAAGACGTCCCCTTCGCCGACTCTGAGTTGTCCGGCCAGTTCCTCTGCCCCGAAGAGCTCGTTACCTTCCCACGTTACGTCGCCGACGAAATACTGCTCGCCCTCCTCGATCTCGAGGTCGATGAACAGGCGCCGACGGGAATCGTCGTAATAGATCGAATCGCGAGCGATCCTGGCCTGTTGATATCCCTCCGACCGGTAGAAGGCCAGGACACGCTCCTTGTCCTCCTGGTAGATATCGGCCTTGAATTCTGCCTTGCGCCACCAGCGTTTCGGTTTCGTCTCCATCTGCTTGCGAATCTTGCCACTGTCGATGGCCTTATTGCCAATGACATTCACCGCCGCAATCTTGACCTTGTCACCCTCGTCGATATCGAACTGCACGAAAACGGTCCCCTCCTCGTCCGCATCGAACAGCTGGCCCTCGACCTGGGCCCGCAGGTACCCCTTGTCGCTGTAGAGTTCCAGAATGCGCTGACGGCCGCGAGCCACGTCCTTTGGTGCGACCACCTGGCCGGCGACAAGACCGACGGCCTCCTTCATGTCCTTCTCTTTGATTTCCTTGTTGCCCTTGAAGCGGACCCCTTCGAGTGAGGGGTGCTCGCGGACGACAACGATCAGCTTGACGCCGGGGCCGGCCTCACTGTCGTCGGCATAGAGCTGAATATCGGAGAATACGTGAAGGCCCTGAAGGGCGCGAACCGCTTCCTGCACGTTCTCTTGGGAGAGTTCAACACCCGGTTGCAGGCCGATCGTAGACCGGATCAGCGATTCAGCCACGCGTTTGAAGTCACCACGGATTTCGACTTCCTGGACCGTGGTCTGTGCCAGACAAGGCACAGCCAGCAGGACGCAGAACAGGAACGTACCCAGACGTTCGGAATAGCGGCTGCGAGCTTCATACATCTTCGGAGAGCCTCCGTTTGTCCGGCCAACGGCCGGATGAATCCGATGCACCTTCGACAATCCGGTCGGCGTGGCGAGCAGAAAGCCGAAAAAGCCGCTCTATCGATGAGACCTCGTGATAGAGCGGCTTGTGTTTCGTTTACGCCGAACCGGGTTCGGCTCGGCGCTGGTGGGAGACGGCTCTAGCTGGCCGCCTCGGGCTTCTTCTCTTCTGCCGTCTCGGCGGCGGTCGCGTCCCTCTCATCATCGAAGACCAGAGCATCGCCCTTTTTGGTGACACGGATGCGGCTGCCCTCGCCGAAATTCCCCTGCAGGATCTCTTCGGCGAGTGGGTCTTCGAGCAACTTCTGCGCGGTACGCCGCAGATACCTTGCCCCATATTGCTGATCGAAACCCTTCTCGGCGATCAGACTCTTGGCGCCAGGAGTGACTCGCACCTGAATGTCGCGGTCGATGAGGCGTGTCTTGAACTCCTCGAGGAAGATATCGATGATGAGCGCGATATCTTCCCGTGTGAGAGCGTGGAAGATGACGGTGTCGTCGATGCGATTGAGGAACTCCGGATTGAAGGCCTTCTTCATTGCATCGTTGACTTTTTCTTCCATCATGGCCTGCATCGACTCATCGTCGGTCTTGCCAAATCCGAGGACACCGCCGGAACCGACTTCGCGAGTACCGACGTTGGAGGTCATGATCAGCACTGTATTGCGGAAATCGACCTTGCGTCCGGTGCTGTCGGTCAACCGTCCCTCGTCCAGAATCTGCAGGAGGATGTTGAACACGTCCGGATGGGCCTTCTCCATCTCGTCGAGAAGAATGACGGAGTACGGGCGACGCCGGACGCGCTCGGTCAGTTGGCCACCTTCGTCGAAACCGACATACCCGGGCGGCGCCCCGATGAGACGGGAGACGGTGAACTTCTCCATGTACTCGGACATATCGACGGTGATGAGAGCTTCCTCGTCACCGAAGAGGAACTCGGCCAGCTTCGCCGCCATGTAGGTCTTGCCGACGCCTGTCGGCCCAAGGAAGAAGAACGAGCCGATCGGGCGTTTGGGATCCTGCAGACCGGCCCGGCTGCGGCGTATCGCCTTGGAGACCATGGAGATCGCCTTTTCCTGACCCACGACCTGCTTCTGGAGTTCCCCCTCCATGGCGAGCAACCGCTCCGTTTCACTGGCGGCCAGGCGCTGCATGGGGACCCCGGTGACGGAGGAAATCACTTCAGCGATGTCGTCCTCGGTGACCTCGACGACCTCGTTGCGTACCTCCTCTTCCCAGGCCCGGCGTTTCTGCTGCAGACTCTCGCGCAGGCTGTGCGCCTCGTCGCGCAAACGGGCGGCCTCTTCGAACTCCTGTTTCTCAGAGCACTCGATCTTCTTCCGGTCGATCTCCTGGATCTCGGCCTCGTGGACCCCGATTTCATCTGGTGGACTCAGACGGGCCAGGTGGACCCTCGAACCTGTCTCGTCGATGATATCGATCGCCTTGTCGGGCAGGTAACGGTCGGCGATGTAGCGATCGGACTGACGCACAGCGTAGGTGACGATCTCGTCCGAGAAAGTGACGTGATGGTGGCTCTCGTAGTTGGACCGCAGCCCCTTGACGATTTCGATCGTGTCCGCCACGGAAGGGGGTTCGACCATGATCGATTGGAAGCGACGCTCCAGAGCACCATCTTTTTCGATGTACTTGCGATACTCGTCGAGAGTTGTCGCCCCGATACACTGCAGTTCACCACGCGACAGGGCAGGCTTGAACATATTGGAGGCATCGAGTGTGCCTTCCGCGCTACCGGCTCCGACGATGGTGTGCAACTCATCGATGAAGATGACGACATCGGGGTTCTGCTGCAGTTCGTTGAGCACGGCCTTGATCCGTTCCTCGAACTGGCCTCGATACTTGGTACCGGCCACGACACCACCCATATCGAGCGTGACAAGACGCTTGTCGAGCAGAATCTGGGGCACACGTTTCTCGACGATGCGCTGCGCCAGGCCTTCGACGATGGCCGTCTTGCCCACACCCGGATCACCGATGAGAATCGGATTGTTCTTCTTGCGGCGAGACAGAATCTGCGTGACGCGCTCGATCTCTTTCTCTCGGCCGATGACGGGATCAAGCTTGCCTTCCCGCGCCATCTGCGTGAGATCGCGGCCGAAGTGATCCAGGAAGGGAGTCTTGCTCTTCTTCCCCTTCTCCTTCGTACCCGTCGTCTTGCCCTCAAGAACGGCAACGGTCTCTTCCATGGCACTCTTGTAATCGACGCCGAAGGCTGCCAGAATCTGGGCTGCCACACCCTCTTTGTCCTTGAGCAGGGCCAGCAGGAGGTGCTCGACGTCGACGAACTGCGTCTTCATCTCCTTGGCCTCGTTGGCTGCCACCTCGAGGATCTGCTTGGCCCTGGGAGTGAAGGGGACCTCGCCGATCGTCATGGTGCCACCCGAGGTAGCCACGTAGTCCTCGACGGACTGTTTCACTGTCTCGAGGTTGAGCCCGAGATTCGTCAGGACGGTGACGGCCTTGCCCTTGCCCTCCTTGATGATGCCGAGGAGCAGGTGCTCGGTGCCAATATAGTTGTGTCCGAGGCGTGCTGATTCTTCGCGCGCATACTGCATGACACGCTTCACACCATCGGTGAACATGTTGTTCATGTACCGAGACCTCCAGATGAATAGCCTAAGCTCAAACTACACAGGGGCCCTGGTAGTGTCAAGCTGGCTCCAGGGTCCACTCAAATCGCGCAAGTACTTATGAATTCATGACTTCCGACATTTTTTCTCGCACCAGATCAGCCCGGCGCAGGTCCCTCTCGGCCGGCGTCAGACTGCGACCGGCCTCGGCCCGCAGATGGGATGGCTGAGTAGCGATCATCAGGTGATTGAGGAAGTTGGAAGGCAGCCCCGTCACCAGCCCCAACGTGCACCCGAGTCTCACGGCCGAGAGCAGGTTCATGAACTCCTGGCTCGTCAAGATGCGGGCGTGGGACAGTAGACCAAAAGCGCGCCATACCTTGTCCTCAACCTGTCCGCGGGCCTCCTTTGTCAGCGACTGCTGGGCCTCACGTTCGAACTCGATCAACTGGTCTGTGATGCGGATCAGCTCTTCGAGGATACTCTCTTCCGACGGCCCAAGGGTCGCTTGGTTCGATATCTGGAAGAGATTTCCTGCCGCATTCGATCCTTCTCCGTACACTCCCCTGACGGTGAAGGACAACTGCCCCAACCCCTGCAAAACCCGCTCCATGTCTTCTGTCAGAACCAGAGCCGGCAGATGGATGAGGGTAGACAGGCGCAGACCCGTTCCCGTGTTCGTCGGACAGGCCGTCAGGAACCCCAGACGTGAATCGTGAGCACACTCGACGGCGTTGAGCAGCTCATCGTCGAGCGAGCAGACGGCGGCAAAGGCCTCCCTCCCCCCTGTTCCCGGCGAGATCGCCTGCAGACGCAGATGATCCTCTTCGTTGATCATCACGCTCAGGGACTCATCCTGATTGAACAGAACCCCTCGCTCGCCCTTTTCATCCGCCAGGGCCGGGCTGATGAGGTGTCGTTCGACCAGCACGCGACGCTCGTTGCCGTCGAGTACGCTCATCCCGAAGTAGGTCGCCGTGCGCATCGAGCGGCTCGTCTTGGCTGCTGCCAGGACCTCGTCGATCACCTCTTGCTGCTGCTGTTGCGTAATACGCGAGGCGAAAGGAAACCGCGCCAGATTGCGCGCCAGGCGAGCGCGGCAGCTGATGACGATACCGGAGGCGTCGTCGTCACCGCTCATCCAGCTCGGCGCCGTCCGTATCAGCGAGTCGAGTTTCACTCATCCTCCTGACCCGGCAGTTGGGCGATCCGATCACGGATCTCCGCCGCACGTTCGTACTCCTCGGCATCAACAGCGGCGTGTAGTGCCTGACGCAGCTCTTCGAGTCCCTGAGGTGCCGCGGCCCCCGACGCCGGCTGACTCCCGGCCTCGGGCGAACGCGGACCACGCCCGACGTGGGCGTCGGATCCATGGATCCGCTTCAACAGTCGGCGCAATGAGGGACCGAAGGCTTCGTAGCACTGAGGACACCCCAGACGGCCGATCTTGCGAAACTCCTCATAGGTCATGCCACACCCGGTACAGGGGCTCTTCTGCGCTTCCGTGCCGGTGAGGTGGCCAATGACGACGTTCACGTTCTTTGCGGCCGTCACTTTCCCGGGTGTCAGCTTCGTCCCGGTGGCGTCGGCCTGCTTTTCACTCTCCTGTCTCGAGCATTGCGGACACAGGTGCAGCGTCTTCTTTTCGTTCCCCGCCACGGCGGTGAACTCGATAGTGGCCTCGTTCTCGTTGCAGATGTCACAGATCATGGCGTCAGCAGAGATCCAGTCGACCGGAGTCGATGTGACCCGTGCGGTCGAGACTGGCTGCCAGGTCCCGATCGTGGGTCATCACCAGAAATGCCTGATTCTCGTCACGAGCCAGTTCGCGAAGTAGATCGTGAAGACGGCGGCTGGCTTCATGGTCCAGATTGCCTGACGGCTCATCGGCAAGCACGAGTTCCGGCCGCATGACGAGAGCGCGAGCAACGGCCACCCGTTGACACTCTCCTCCGGACAGCTCGCCCGGTCGGTGTTCGAGCCGGTGCCCGAGTCCGACCCGCTCCAGAAGCTCTCGTGCCCGGGCCTCCAGCCCGTCGGCATGGCGGGCGATCAGCGCCGGCATCATGACGTTTTCCAGGGCGGTGAATTCGGGCAGCAGGTTGTGAAACTGGAATACAAAGCCGACGTGTCTGCAGCGAAATTCTGCCCGCTCGTCGTCGTCAAGCCCGAGAACATCCACGTTGCGGATCTGCAGCCGGCCCTCCGTGGGCCGGTCGAGAGCCCCGAGGATATGCAGCAAGGTGCTCTTGCCCACACCGGAGGCCCCAGTGATCGCCACGGTCTCGCCTTCATGCAGGAGCACGCTGACGCCGTGGAGCACCTCGAGATCCTGCCCGCCGGTACGGAAGACCTTTCTGAGATCCTCGGCGTGCAGGATCACCCCCGTGGCGGCGGCTCCCTCCGAATCTGCTTCCATCGTATGGACGGTTTCCATGGCTCTTACATAATGTGGCGGATGGCTTCGACCGGCTCGAGGGTAGCCGCCCTGCGCGCCGGGATGGCCGCTGCCAGCAGGCAGATGACCACACTCATGATCGACACGGCGAGGAAATCGAGGATCTGCATATCTACGGGCAGGGAGCTGATGATGTAGATATCACTCGGAATCGAAATCACCTGAAAGCGATCCTGTACGACGCAGATCACGAGCCCGATCACGCACCCCAGGAGTGTCCCGAAGACGCCGATGAACAGGCCCTGGAAGACGAAGACACGTCCGATCCCGCGGGCTCGGGCGCCCATAGCCCGCAGGATACCGATCTCGGGCGTCTTGATCAGGATCGACATCGTCAGGATCGACATGACGTTAAAGGCGGCGACGACGATGATCAGGCTCAGGGCGATGAAGATGACGATCTTCTCCAGCTCCATCCAGCGGAACAGCTCGGGGAACTGCTGTGTCCAGTCTGAGACGTAGTAGGGGTACCCGAGATCCGAGTCGAGTTGACGTCGCAGATCCACTGCCCCATCGAGGTCATCGAGCCGTACATGGATGGCGGACACGCCTTCCATCGCCAGCACACGGCGCGCCTCGTCGATGGCGATGAAGGCGAACGTATCGTCGTAGTGGTACATGCCACTGGCGAACAGATCGGTGACGACGAAGGGATGGATCTTCGGCGTGAGGCCGTCCATCAGCACTTCCTCCAGGGGCTTTTTCTGCAGCGACAGGAGATAGACGCGATCCCCGAGACCGATGCGGAGGCGATTGGCCAGTGAGGCCCCGATGACGATGCCTGGATCCTTGTCATCTGGTGGATCGAAAACGAACTGCTCCGGTACGTATTGCAGATGTGTCGGCAGGTCGGAGACATCGGCAAACGTCGCCGGATCGATTCCCCATAGGACAACGCCATCTGTCTGCTCGTTGTCCGTAGCGATGATCAGCTTGCCCTCGACGATGGGCGCCGTTCCCTGGACGCCAGGCATCTGCGCCAGGTGCTCGATGAGCGTATCGGGGCTGTCGATTGCGGTTCCATGGTGCCGGCCGACGCTGACGTGGGCGTTCATGCCGATGAGGCGATTCTTCACCTCACCGGAGAAACCATTCGTCACCGACAGCATGATCACCAGAGCTGCCACGCCCAGAATCACACCACCCACAGCGATGAAGCTGATGACGGAGAGGAATCCGGAACGCTGCTTTGACTTCAGGTAGCGCCTGGCGACGAACAGCTCGTACGTCATGGTTCTTACTTCGCCTGCCCCGCTGTCAGGAAGGCCTCGATGAAGCCATCGATATCACCATCCATCACGGCCTGCACGTTGCCTGACTCGTGCCCCGTGCGATGGTCCTTCACCAGTGTGTAGGGCTGAAAGACGTAAGAGCGAATCTGGCTGCCGAAGTCGATGGCCATCTTCGTACTCTCTACCTCTTCCATCTTCTTCAGCTCTTCCTGCTTGTAGTAGTCGTAGACGCGTGCCGTCAGCACCTTGAGGGCGGTGCCTTTGTTCTTCAATTGAGAACGCTCGTTCTGACACGACACCGTAATCCCGGTTGGCAGGTGGGTCATACGCACGGCAGAGGAAGTCTTGTTGACGTGCTGGCCTCCGGCGCCTCCCGCCTTGTAGACATCGATCTGCAGGTCTTCGTCCCGCAACTCCACATCCGGCATCTCGTCCACCTGCGGGTAGACGAAGACGCTGGCAAAGGAGGTATGTCGTCTCTTGTTGGCATCGAAGGGTGAAATCCGCACGAGCCGATGAACTCCCGCCTCGGCTTTGAGATACCCATAGGCGTATTGCCCTTTCACCTCGATCGTGACGGACTTGATACCGGCTTCGTCTCCGGGCTGAAGGTCCATGACCTCTGACCCGAATTCGCGGCGCTCGATCCAGCGATGGTAGAGACGCATCAGCATCTCTGCCCAGTCCGCCGCTTCCGTGCCCCCCGCCCCGGGGTGGATCTCAAGGATGGCGTCCTTCGAGTCATCCTCGTCGGACAACATCGCCAGAAACTCCATCTGGTCGATCTGGTCGACGACGGGAGGTACGTCGGCCGCCAGCTCAGCGAGGGAATCCTCGTCTCCCTCCTCGAGGCTCATCTCGTGCAACTCGCTGAGATCGGTGAGACGTTGCTGGAGCGCGTCGAACGGCTCAATGACCGCGCGCAGTGCACGCGCTTCGCGGGACACCGACTCGGCCCTTTGCCGGTCGTTCCAGAAATCACTCTGTCCCATCTGTTCTTCCAGCTCACTCAGCTGTTGGCGTCGTGGTTCGACGTCAAAGATATCCTCGCAACCGTTCCAGGCGTTCGTGACATTCGGAAATCATCTCGTGGAGTGTGGCCATGGCGCTGTCCTATTCCTGGTAACGTTCGAACGTGAGTCGTTCAGAGCTTGCGCTCTCAGGGATCTCGAAGAGCAGTTCCTCGTCCAGCGTATCGTCCTGGTCGAGTTGGAAACTGCCGCCGAGATGGATGAACATCGGAGAGTGGGACTTCGGATAGTGGTAGACCCCCGTATCGTCCGCCAGCTGGAAGCACTGAGGAACGATCTCGTAGCCGATCTGCATGCGCGCTTCCATCTGTACTCTGACGACGACGTACTTGTTGCCCTCCTCAGGATACCCGTGGAAGAATCTCTCGTAACGAACTCCGTCCTCAGGTACCTGCCAGACGATGGGCGTCTTGATGCGGCTGAGAAGCTCGGGCAATTCTTCCAGCTTCTGTGCCGAACCCCCGGTAAGCCTGATGGCCAGATACAACGGTAGAAACAGCGCGCAGCACATCAGTACCACACGGTTCAGGGTCCGCATTCGGCGCCGGTGCTTGGCTCGGTAGTTGGCCATCAGCGGCGCCGCGGCTCTCTCTGGGAGGGGGTTGTCGTCACAGGATTTCCCACGGCAACAAAGTACTCGCTCACCCCCCCGGGGGCCATGGCAACCGGACGTCAGCGAGCCCGCAGAATGGCGATCTTACCGGTGCGGCGGAGGCTTGTGCTCGTCAGCACGTAGAGATAGATGCCGTCGGCCAGATGTGTGGGTACGACCCATCTGGGGGCCAGTCCGGCAGACGAGTAGTCACCGGGGGGCAGACGGCGGGCTTCTACGCCACCCACAAGGGCTCCGTCTACGGCGAACAGCGACACGGAGACATCCTCGGCGACCTGAAGTGCCAGGGGAAAATGAACCGTTGGCGACGCGCCTCTCACCGGATTCGGGAAGGGCGCCGAGGCCAGGTTGTGGTCCGGCACGATCGCCTCGAGACCACTGGCTCGGGCCACGTCGATCATGCCCCAGCCAAAGAGCGTATCCGGACCGGCCGGGCCGAGATCGGTGGCCGTGCTGCGCAGGGCCTCCGCTACCTGTGCTGGGGACCAATCCGGGTGCAGCTGCAGCAGGAGCGCGCAGGCACCGCTGACGATGGGGGCAGAGAAAGAGGTGCCGCTGAGCCGCCGGTACTCCCGCAGACTGAAAGGTTCGGCCCCAGCCCCGGCTCCCAGGCCGCTGACCGTGACGATCTGCTGACCTGGGGCGACGACATCCGGTTTGATCCGACCATCCGCCGTCGGCCCTCTGGAACTGAATTGTGCCAGGCTGGCGTTGACAGGATGGACAGCGCCGACGGCAAGTACGCCCGGGCCATCCGCGGGCGCGGTGATGTAGTGCCACTGGGTGTTGCCCTCATTGCCGGCGGAGACGACGACGACGATCCCGCGGGCCACGGCGATCTCGGCAGCGAGCGTTGTCAGTGCCGTACTGCCATCCAGGTCGGAGTACGCATACCCCGTACCGTCATCGAAGGTGGTATAGCCCAGAGAGGAGTTGACCACCTGGGCGCCGAGACTGTCGGCCCATTCGATGGCAGCGATCCAGCGGTCCTCCTCCGTGGCGGGATCGCGCTCGATCCCGCGTTCATCCAACCGGGCATCCTCCGTCTTGGCAAGAAGGAACTCCGCCTCGGGTGCAATACCTACCAGACGTCCGGGGTCATATCCGCCCACAACACTGAGGACCTCGGTTCCATGCTGGTTCTGGCCGGTCTCGACCTCATTCCCGGTCACGGGCTCATCGAGCTCGTCCCCCACGTCGTCATCGTCGTTCAGAAAGTCGTGGACAGCGATGATGTCGGTACCAGCGAACGCCTCATGGTCCTGCCAGTTGAACCCGGCGTCTATCAGGGCGATGCGGACACCCTGGCCCATGACACCCCGGTCGTGGAGCAGGTGGGCACCCACCGCAGCGGTCTGCTCGAAGGACTCCCCGTAGCTGGGAGATGCCAGTCTCCGTGGGGCGGTCTGACGGTTCGTGGATTCCCTGTCGGGTACCCGACGCAGAACTCGGACGGGTCGCACGTCCTGCACAAAGGGAAGGTCGCGCAGACTCTGCAGTTGCGCGCTTGTCGCCGTCACACTGACGGCATTGAGCCATCGAGACCGCTGCCGCACACGGGCCCCCGTGGCTCTGACGGCCTGAACATACCTGTCGTTCAAGGGCAGATCGAGGAGCTCGTCGAGTCCAGCAGAATCGTCCTGCCACCGCACTCGGTGACCATCAGTATCGATCTTCTCAGACAGAAACACCCATGCGGGATCGGCGGACCAGGCCGGTAAGGCCGCCAGCAGACAGATCACCACAGTCAGGCAGAGATGGCGAAGACTCACGATCCCTCAGGCTGTCTCCGCTGGTCGATCACCTGGACGCCCGCAGGAGGCAGAAACTCGAAGAGGTCATCTTTCATCTTCTTGTTCTTCCTATGGTCGCTCAGAACATAGGTTCGGACGTCGTCGTTGGCCTCGACCTGTTCCACACGCAGCAGGTTCCAGTCCTTGCGCTCGATCCAGACGCGCATACGCTTGAGCCGCAGATGGGCGGCCATGGTCTCCCGCGGCTGCAGTGTCAACTCATACACTTCCCGGCCATCCAGACGCGATTCTTTCACCGCCACAGGTCGGTAGCCCTCGGTGTATTGCACCAGGATTTCCCACGGGGTACGCAGCTCTCCCTGGTAGTGGGAGATGATGACCTGTTCGTTCGCCTTGTTATAGGCCCAGATCGTCTTGCCGTCAGCGACGACGAGATCGCCATCCTCGACCTCCACGCGGAACTGCCCCGGACGACGGGTGTAGATACGTCCCTCGCGGGACATGCTCTTGTCAAGAACGGCCCAGAAGAAGCGTTTCTCGAAGCGCGCCTCGTAGGACTTGGCGTCGGCAAATCGGTCCTGCATGCGCTCGATGACCTCAGCGCCGGTGATCGCCCCTGCCGCGGCCGGGAGCAGCAGGGCGAACAGGAGGAACAGGAGGAACCAGCGACACAGTCGGACCCTATCTCTCACGTCAGGTCCTCTTCCTCCGCGTAGGCGCTGACCCCGGACTCCACGAGGATTTCCCGGGGTTTGGCCCCCTCGGCGGGACCGACGATGCCGGCGAACTCCAGTTCATCCATGAGACGGGCGGCCCGCGAGTAACCAACCTTCATGCGGCGCTGCAGGAAGGAGGTGCTGGCCTGCTTGGAGTCCAGCACGATCGCCACCGCCTCTTCGAACAGTTCGTCACGATCGCTGGCTTCTCCCCCGGCGTCCCCACGTTCGGCGAAGACCTCGACGTCTTCTGCCTCGTAGCCGCTCTCCTTGATCTTCTCGACCAGACGCTCGGTCTCCTCACCGGATATGAAGGCGCCGTGGATCCGGATGGGCTCGCCCTGCCCGCCCGGTAGAAACAGCATATCACCACGACCGAGGAGGCGTTCGGCGCCGTTCATATCGAGAATCGTACGCGAGTCGATCTTGGAGGCGACCTGGAAAGCAATGCGGGACGGAAAGTTGGCCTTGATGACGCCGGTGATGACGTTCACCGATGGACGCTGCGTGGCGAGGATAATGTGGATTCCCACAGCTCTCGACTTCTGTGCCAGGCCCATCAGGGACGTCTCCACATCTGCTGGAGCCGTCAGCATGAGATCGGCGAACTCGTCGATAACGATGACGATGAAGGGCAATGGACGCAGTTCCTCGCCGGCTGCGGCGTCATCCGTCTCAGCCCCGGCGTCACCAGCCGCTTCTCGCTCGGCGATGACCTTCTCGACCTTGGCGTTGTAGTCGGCCAGGTTGCGCACCGCCATCCGGGCCAGTGACTGATACCTCGACTCCATCTCGGCCACGGCCCACTTGAGTGCTTCGGAGGCCCTCTTCGGCTCCGTGATGACGGGCACGAGAAGATGAGGGATGTCGTTGTACATCGTCAGTTCCACAACCTTGGGGTCAACCATGAGCAGCCGCACCTGGTCTGGCGTAGCCCGGAGCAGAATGCTGCAGATCAGACCGTTGATACAGACGCTCTTGCCAGCCCCCGTTGCCCCTGCCACCAGCAGGTGAGGCATCTTTGCCAGATCGGTGACGTGATTCTCGCCGGAAATCGTCTTTCCCAGGGCCATCGTGATGACGGACTCCGCTTTCTTGAACACCGGCGAGTCGATGACCTCGCGAAGATACACCGTCTCTCGATGCTGGTTGGCGATCTCGACGCCGACCACGGACTTGCCCGGCACCGGCGCCTGGATCCGTATTCCCTGGGCGCTCATGACACGAGCCAGATCATCTGCAAGGGCGGCGATCCGTCCGACCTTCACGCCCGCTCCGGGCTCGACCTCGTAGCGCGTCACGACAGGTCCGGGACTCACCTCCACGACCTTGCCCATGACATCGAAGTTGGCCAGGGCCTCCTCAAGGATGCGGGCATTCTCCAGGAGGGCCTCCCGATCCATCTCGCCTCTGTCGTTCGGCACTGGATCCAGCAAGGTGAATACAGGAACCTTGTAGCGCCCTCCCTTCTTGCGCGGTTTTGCCTTGCCGGCATCGTCATCATGCTTTCTTGACGCACCATTGCCATTCGCCTTCGGGGCTGGCTGTTTGGACATGGGGCGAACCACCGGAGCCGCGGCGACGGGTGCAGGTTCAGCGCCGATTTCCTCATCCATGCTGATGGTTGGCAGACGCTCCACCGGCAGTGTCGTTTCCGTCGAATCATCCTCGTCGTCTTCCTCGGGCTCGGAATCGTCCGGCTCACCAGGACGCCACCATGACGGCAGCTGCACGGACCGAACCGCTGTCACGGCGCGGCTGAACCCGGTGGCCAGGTGGTGACCGATGCGGGCCAGCAGCTGGAGCAGCCGACGCGGATCGAGATCGGTGACGAGCAGGATGGATGCGAGCAGCAGTGAGGACAGCAGAATCGTGGAACCCACTCGGCCTGTGTAGGGAACGAGCACCGAGCTCGTCGTCCAGGTTCCCAGCCAACCGCCCAGCTCAAAGGTCGTGTAGGTAGACCAGGTAGGCAGTCCCGACGCGATCGACAGGAAGGCGGCCACACCGACGAGACCTGCCGTTCGCAGGGCATCCGGACGGACATCCCGGCGCCGCAGTCGATTCCATCCCCACAGCAGGGCCAGCAGAGGAAGCGCGTAGGCGCTGAGTCCGACCGCTGTGAACAGACCATACGAAACGTGAGCCCCGACCTGGCCTGCCCAGTTGATCGTGCCGTTGACAGACTGGCTCGAGTTCGGCGGGTCGAAACTCGTGTGCGAGACGAGGCTGACGAACAGGAATATGCCAGCGGCGGTGAGTAGAACGCCCGAGATCTGCGATCCCTTGCGTCCCGCGATGAAGCGCTCTGCGAGTTCGGTCATATCCTTGAGATCGTCACAAGCCTGCGGACGTGCGACGCGGCGTTAGGGACAGCGGGGACTGCCATACTGGTGTCTGGAGTGAACTGCCACAGGCGAGGGGGATCGCCGGTGTCAGACCATCGATGCTGCTACTGCCGGGCCACGACTGCCTTTCCGTGGACAACCCGTCCCTGGGCGCTGGACTGAACGGCTACGACATACAGACCCGGGGCACAGATCCTGCCGTCCTCATGGCGACCGTCCCAGTGTACGATCTCCTCCAGGGCTGCCGGCTCCCACTGGCGCAGACGCGCCACGAGAATGCCCTCTGCATCGTAGATCCGAACCGACAGCAGCGCCGGCGCGGCCGGCAACCGGCAGCGGATCTGCAGCCGCTCGGCGAAGGGATCGGGCGACACCTCCAGATCGATCTTGCCCGCCATGGCCGGTGTCTGGTCGACGCTGTTCGGGCGCCCGGGCGTCCCGCCAATCTGCAGCGACAGCTGCCAGGCCAGATCGTCGTGTTGCCGTTCCCAGGAGTGCCCTGGACGTCCGGCCATGGGATCGTAGGTCAGGACGTCGACCGTATCGCCCGCAGCACTTACGACCAGCACTCGTTCGGGAGTTGAGTTGGACCATCCCCCCCTTCCGAAAGCCCGGTCCTCAATAGTAACGATTCTCGCCAGCTCCTGCACCGATTCATACGTCGTGGACGCTCCTTTGTAGGAGCCATCAAGGACGAGCGCCATCGCTCCCGGAGCCAATCTGGTCCCCTCTCCCGCATCGGCGATGCGATCGAGTTCCTCGCCGTCGCCGAGTTGCCAGCCCGCAAGATCCAGAGTGTCGAGCCCGATGTTTGACAGTTCGACGAATTCGTCGTGGCTCTCACTGCCGGGAGGGTCGGCCATCACTTCGCTCAGCCGGACCTGAGATTCGACGAGTCCCGGACCTTGCAGTACCAGAACGAGGACCACCTGCCTGGCGAACTTCACTTCACAACATCCCCGAGCGCTTGCGCAGGATCCACTCTGACGTCAGCAGCCCGGTCAGCAATACCAGCCAGGCGACGTGCCTGATCTCCGCACCAAGTCGGCGCTGCTGATGGACGATGGTTGGTCTCGGTTGCAGGAAGTGAGCCAGTTCGCCCCATTGCTCTATATCGCGATATTGGCCGCCACTTGCCCGGGCGATGGTAGCGAGCATCTCAGGGTCGGCGCGTAGATCACCGGATTCGACGGTATGGCCTTCGACAACGAAGGTCCCCACGCTCTGACCGATCTCGGCGACACCGTGACGGGCCGTCACGCGGAACGTGTAGGAGTCGGCTGCCAACCCGGAGAAAGTTGTGCGGTAGTGCCCTGGCCGCTGCGGCTCCAGAAGGACTCGGCTCCCGGCGGGCTCCAGGGATAATTCAACCTGTGCTCTCTGGAGAGGCGCGTTCAGTTTGTCATGGACCTCGACCACGACCGTAACCGGAGCGCCTGAGGGATAGAAAGGTTGTTCGGTGGAGGCCCGTACACGGCCAACGGGTTCAGCAGCGGCCAGCCAGTGGACGGCATCTCGCCACAGGGTCGGGGTGGTCCGCCCGTCGCCACTCCCCCGGTCAAACAGATTCAGGCGCCAGAATCCTGAGCCCACGACATGCACGATTCTGCCAGCACCGACAGTACTCGTCGCCACCACGGGGTCGCCGGTGGACGCTGCCAACAACGCGGTTCCAGAGTGCCTGAGGCGTCCCCGGGGGGCGCGCGCCAGCAGCGGCGGCAGTCTCTGCCATGGGTCCCCAGCCCCATCTGCGACGACCATGCCACGCCCCACGGGATGATGGTTTGCTCGCCGTTCGAGTCGTAGGGGTTCCTGGTCGTGGAGGCCGGCGACAGCCGAACCTGCCATGATCGGCAGCAGATCGGCCAACCCGGCGGGTGTGCCGCCGGATCCCGTGGCTTGGACCAGCAATCCGGCCCCACCGGCGACGTATGCCCGCAACCTGCCAGGAGACAGGATTCCCGTCAGTTCGGAGGGCTCGAGCAGTACCAGCGCATCAAACGCGCCGAGATCCTCGGGGAAGGGAGTTGTGCCGTAGAAGCCACGCCCGTCCCGGAGCACATATCGTTCGACTCGCAACGTCGAATCCGCCGCCAGGAGGCGGCCGACAAAGGCAGACTCGGGGGCCGGTCGGTCGGCGACCAAAAGGACCCGGAGGCGCTTCTGTTGGACCCGTAACGAGAGCAGGGACTGGTTGTTGTGCGGCGTGAGTTCGCCGTCGATGGGGACGACTGTCACGCGTAACAGATGGGGTCCCGCACTCATGGGGGGCGCCTGCAACTCCACGAGCTGAAGCTGACCATCCGCACCGAGCCGTAGATCCTTCTGACCGAGAGCCTCGTCATTCTCGTCGAGGCGCACCACGACACTGCTGTCCTGGAATCCCCAGTTGCGCAGACGAACCTGCAGCCGAGTCGAACTACCGGCAAAGATGGGACCCTCTGTCTCGACCCCGACGATCTGCACATCGTCCGGCGTCCGGTTCGAACTCAGTCCGAGGACGTAGACCGGCACACCTTGCTCGTCGGCGGTCCGTACCGGATCCTCGCCGAGGTTGTGACGACCATCGGAGAGTAAAACGATCCCGGCGAGGAGGCGCCGATCGGGAACGGCGCGGACAGCGGACCGCAGGGCCTCGGCGAGGTCGGTCGCCTGCCCTGATATCTGCAGCCGATCGAGCGTGTCCGGGTCGACGTCGTAGGCTGATGAAGAGAAGGTGCGAAACGGTCCATCGAGAAGGGTTCCCAACCCGTCGTTCATCGCCTGCCGCACCCGGTCAAGCCGGGTATACCCTCTCCGCTCAACTTCCATCGATGGGCTCGAGTCGATGAGCGTCACAGTCACGGGACGCAAGGCATGACGAGCGAGATACGACAGTACCGGTTCGGCCAGAAGCATGATGAGGACGCAGAAGCTGGTTCCTCTCAACAACCACAGCAGGCTGACGCGCCTCGCGGCGACCGGCGGGCGTGTGTGATGATAGGCGAAGTGACAGCACCACACGACGGGAGGCAACAGCAGCAACCAGGGCCAACTGGCATCCACCTGGAAGGCCGTGTCAAGAAGGTCACCCATGCGCGGGCGCCTCAGGCAGAGGCAGTCGGGGATGCGCGTCCAGCTGCCAGCCGCTGCGCTCTCCCGCGAGAAGGCGGAAGCGTCCCGCCGCCGCAATCATCGCGGCGTTGTCGGTACAGAGGATCGGGCTCGGAACGAAGAGATCCACGCCCAACTCGCCCATCGCCTGTTGCAGGCTCGCACGAAGTTTCTGATTCGCGGCGACGCCGCCGACCAGTGAGACTCGATCGACTCCTGTGCGTTCCGCCGCCTGGCGAACCCGCGTCACCAGTACGTCGATGACAGCCTGTTGAAAACTGGCGGCGACGTTTGCCGTATTCCTGCGGACCTCCTCTGATCCGGGACCTCCGAGCCGAGCCAGCTCCGTGCGCACAGCGGTCTTGAGGCCGCTGAAGCTGAAATCGAGGCCCGTCTTCTCCGGTAGCGGCCGGGGAAAATCGACGGCCTGTGGATCTCCCATCTCGGCGGCATCTCCGACGGCGCGACCACCGGCCACGTGCTGATCTGGGGGTAACAGGTCGAGAAGGCGAGCCACCTTGTCAAAAGCCTCTCCGGCCGCATCGTCGAGAGTCTGTCCCAGATGATGATATGTTCCCAGTTTGGGAACATGGATGATCTCAGTGTGGCCGCCGGAGACGAGAAGTGAGACAAAGGGGGGCTCGAGTGAACGCTCGATCCCGGCCGAGAACAGGTGGCCCTCCAGATGGTGAATGCCAATCAGACGGAGGTTGGCGCCGTACGCCATGCCCTTGGCGGCGTTGACCCCTACGAGGAGCGAACCTACCAGCCCGGGGCCGTGGGTAACCGCAATAGCGTCGCAGTCGGCCAGCCGCATCCCGGCGTCTCGCAAGGCCTGCTCAACGACCGGACTGACGGTCCGGATGTGCGCCCGGGACGCCAACTCCGGCACGACACCACCATAGCGAGCGTGATCCTGCTGGGAAAGCACCACGTGTGAGCGGAGACCGTCTGCAGCCAGGATTGCGGCGGACGTCTCATCGCAGGACGTCTCGAGTCCCAGAACAATCAATGAGTCAGCGAGAGCCGACAGTGGCGCGGGCGGGCAAGATCTGGCGGATCTCGTACAGTCGATCTTGCCGGGCCGCGATCAGGCCACCTTCATCTGTAATGGCGGCCGCGTACTGGACTGTCAGACGCAGATCGCTCTCTGGATCGAGAGCACCGATAAGATCCGCCCCGCCGCGAACACGGACCGTGACACGAGAGGGCTCTGCCACCGCATCCTGAGGGCCACCGGTGACGCTCACAGGTACGTTGAGGATCGAGTATTCGGCCAGTTCCTGAATGTTGATCAGAACCCGCACTCGATCTCTGCCCATCTTGAGCTGGCGTCCCTCCGGGATGTGGAGGGCCAGCTCGAGATCAATATCCTCCCGCACTGCCTCGCGGTGAAGACTGTCGGTATAGACTGCATCGAGTTCGCGAAGGTGTGAGACGGGCCCCGAGACATCCACCGAGTCCGGGTCGAGTGTGGCGCGACCAACCTGGGTGTAGGACTCGGCCAGATGCAGACCGATTCGAGGACGAACGGGAACGCGCCGCTCTTGGCTGTGATCCACGATCACCGTGAGTTCGGCAGGAGCGATCACCTCCTCGACGGACAGTTCCAGTTCCGTGTGGTTTTCCACTTGAGTCGGCCCGAGTCGAAGGCTGAGACGACTTCCGGCGGCAGCGACCGGCACTCGCAGGCGAAGCAGAAAATCATCACCGGAGGTCCGGAGCAGATCCTTACCACCCCCTGAGACGGCGACGCGGACGGTGGCTGGCACCGGGCTGGACGGCACGATGGCAGGCTCCCCGGCAGGCACGATCGGGTCTTCGATGACAAGGGGAACGTTCAGTTCCCGGCGGAAGCTGTGCTCGGTTGCCGCATGGAACCAGAGGGCAGCGGCGAGAAGAAGAGCCCCCAGCTTGGCCCCCCAGTCACGCATCAGCCAACGTGGCATCTAGTCCTCGATTCGATGATGCACGCGACTATTTGTAGGACTCCTTGAGTTCCTTGCCAATACTCAGTTCGCCGTTATCGATGCGGATGTTGTAACCGCAGTCAGGGCTCGTGCACACCCAGGCCTTGTAGTGAATCGCAGCTCCATCCCTGCCATAGTCCGACAATGGCACCAGTACTCCCTGCTGACACTTCAGGCAATTCGGATACGGAGCATCCATGTTCAGACCTCTCCTCGCCGATCAGGTGAGACTCCAGATGCGCTGAGAGAACGCGCGAATTCATAAACGGTCTGTTCCTGGGACAGAGTTTCCACCGAGCCAGGCCGGTCAACACGAAGTTGCGCCAGGGCGCTGTCCGGAGGATTGCCCTCATGTACGAGATAGCACGCCAACATCGTGCCTGTCCTGCCGAGACCTGCCAGACAGTGAACAGCGGTCGCCATACCCTCGTTGCGGGCCTCGTCGACGAAGGCCACGAACTGGTGAATCTCACCCAGCGATGGAGCCTGCATGTCCGGGACAGGCAGATGACGATACCGCAAGCCCGACTCGAGAACCAGATCATCCGGGACAGAAGCCTCAGTCAGAGAAACGAGGGCCCCGATGCCCTGCTCGCGCAGATCCTGCAGGTCCGTGGCAGTCGGTGCCGACAGCACGCCAAAGCCAGCTAACCTGCATGGGATCACCCAGCTGAAATTCGATATCATGGGCCTCAGCGGTCGGTCGGAGGACGTCCGGTGGGTCCCTCCACCCAGTACTCTCCTTCGGATCCCACCTCCTTCTTCCAGACCGGTACCTCCTCCTTCAGGCGATCGATGAGGAACTGGCAGGCTTCGAAGGCCTCGCAACGGTGCTGACTGGCAACACTCAAGAGGATCGAAATCTCGCCGATCTCCAGTCGGCCGACTCTGTGAAGCATGGCCACGTCCCCGATGGGCCACCTTGAGCGGGCCTCAGCCGCCAGATCAGCCATCTTCCTCTCAGCCATCGGAGCGTATGCCTCGTAGAACAGATGCGATGTCCGCGTGTTTCCGGAGTGATCGCGCACCACCCCCGAAAAGGTGACGACCGCTCCATCCCCAGCGCAACGCACCACATCATGCAGCTCTTCTGGTCGGATCTCTCGATCCACGACGCGGAACGCAGCTTGGCAGGCACCGCCGCTCACAGGCGGGATGACGGCGATCTCATCGCCCTCCTTCAGTGTCAGTGTCTTCGGCGCGTACTCTTCATTGACAGCTACCTGGGCCGTGGCAGCCATGGTAGAGAATCCCGGATAGGAATCACTCAGCTGCTGCAACAGCTTCTCAACTGTGGCTCCCGGGGCCAACGAAACCCCCATGGCTCGCTGACCAACTTTATCGCGGGCTCCGGCGAAAAAGAGTACCTCCACCCTCATCTATGCAGAGAACCTTGCAAGTGTTCAGCGCCAACCATCTGTCGCGAATATAGCCGGGGCAAAAAAGAGGGGCAATGGGAGCTCAACGACCGCTACAGAAACGAAAAGCCGCCGGGTCCAGTGGACCCAGCGGCTTCAGCGTTTCCGACTCGAAAATACCCGAGCCTACACTCCTACTGCAGAAGGGTCATCTTCTTCTTCGAACTGAAGGCACCCGCCTTCAATTCATAGAAGTAGACGCCACTTCCCACCTTCACACCCCGTTCGTTGGTACCGTCCCACAGCTCGGTATAGGTACCAGCGCGTAGGCTCTCACCGACAAGTGTCCGCACGACCTGACCGGTCATGTCGAACACCCGCAGGCTCACCGACGTCTCGACGGCCAGATCGAACTGAATGGTCGTCTCAGGGTTGAAAGGGTTCGGGTAGTTCTGCGCCAATGCTGTGGTCAACGGCAGAGCCTGTTCGAGGACCGCCGTCGGGGCCAGAGCGACTTCAATCACGTTGGAACGGGTCGCCGTTCCATTGAGGTCAATCTGTCGCAGATAGTAATAGACAACGTCCGTCGCCGGCAGTTCCTGATCCAGGAAGTTGAACGAGCGGAACGTGTCACTCGTGCCATCGCCAGAGATGAGACCACTGACACGATCATAGACATCATTATCCACGCTGCGATAGACCTCCCAGCCGAGATTGTTCGTCTGGGATGAAACGGCCCACTGCAACTGCACGTGCTGGTCAGTGGTCACGTCAGCAGCAAAGCTCGCCAGCTCAGCCGGCACGGGAACGTCCCACGTGACCGAGAAGTCCGCACTCAACGCCAGTGTCGTTCCCTCGGAGTTGTCGGCGGATGTACTCGCCGTTACCGTAGCGCTCGTGCTCCCGGCGAACTTGTCACCCTCAGAGTCCAGCGTGATCGAACTGCTGCCATCATCACCGCTGGTGCTACTCACGGTGGCCTCATCGCCAGCCTCGACCTCAGAGACGGAAGCCCCTAGGACGAAGATCGATTCGGCACCATTGTTGGCCACGGTCCAGGTGACTTCCTGGCCGGCTGCGGCAGCCCCTGTCTCATCCGCAAAGACAACGGCGAATGTGACTTCACCATCGCTATCATCAGCAGCGTCACCGTCGCCGACGGCGGAAAAGTCCGCACTGACGTCAGTGGCACTATCTGCCGAAAGCGTGGGGTCACTGACCGGGGGATTGAGTCCGACACTCAGCCCGAGAGCATCTGTGTCAAACTCATCACGGTCACTCGAAGACGGGCCAACCGAGATCAGGCTGACCGTGATCGTTGCCTCTGTGTCACTCGTGAAGTCGGCTGACGTCACAAGACTGACCTGAAACGAGGCGTCACCATCTACACTTCCAGACCCGAGGAGCGCAGCGCCGACTCGGACCTGATCGTCGGTGCCGGACACCAACTGTCCGGGCAGTGCAAACCATCCGGTGAACGCCGTCAGTGACGATGATGCGAGATCGAACCCGGAACCATCGGACACTGTGATGAACACATCCAAATTCTTGATACCGACAAAGCCGCTTCCGGCGATGTCCAACGTGACCGTTTCTCCCGGCCCCACCCCTGCAATCGTCGACGAACTGGTGAGCGAGAAAGTTGCGCCTGCATTGTCGCCAGCGAAAGCTCCGCTCACCAGTGCGAGGAAGAGGGCCAGGGCGATCGGAGTTGCCCTGCGCAGTCTCTGCATTCCGAAACTCTCCTCTTTATCCTTGGCTTGTAAATCAGCTTTGAAAGTTCGCACTGCGGAATAATGAGATGGGACCCTGCACATGGCAGGGTCCCATCTCACCTACTCGCGAAACTACCGCCTACTTCAGCAGGAGCATCTTCTTGTGGCTCTGGAACTCTCCGCCCGCAATGACGCGGTAGAAGTAGACACCAGAGGACAAGGGCTGCCCACTGTTGTTGGTGGCATCCCACTGGAGGGTATACCGGCCGGCGTTCTGGAACTGGTTGTCCACCAGCGTCTTCACGACCTGACCGAGCATGTTGTAAACCTCCAGACGGACCTGACCAGCATCCGGGAGCTGATACTTGATCGTCGTCTCCGGGTTGAACGGGTTGGGATAGTTCTCGTAGAGAGCGTAAGCCTCCGGACGAGTCTCAATCCGCACCGAAACCGGTGACGTGATCTGGTTCAGCCCATAGGTGCCGTCCTGCAGGGCGCCGCTGGTGAGCTCGATGTAGCTGTCCTCGATCTCCTGCTTGGCGCGGAAGATGAGGCTGAGCCCGAGGTCACCGTCGCTCGCGGTGTTGCCGAGAGCGGCGATTGCGACCTTACCATCGGTCTGGGCAAAGATCTGCGGAGCAGCCAGATCCGTCTCACCCAGGATGTTGTCGACAACGCGCGACTCGACAAACTCGAGCAACTCGCTGTCAAACTCGACAGTTGCGCCGTAACCGCGAACCTCAACGAAGTCCTCCAGGCTGACGGCCACGCTGATCTCTTCACCGATGCGCGGCAGATCTGTGCCGGCGTCGAGGTAGAAGCGAGCGTCGCTGTTCAGACCGGCCATCGTCGGAACCACCTTGCCAACACCCGTCATCTCGCGACCGAAGTTGTCCGCGAAGACGAAGAAGTCGTCAAAGTCGACCGCATTGTTCGGGCTGAGGTCGAAGGCCGGTTCAAAGGTCTCCGACTCAGCCGTGAGGCCGAAGTGGTCACCGAAGATGAAGAAGTCGTCATAGTCGACGCGAGCATCGGCGCCGAAGAGGCCAGCGATCCGGTTGCCGTCGGAGTCGACGACGTTGTTGCGGATGGCCATGGCCGACTTCTCAAACTCGGAGGTGGTGACATTGTCAGCGTCGCGCGCCTCAACCTTGTAGCTGTAGCGCACGCCGTTGAACACCGTAGCATCCTCGAAGGACGTCTCGCCGGCGCCGGCCTGGCCAACCATCAGCCATGCGGCGTCACCGAGCTTACGGTAGACATTGTACCCTTCGACGCCCGCGATGGTGTATACACCGCCACCCACCGCGTTGGAGACTGCCGTCGTCAGCATTCTGTCGTCAGCCGACTTGGCCCACGTGACAGTGATGCTGCCACCGGCATCGCCCGGCGTGTCCTTGCTCTGCATGTAGGCGACTGCTGCGGGTGGGATGTTGTCAACTGCCCGCACGCCGACGCTCTGACGGATGTTGGAGCGCAGAGTACCGTCAATCATCTTCAGACGCGGCACGACACCTTCAGCGCTGAAGGCAAGAGCCTCTGGCGTCAGGGTGGCGAAGACCGGTGCCGTCAGATCAATGTCGGCGGCTTCCTTGCTCTGCTGCATCGTGGCTGCCATCAACTCATACGGTGCGCTGACCGCCTCGGCGGCCACGAAGGCCTCCTTGGTGCTCAGGTTCCCGCGTTCGGCGGCGACGCCGTAAGCAGTGGAATCACCGTCCAACGTGGCGACGACTACCCTGATGATGTCCTGACCAGCGACCGCGTCGGTGAAGCCCCAAGGAGTGGAGACCTTCACCGGCTCGGCAAGAGCAGCCAGAGCACCAGTGCTGTCGGGACCGTAGTCAACCGAGATGTCGCGGTAGATTCGATATCCTGTCAGCGTGCTGTGATCTGCAGAGGCCGGGAACGTCAACAGGATGAAACCACCCTGGTCGCCGTTACCGTTGGCACCCATGTAATCCTGGGCGATGAGCGTGTCGGGATCGTCGAGGACCGTGGAGCCATCCCCGTCGACATAGACACTCAGCGTGGAGTTGTAGAACTGATTGCCGAGTCCGTCTGGAGTAGTCGACTTCAGAGTGTCGACGATGTCACGTACTGTCACTGACAGGTCGCCGGCATATCCCTGGCTGTTGGCCCAGAATCCACCCGTGCCACTCGTGACAGCAATGGCACCACCTGGGAGCTGTACGCCCAGGGCGGTGGTGGTAACCTCGACGAAGCGATTGTCCTTGGTCCGCGTGTTGCCATACTTGTCAGCCAGCGTCACGCCTACCCAGAAGTTGTCGCCCTGGCCCACTGTGTCACCCGCGCTCAGCGCGATCTGCGAATACACTGCGGGGTTGACGACGATGGACGAGTCGAGGGACCCGATGTAGAGGTTTGTAGTGTCCGTGCAGTCCTGGACTGTGACCGCAATGGTGTCTATGGATACGCTGTCGATGAGCGTCACGATACGCTCGCCCGTGATCCAGTCGTCTGCCGACAGGTTGGCCCGGCCACTTGCCAGACCCGCGGTGTCGACGCCCGTGCCGCTGAGCTTGATGCCGCCTCCGCCGCTGACCTTCAGCACGGCGGCTTCCTTGTAGGTTACGGCAGCCGCGTCAGCCGAGGTCCTGGCCTTCAGGGTCAGTGTGACCGAGGCGCCAGCGAGAACCTGGCTGCTGAAGCCGGAAGAACTGGCTGTGATTTTGAAGGTGGAGATGACCGGGACGACGAAGGTCGTGTCGTAGACGAAGGTGTCGAGACTCGTCTGCGTGTAGTTCCCGGTCAGATCCGCCGCGACGAGCTGCAGCGTGTATTTGCTGTTACTCGCGAGCGAGTCCACGGTGAAGGTCTGCTCGGTAGAGATGTTGGTGAGTTCCGAGCCAACCAGGGGCCGCGTCCGCGTCTTGTTGTTGTCGATGCCAGCAATGCCTGTGTATGTGATCAGGACACTGTCGGCGTGCTCACTGAGCTTGAAGACGAGTTTGGCCGTCTCCTCCTCCAGTGTGTCGAGGCCAGATGCCGCCGTCGGGAACAGGCGCTCGAGTGTGATGTCATCCACATCGACGTAGACATTCGTACGGGACAACTCGGCTCCGACGTTACCCGCCAGATCCTGACCCTTGAACTTGATGGTGTGGACGCCGGTGGCAATGTTGCTGTCGCCGGAGGTCACATTCGTGGCTCTGCTGAAGCCGACGGCGCTGGCGCCGGCAGTTGTCGCGACAAAAACCGAATCCAAAGTGGCTGCACCCGCCAGGGTGCCGAAGTCGGTGAAATCAATCCGCCTGCTGGTGTTGGCCAGCAGGGAGGCGTTGGTCAGCGTCTGGTTGGTATTGGCGATCTTCAGCACCGTGCTGCCGATCGTCACGAACAGAGTGTCCAGAGTCTCAGGAAGGTTGTACGTGATCGGATTGAGATCGTCGGAGAAGCTGTTGGCGGCACTGTTCAGGCTACCGTCCGTGATGGTGTCATTGCTGACAGGCAGAATGGTGTCACCACCGACCACCTGACCGTCGAGTACCGGCTTCTTGGCGTCCACGAAGAAGGTAACACCGAGAGTGACGCCCTGAACCCTGATGTCGGTGGCGCTACTGCGATTCCCTGCGAGATCAACGAGGTAGACCCCGAGGGTATCGCTGGCGTTGGCATTCTGAGCTCCGACAAAGTCGCCGAAGTCGCCCTCTGCGATGATCTGCCGCCACTGAAGCGTATCTGAGCTCCGTGCGGATTTACTGACCTCGAAAGCCTTACCGAAGGCATCTGCGATCACCCTCAGGGTATCACCGATCAGCACACCGTCAGTCTGCGTGCCGAGCTTCACGTCAGCCTTCAACGTGTCGTTGATACCGAGAACCTTGTCGTTGGTGGCACTGTTTAACAGGCCGCCGATCGTGTGATTCGGAGTGCCGGTGCGGTTCGCCTGGGCACTGGCGGAAGTAGCGGTGACCAACTGGTCCGCATTCGCCGGACGATCGGCATCAATACCGATCAGGAGACTCCCAGCGGAGAGGGTTGGCGTGGTCGTGTCCGTCAACGAGGACGTTGACGTGCCGTCAATGGAGATCGCGGCGGCACGCACGCCTGTTACGGTGCCACTCGAGTAGTGAACCTTCCCATACCACGTGAAGGTCGTCGTGTCACCGCTGGCCTTAGCACGAACGGAGTCGGCGTCACCCTGGTTGCCGGTTGGGCTGGCCAAGGCGAGGCCACGCGTGGCCCGCACTGCGACCAGTGCACCTGAAGCTCGCGACGTGACCTTCGAGGATACGGTCACTCCAGAGTAGAAAGCGGTTCCGCCGGAAGTCCTGATCGTGTTGTTCGTGGACTTGGCGATAACCGATGCGAGATTCCGGCCACTACTGGTATTCAGACTGTCTGCCACGACCGTTGAGTCATTGGTCGTGACCAAGTAAAAGATCACCTCGAGCGAATCGTTCGGGGTGAAGTCGAGGACTTTTGCCTGGACCTGGAAGGTCGAGTCAATTCCTCGCAGTGCACCGCTGTCAGATGGCGACACGATCGTAATGCTGTTGACGGTAGCGGCGTCAACGGCAACGACCCCGAAGCCAACCAACATGGCGGCGAAAAGGGCTACGCATTTCCTATACTGCATCCTATTCCTCCTCAGGGAGCCCAGTCCCCATAGCTTGAAACTGCAGTCTGCGGACGTCATTTCATGTCCAAACAGGAAGTTTACTGTGAATCGCGTTGTGAGAGATTCGGTTTCAACTGCAAGTACCCCGCGTCGACCGACACCCGACTGCGGGACCCACGTGCTGACTTCGTCGCCTCTCCCTCCTTTCTGCGGTCCACCCTACGAGACTCTTGTGGCCAGTCTTGCTTGTTCTTGGACAGCCGGCGCATTCACCAATTGCGGAACGCGCGGACCTCCCCATGCCACATGGGCGTGGGGGAGCCTTATAATATCACGGCGATTTTGGAGTGTCAAGCACTTTCTTGGTTCAGAAGTTGGTGCCAACCTAGGGTAAAATCACAAGATAGGTAAGGTCGGTACCCGTGCCGTCTCAACCCCTGCGGGAGAATGTAGAAAACCTTCTCCCTGGTCGCTGTGACACTTGTCACTAGCTGGCTTCGGGTTACAAGATAGGTCGATTCGGCTCGAGGTTCAAGCTAGATTCGTGCCAGATGTCGTTTGTACTCGAAATCGGCCGTATGTTCAGTCCTGTCAACCCTTTCTGTCTGCGGTCGTCGCTCACTGGTAGCAGACATACCGAACCTCCCCTATAGCTTGGCGAGAATAAACCCGTGACGGCAGCAGACACCGATGGACGCCCGCTGTGCTTCGTGCATATACCGAAGACCGGCGGCTCGACATTGAGATGGATACTGGATCGACAGTATCAGTCCTGTATGTATCTGATCCCTCAATGGTTCCACGGTGATCATACGACCCCGTCAGTTGCAGCGGGGCAGTGCCGGGGGGCGCCGGCTGTCATCGGCGCCCATCGCCCCCTCGACGCATCGTGGCCGCAGGGACTGGCCCTCGCCATGGTTCGCGACCCGTTGCGGAGAGTCCTTTCCCATGTTGCCCACATACGCGCCGAACCTCAGGCCTGGCTACCGGATGCCCGGGGGGCACTGCCATCATCCCTTGCAGACTGGATGGACCGAAAACCCCTGGCCCTGTTTGACAACAACCAGGTCCGGTACCTGAGCGGGGCCGTCGAGTTCGACGGTATGCCGTTGACGAGGACAATGGAAGAATCCGATCTGGAGAAAGCTCTGCAGGCCGCCCGTTCTAGGGTGCTGGTGGCCCCCATGGAGGCCTTCGATGAGGCTCTGCTGGACTGGAGACACCGCCTCCGCTGGTCTCCCCCCTACTACCGACGGGTGAACGTCCGTCGGCGCGGATCAAGCCCCATCCCCGAGCGGGACACCCAGGCGGTGGCGTCGTGGAATCGCCTGGACCGCATTCTCTGTGAGGAAGTGGGCGTGATCTTTCGCCAGCGCCTGGCTGAACTCGAGCAGGAGTCAGGCCGCAGTATGCAGGAGCAGCTGGCGACCTTCCGCGAGAGCAACAGCGGCCTGGCCGCCAGGGCAGGCATCCTATGGCACACTTTCGGCCGTGGCGTGAGGCACCCGGTACGCGCCGGTCGCATGGTGATCCGCTCGGCGCGGCAGCGTCTTGGCGGTTAGCTGACGGGAGACGGCCCGGAGCGACGGCGCCAGAGAATCGTGCCGCCCCAGACCAGGAGAATCAGAAGGCTCCCCCCGCTGATGACACGGGCAATCGCCACCAGCGCGGAGTGGTAGGTGAACTCCACGTCATGCTCACCCGCAGGCACCGGCACCGCCCGCCAGACGTAGTTCGCCCGCACGATCTCGACGGCATCGCCATCGATGGTGGCCTCCCAATTGGGATGGTAGTTGTCGCTCACCACCAGCATACGTGCCCCGGTGGCCTGGGTCTTCACCCGGATCACACCGTCGTGGTAGTCGTACTCCACCGGCGTGACCGAGTCTCCTGAACGATCTGCCTCCGGTCCCGGCAGAGAGATCTGTGGTGGACCTTCCAGAACGACTACCTCTCGCAGATCAAGACGTCCATCCCTCAGGAACTGCAGGATCTCTCCTTCTTCCTCCATCACTACCGCGTGGGAGAGCAGCTGAAACCATGGCAGCGCGCCAGGGTTTGAGTACAGGCGCACTCCCTCAGAGGCAGATACCTCGGGAAAAGCGTCGGCCGTCAGTTCCATTGGCCTCGGGGTGACGATGTAGCGGGCATTGACGAGGTTGAGCAAGGGCTGAATCGCGCCCAGCAGCTGGTCGTCACTCCAAGACACCTGCTGACCGCGGAGCTTCGACGTGTAGATGTGCTCGACTGGACGCAGTTCCTGCAGGAGACGATCGTACCGCCTGAGTGTGTAGTTGTTGAAGGCGGTGACGATATCCGCCCCTTCCAGATGAAAACGGGGATCGCTCAGGAAACCGTAGCCGGGAAGCGGAAAGAGGCGGAACCTGCCGGGCTGCCGCCGAAGGAATTCCACCGTACTCGGATTGGTGTGGCGGAAGTCAGTCCAGCGGGCAGGGTCTTCATAGCGCAGGAAGAGCCTGTCGATGCGCCAGGTGTCGACCAGAGTCAGGGCGATCAGTCCCAGCACGACAGGAGCGACACCCAGGCGGTTCTTCAGTCGCAGCACGAGCAGGGCGGTACCGCCCCCCGCCACGCATGCCACCAGGAAGGCGCCACGCCCTGCCCAACCGGCTCCGGCGAGCATGGCCTGGCGGTTGGCATCGGGGATGTCCGACCACAGGACGGCAGTCCAGGCCTCGAGCACGACGCCGGGAGCCAGCGCTGCGATCAGGGCCAGCCCGGTAAAGAAACCGCCGACGCGAAGCACCCGGCGCGAGAGTTCCCGCCGTTGAGCCTCAGGGCCATCGAGAACACCGTGCAGGGCGATGGCGGCCAGGGCAATGGCGGGGAAAGCAAAAAGAAACGCCGCCTGGCCGATGGCGCGCAGCACTTTCCCCCCGGGCAACAGGTGGTAGGCCAGCCAGTGCACCGGCGTGTGCTCTCCCAATGTGTATGCGGCTGCCGTGACCGAGAACAGCACAAGAAACAGGATGAGTGGCCTTCGTCGCGCCCAGGGAACCGCCACGACTCCCAGGATCAAGGCGAGAATTCCGAAGTACTCCGAGTTGAGTTTCATGGGATTCCGGCCCCAGTAGTGATTCTGCCCGCTTTTCGGATCCAGAAAGCCGGCGAACTCGGGAACCACCAGTGACGCCATCTCCTCAGGGTGCAGCGACCAGCTGCGCGCGTGGGCCAGCTGCTGGGCTTCCGAACGCCCGAGATCATCCTGGATCGCGGCACGCTTGGACTGCGTCTTCACGTGCAGAAAGGCCGGGAGGACGCCCTCCGCCCCGAGTCCGAGGCCGAGGGTGGCTACCAGGGAGAATAGCACGATCCGCTCGAGAAGGCGGGGTTTCGGCATACCCTCCCGAAACTGGGAGACTACCTTATAAAGGCAGTAGAGCCCCAGACCGAGCAGGGCGTACTGCAACATTTGCAGATGGGGTGAGAACACCCCGAGAGCGATCAGCACTGCCAGCAGTATCCACCAACTGGCAGCCCTTCGCCCCCCATCCATGCCTCGCTCGAGACACAGGCAGAGGAAAGGGAACAGAGCGATGACGGTCATCTTCGCGTACTGACCGGCGAAAGGGAAGGAGAGGAACATGGGAGCCGACAGGTAGGCCATTCCGCCCCAGAGAGATGCAGCTCGCCCTACACCGATCTGGCGCAGGTAGAGCGACATCCCCCAGCCGGCTCCGAACACCACCAGCAGATAGCGCCAGCCAGTGGCGCGTTGCTTGGTCGTGAACAGCTCGATCAGATAGGTCGGGAAGAATTTGTGGCGAATCTCCTCCGAGATCGGGTACCCACCCATGCGGGGATCCCAGGCCGAAGGCACAAGGTCTTTCAGCTTCTCCAGGACCGGTGCCTTGCCTTTGTGGAAATCGGTCCCCACATCTTCGCCGCGGATGATCTGGTCGCTCAAGGGGAACTCCCAGAAGTAGACGAGTGCCACCAGGGCGAACAGGACCGGGGCGAACCAGGGCCGGGAGACCCAGGACGTGATGTCCGCCCCCCGCCCCACGGACGTACCCGGCTCGCCGGTTGCGAGTTCGGGCGCAGGCGCACGATTCCGCCGACGCTGCTTCCCCATCCTCGTATTTCTCCTGTTGGTGGGTCGATGGTAGTGCGCAGTAGGAGGGCGGATCGCCCTCGCGGGTCCGTCTACAATGTGCCTTTGGTAGAGAGCACACCCTGAACTCGCTCGGACAGGCGTGTCGCCGTGTCGAGAGCCCGGCCGGTAGCCTTGAAAACCGCCTCGATCGAGTGGTGATCGTTCGTGCCGCGCAGCAGATCCAGATGGAGATTCATCCGGGCGTTGTCGGCCACGGCCCGGAAAAACTCGGGCACCAGCGCCACAGGCAGCCCGCCTACGGTCTCGTCGACAAAGGCCGCCTGCAGGTTCAGATAGGCCCGTCCCGACAGATCGATGACGGCACGCGCCAGAGCTTCGTCCATCGGCACATAGGCGCTGCCAAAACGTACGATTCCCGCTTTGTCGCCCAGTGCCTCGGCAACAGCCTGGCCCAGGCAGATGCCCACATCTTCGACGGTGTGATGGGGGTCGACCTCAAGATCCCCTTTACAGGTCAGGTTGAGGTCGAACAGCCCGTGGCGGGAAAAGGCCGTCAACATGTGATCGAAGAAGCCCACACCGGTATCGATCCTGGACTCTCCCGCACCGTCGATGACCAGTGTCAGATCGATATTCGTTTCGGATGTCTGACGCTGAATCCGGGATTGTCTCTGTTCACTCATCTGTCGATCTCTCCGACCAGGCTTCGAGCCGGACCTCGACGGCCCGGGCGTGTGCTTCGAGACTCTCGGCCCGTGCCAGCCTTGCGATCCTGGGTCCCGTCTCTCGCAGCCGTTGTTGTGAATAGCTGATGACGCTTGTCGTCTTGACGAAGTCCGAAAGTCCCAATGAGGACGAGAACCGTGCGGCCCCGTTCGTGGGCAGAATATGGTTCGTCCCGGCGAAATAGTCACCTACCGGCTCGGTGGCTGCCTCGCCGAGAAACACGGCGCCGGCGTGGCGCACCCGGTCGAGCCATGCCCACGGGTCGGTGACCAGCAGTTCCAGGTGCTCTGGTGCCAGGCGGTTTGCCAGTTCCATGCCGACATCGAGGTCCGGCACGGTGACGATGACGCCAAATCGGGACAGGGCCTTTTCGGCCAGGTCCTTTCGTGGCAGACGAGCCTTCTGGCTCTCGACTTGCTGCTGCACAGCGATGGCGAGATCCCGGGACGGGGTGATACACACTGCGGCCTCGAAGCCTGTGCCGTGTTCGGCCTGTGACAGCAGATCGGCGGCGATGAAGGTGGCGTCCGCATCCTCGTCAGCGAGGATGACGATCTCCGACGGTCCCGGGACCATTTCGATGCCGACCGTCCCGTAGACCTGCCGCTTGGCGGTGACCGTGTAGACGCTGCCCGGGCCGACGATCTTGTCGACGGCGGTGATCGACTGCGTACCAAAGGCCAGGGCGGCTACCGCCTGGGCGCCGCCGATCCCGTAGACCTCTTCCAGGCCGAGGAAACAGGCAGTGGCCAGGATGTCCGGGTGCGGCAGCCCTGACGGCTGCGGTGGCGTCACGACACAGAGTTCCTCCACGCCGGCCACCTGTGCCGGTACACAGGCCATCAGCAGGCTCGAGATCAGCGGCGCCTGCCCTCCGGGAACACAGATCCCCACCCGTCGCAAGGGTGTCACCTTCTTGCCGAGGATGACACCGTCGCCGTCTTCCATGAACCAGGAGTTCTCTGTCTGCCGCTGGTGGAAAGCACGGATATTGGCGGCAGATTCCTCGATGGCGGCCAGCAGTTCCGGGTCGATGGACTCGAGGGCGTCGTCGAGAGCCTTCCCAGGCACTCGAAATTGGCCGGGAGACAGGCTGACCCCGTCAAACTCATCAGTGAATTCCGCCACCGCCTGATCCCCGCGCTCGCGGACGGCGGACAGGACCCTCGAGACCGTCTCCTCGACTTCGGGCGGCACCCCCGCGTGGCGTGCGAGGACGTCGGCAAGACGGCCCTGAGGGCTGGCGTCCTGAGCATATGGGACAATTTCCAACACGGTCAGTACACGACCTTGTTCAGTGGATACTCGATGATCCCCTCGGCACCGTTGCACTTCAGCTCCGGAATCAGATCGCGGACGATGCTCTCGTCGGCGATGATCTCCACCGCCACCCAGGCCTCGTCGGCCTGATTGGAGACCGTCGGTGCGTGCAGGGCGGGCAGGATTGCCATCACCAGGTCCAGTTGAGTTCGAGGCACATTCATCTTCAGACCAACCTTGGAGTCGGCATCCAGGGCGCCGAGCAGCAGCGTGTGCAGATTGGCGGCCTTCTGCCGTTTCCAATCGTCAGCCCACGCCTCCTTATTGGCGATGAAGCGCGTCGTCGATTCCAGCATGACCTCAACGATCCGCAGACGGTTGGCGCGGAGAGAAGATCCCGTCTCGGTGCCGTCGACGATGGCGTCGGCGACGCCCGGGATCCCCGCCTTGACTTCCGTGGTACCCCAGGAAAACTCGACCTCGGCCTCGATGCCGCGGTCAGCGAGAAAGCGTCGTGTGACGCCGACCAGTTCGCTGGCGATCCGCTTGCCCTGCAGATCCTGCACGGTCCGGATGGGCGAGTTTTCCGGCACGGCGATGACCCACCGCAGAGGCTTCGACGTCGCCTTGCTGTAGCACAGCTCGCCGATCTCCACGACGTCCGCCTCCCACTCCTCCACCCAATCCCGGCCCGTGACACCCACGTCGAGGACGCCGCGCTCGACGTAGTGGGCGATCTCCTGAGCCCGGAACATGAGGCCCGTCAGCTCCGGGTCATCGATCTCCGGTTCGTAGGACCGCGAGGGCAGCCGCATCTTGTACCCGGCCCGGTCGAACAGCTTGAACGTGGCATCCTGCAGGCTTCCAGAGGGAAACCCGATCTTCAGTGACCGTGGGGAGCTCTCCGTCATTGTACCGTCATTTCCATCGTGCTTCTCAAGGTTGGTGTGTCTGCCGACTATCCCTGACCCGCGAGCTTTTCGAGCACTCGGCGCGCTTCGCGTTGATCCTCGATCGTTCCCCCTGCCAGCATCCGCTGCAGTGCGGCCTCGGTCTGTGGTGGCGGCCCCATGCGTTCGAGAGCGCGTACTGCCTTGGTGCGGATACTCTGGTGTGGTTCGTCGACAGCGGCCAGCAGTGCGTCGACGATGCCCGACATCATCTGTTCTCCAACGGGACCCGAGGGACGCGGTGTGTCGCCGATCGCCACCTGTCCCAGAGCCTGGACGGCGACATGGCGGACCTCTGCGGAGGGGTCTCGCGCCATGCGAATCAGCTGCGCCGACATCCCACGATAGCCCAGTTCGCGGGCGCTCTGCAGCGCCACCACACGTACATCCGGGGTGGGATCGTGCAGCCCTCGTTCGACCACGTGCAGCACGGAGTCGCCCAAGCCAGCGTGGATCGAGTCGTCGTAGCAGCGGCCCAGGGCCCACACCACCTGCTGCCGAAACACTCGCGCCGGAGAATTCGTAAAACGCAGCAACGTCGGCACCGACCTGGCGGCCCGCAGTTCACCGAGACCTCGCGCCGCGTAGGCGGCGACGTTGAAGGAGCTGTCATCGAGCAGACGGATCATGGCATCCGTCGCCCGTGGATCCCGGATACGCCCAAGTATACGAGCAACTTCGAACCGCACTCGCGTATAGTCGGAATAGGTCTCCTCGATCAGTCGTGGCACGACCGACTCACCGTATATGACGAGCTTGCCCGCGGCTTTCTCCCGGACCTCCGGCTGCAGGCTCTTCAGCAGCGCGATGTGCGGCTCGGGATCGGGCTCGTTGCACGCCGCCACCATAGCAATCAGTCCGAAACAGACGGCCGCCAAGGTTCGTAGCGCCAGGCTCGAGGCGACGCTCACGGCGCCACAATCCAGGTATCTATCTCGTCGTCTGTGTGCCACAGTGTCAAGAATAACCCCGGTGTCAGATGCCGTCCAAAGCACTGGCAGCCCATCTGTCCCTGGCCGGAAGGGAGCAGAGAGCGACGAGTCCGCGAGTAGCAGGTGTTTCAGCGTTCGGCGCTGGACACGAAGGGGTCGCGGTGACGGACCTGCAGATTGTCAGAGAAGGGATAGAGATATCCCCAGGCCAACGCGCCGGAGATCATGACGACCAGATACCATACCAGCACTCGGCGACCGAACACGGCGGCCAGAGTTCCTACCGTGTGAAACTTCGTCGCCGGCCCGGCGATGAAGAAGGCGAGAGCCGCACCGGGCGTCATCCCCAGTCGAATCATGGTCTCCACCACGGGGATCGCCCCACCGCCACAGGCGTAGAGTGGTACGCCGAGGGCGACGGCTGCCGGCACCGACCAGTGGCTGCCTGCCCCCAGCAACGACCGGATGAGTCCGGGAGACAGGAAGGTTGCCGTCAGCGAGGCAATGAAAACTCCGAGGGTGAACCAGCGGCAGATGAAGGCCAGATCTCGAGCGAAACGACGGGCCAGCGTCGGCTCCCCGACGCCAGACAGGTTGCCGGAGCCTCCGGCCACCGCGGGCATGGCATCTGGTGGCAGCAGATCGAGGGCGAGCAGCCCGCGACCCTGAAGCAGATGAGTGCCGAGGCCCACTGCCAGACCGATGGACAGGGCCGTCACCGTCCGTGCCGTCGCCATCTCGAGGCCGAGTGCCCCGTAGGTGTAGGCAAACAGGGCCGGGTTCATCAACGGGGACGTGAACAGAAAGGCCATCAGTGGCGGTGCCGGTACACCAGAGCGCAGCACACGGGAGACCAGCGGAATCGCTGCGAAGGTGCACAGGGGAGATAACAGACCAAGGAGGGAAGCGCCCACCACGGAACCGGCGCGATGCCTCGACAGCAGGCTGCCCAGTCGAGATCGCGGCAGATAGTGAGAGGCGAGAGCGCTCAACAACGCGCCGACGAGGAGCCAGTACCAGAGTTCGGCGAACAGTTCGAAAAAGACGATGCCCACGGCGCCGGTTCGCGTGCCGACGAGTTCGTCGCGGCACCAGTCGGCAGCAAAGTAAAGCCAGTAGCCCGGATCGAGTTGAAACCAGCGCATGGTAGAGACGTCAGTAGACGGTGTCAGAAACCCGAACCGATTGTTACAGAAGCGGTTCGAGAGGTAGTGTACAGAAAGTGTCCCGTCTTTGACAACCACTGGGGGCCCCAGTAGCTTCAGCCGCTTCCCCCACCAGCAACCCCGACTACGACTATGACGCCGACGAATCACGTGAAGCGATCCTGTTGCAGGCACACCGGACTGGTCTGTCTGTTCGTTCTACTGTGCAACTGCCTGGTTGCGGCGCAGACGCCCGAAGCTGTCTCCCATTACCGGGCCGGCTATACGCAGTTGCAGGGGAAGGACTACCGGAACGCCGCCATCGAGCTGGAGACTGCCGTGGGCCTCGATTCAACCTACGGAGATGCGCACTATGCCTTGGGTATGGCCCATGCCAGTCTGGGGGACTACGACAAATCGGCCACCGCCCTCGAGGCCGCTCTGCGTCACGGGGTAAGCCGTGATGATCTGGCCGGCCGCATCCCGCGTCTGCTCGGGGATCTCTACTACAAGGCCGCCCTCCGGTCGCGTCAGCAGCGTCGGTTCGGCGAAGCGATCCAGCGCTTCGAGGCATCGCTTCGGTACAATCCGGCCAACGCCCAGGCCCTCTACACGATTGGCCTGTGTCACATCAGCCTGCGGCAACCCGACAAGGCAATTCCCGTGTTCCAGGCCGCCGTCAAGGCCGATCCAACCTATGCCTGGCCGCATAAGTCGCTGGGTGACATCCATCGTCAACGAGGCGAGATGCGCCTGGCGGCCGAGATGTACGAAAAGGCAATCGCTGTTGACGGCCAGCTCGTACAGGCCCATGCCGGTCTGGCCCAGGTCCGAATCGCTTCTGACGACCTGGAGGGTGCGATTGCCACGCTGCGCAAGGCGGTCTCTCTTGACCCGAAGTACGGTGAAGGATTTGTCCTGATCGGCACAGCTCTGATCAAGTTGCAGCGCCATGGAGAGGCCATCGCACCGCTCAATTCGGCGGTCGGGGTGGACGGCAAGAATTCCCAGGCCCGCTACCGACTGGCAGAGGCTTACCTCGGCATGGGAGAGTATCGTGCCGCCATCGAATCGGGGATGGCCGCTGTCTCCCGACAGAAGGATTTCTACGACGCTCAGGTGATCCTCGCCGACGCCCACAGCGAATTGGGACAGCTGGAGGAGGCACTCACTTGGTACAGTCGCGCCATCGCTGATAGCCGCTACAAGGATTATTGCGCCCACAGACTCCAGGAATTGGACTCCGCTCAGGCTCAGGCCCAGGGGCAACGGTAGCATCACCGGTGCTGCTTGTCGCCACGGGCAATGCCGGCAAGCTCGCGGAGTTCCGCCTGCTGCTGGCGGGTACGGAGATCCGCTCGCCGGGCGACGTCGGCCTTGGAGAGTTGGACGTCGAAGAATCGGGACAGACCTTCCACGACAACGCCCTGCTCAAAGCACGGGCTCACTGCGGGGCCTCAGGGATGACCAGTGTCGCCGACGATTCCGGCCTCGAGGTGGACGCCCTCGACGGCCGTCCTGGTGTGCGGTCCGCTCGCTACGGCGGCCCCGATCTTGACGACGCGGGACGATGCCGACGTCTCCTCGAGGAACTGAGGGATCTGCCTGACGCGGCGCGCACGGCCCGGTTCCGTTGCTGTCTGATTATCTGCTCCCCGGACGGGCGCAGCGCGTCAGTCGAGGGCACCTGCGAAGGGCGTATCCTCCACGAACCTGCTGGCGAGGCCGGCTTTGGTTACGATCCGATCTTTCACGCGCCGGAGTACGGCCGCAGTATGGCGAGCTTGAGTCGAGCGGAGAAAGGCGCCATCAGCCACCGGGGAGGCGCCCTGCGAGCCCTGGTGCCCATCCTGCGGCGGGACTTTCCCGAACTGATGGGGCCTGGCTGAGTCGGCGTCACGGCTTTCTGCAGAACGCTGACATGTTCGGGCCCTTCTCCCACTACGTTCGCCCCTACCGAAAACGGCTCCTTGTGGGCGTGGTCGCAATCGCCTGCTCCCAGGTGGCCAGTGCACTGATCCCCATGCAGATCGCCGCCGCCGTCGATGCCCTGGAATCCGGCGCCAGTGCGGCGCCCCTGACCACGGTGCGCGATCGCGTTGCCTGGGTCCTCGTTCTGGCAGCCTTCGTCGCCGTCGGCGGGTTCATCATGCGGCGGCAGATGGGTGTCTCCTCGACCTGGATCGAGTACGACATCCGCACGACATATTTCGCTCACCTGCTGGCGCAGCCTTTGTCCTTCTATCAGGAGCATCGTACGGGTGATCTCATGGCCCGGGCCACCAACGACCTGACCCAGGTCCGTATCTTCTTCACCTATGGTCTGCGCGGCATCGCTGAGACCGCCCTGATCTTCGTCTTCTCCGTGGTGATGATGTGCCGCATCGACTGGCAGCTGTCACTGCTGGTGCTGATTCCTTTGCCCTTGATGAGCCTGTTCATCATTCGCATGGCCGCCATCGTACATACACGCTTCCGTGCAATCCAGGACTTCTTCGGCGATATCAGCAATTTCATCCAGGAGAACCTGTCCGGGATCCGTGTGGTAAAAGCATTCGTGCAGGGCCCGGCTCAAACCCGCGTCTTCGACGGTCTCAACCAGGAGTACCTGGAGCGCAACGCCAGCCTGATCCATACCCACGCCATCTACCGTCCCCTCTCCTTCCTGATCGCCTCCACCGGCCTCGGCATGAACCTGTGGCTCGGTGGCGAAGCCGTGGCCACAGGCAGTTTGAAAATCGGCGAGTTCGTCGCCCTCAACGCCTATCTCACGCTGCTGATCCGACCGGTCTCCTACGTTGGCTGGATCATCGATCGCTCCCAGCGGGCGCTGGTCGCCATGCGCCGCATCAACGAGGTCCTCGCCATCGAGCCGGGCATTTCGGACCGCATGGTGTCGGCTGCATCGGTCGCACCGCCGGAGTGTGTATCCGGCAGATTGCAGTTCGAGGGGGTCGGCTTTGCCTACGACGACATGGCGGCTCTGCAAGGCGTGGATCTCGACCTGGCTGCCGGGACCACGCTGGGCATCGTCGGTCGTGTGGGGTCAGGCAAGACAACCCTCGCGAGGCTGATTCCGCGCCTCATCGAACCGACAGCAGGTCGGATTCTTCTCGATGGTGTGCCTCTCGACGAGTGGCCTCTGGCCCGGCTGCGGCAGGCCATTGGCTATGTTGCGCAGACCCCCTTCCTGTTCTCCGATGCAGTCGGGGCCAACATGGGCTACGCCGTAGAGGAGGCTACACCGGACCAGATCCGCCAGGCCGCCGAAGAGGCCCAGGTACGAGCAGATGTGGAGGAGTTTGAAGAGGGTTTCGACACGGTCATCGGCGAGCGGGGCGTGACCTTGTCCGGGGGACAGAAACAGCGCACCACACTGGCGCGCGCACTCTTGATGCGTCCCGAAATCCTCATCCTCGACGACTCCCTGTCCGCCGTCGACACGGAGACGGAGGAGGCGATTCTCGGCCACCTGCGACGCATCATGGCGCAGCGCACAACGATCCTGATCGCCCACCGAATCTCGACTCTGCGCGACGCCGACCACATCATCGTCCTCGATGAGGGCTGCATCACCGAGCAGGGCACACACGCCGAGCTGATCTCGGCCGGCGGCCTCTACGCCGACCTGGCTCGGCGTCAGCAACTGGCGGCCGAACTCGACGAGATGTGATGTGAGTCCCGTGGATCTCACCAACGAAGAGGAGGTGCAGGAGCGGCCCTTCAACCTGCGGCTCGTGCTCCGCCTCGTCGCCTACCTGGGACCATACAAGCTCCGGGTGGTAGCTGCCCTTTCGCTGATCCTGCTGACGGCGATATCCAGTCAACTCGGGCCCCGGTTGACTCAGATAGGCGTCGACGAGCACATCCTGGAGGGTGATCTCCACGGCCTCCATGTCATTATCGCCTTCTATTTCGCCAGCCTGGTGGTTCAGTACCTCGCCCAGTACGGGCAGACGAGAGTTACCGAGCTGATGGGACAGCACGTCATGCGAGATCTGCGCCGGCAGATCTTCGTGCACCTGCAACGACTGCCCATGCGGTACTTCGACCGCACCCCCATCGGTCGCACGATGACACGCACGACGAATGACGTGGAAGCTCTCAACGAATTCTTCAGCGAAGGCATCGTCTCCGTGTTCATGGATCTGGCGACGCTGATCGTCATCATCGTGCTGATGGCCGACATGAGCCTCAAGCTGACACTGGTCTCCTGCACCGTGATCCCGGTGCTGGCTGTGACCACCTTCTACCTGCAGGGTAAGGCGATGGTCGCCTACCGCGAGCTCCGCCGCCGGTTGGCCCGCCTCAACGCCTATCTGCAGGAGAACATCACCGGGATGGAGGTGGTGCAGCTCTTCAATCGCCAGCAGCGCAACCTCCGTGACTTCGACGCTGAGCACCTGCCGTATCGCCGGGCCGAGGATCGTGAAATCTTCTACTACGCCCTCTTCTTCCCCTTCACGGAGTTCGTCGGCACGGTGGGGATGGCGCTGATCGTGTGGTATGGCGCCGGCGCCGTCGTGCAGGACGCCATCGGCCTGGGGGTTCTCGTCGCCTTCGTCCAGTACATACGGCGTTTTTTCCGGCCCATCATGGACATCTCTGACCGCTACGCCCTGATGCAGAGCGCCATGGCGGCTTCGGAGAGGATCTTCGAACTCCTCGACACGCCGACGGAGCCGACCGGTGGTCCCAGGGGCACGACGGGCCATCGCCCGGAAGGACTCGCTATCGAATTCGATCGGGTCTTCTTCAAGTACGATCCGCAGGCAGCAGACTGGATTCTGAGAGATGTCTCCTTCCGTGTCACCGCTGGACAGAGTCTGGCCCTCGTGGGCGCTACCGGATCCGGCAAGACGACCGTCGTCAACCTGCTGTGCCGCTTCTACGAGATCCAGCAGGGGGCTGTTCGCGTGGACGGTCTCGATGTTCGCGAATGGGACGTGGAGGCGCTACGACGGCGTATCGGCATCGTGCAGCAGGATGTGTTTCTGTTCTCAGGAGATATCGAGGGCAACATCCGCCTGGGAGAGGCACAGATATCCAGTGACCAGGTGCGCACCGTGGCACGGTACGTCAACGCCGACCGCTTCGTAGAGCGCCTGCCGCGGGGCTACAGTCAACCGGTGGCCGAAGGCGGCACGAGTCTGTCGGCTGGTCAGCGTCAACTGCTGTCCTTTGCTCGCGCCCTGGCCTTTGACCCGACGATCCTCGTGCTCGACGAGGCGACATCGAGCATCGACACCGAAACCGAGCAACTCATCCAGGAGGCGATCTCGCGTCTGATGCGGGAGCGGACCTCAGTCGTCATCGCCCATCGACTGTCGACGATCCGTACTGCCGACCAGATCCTGGTGCTGTATCACGGCGAGGTCCGGGAGCGTGGTAAGCACGAGGAACTGGTGGCCGAGGATGGGATCTACGCCCGCCTGTACCGCCTCCACGGCAGCGGTGAGGACCGGTGAGGGTTGGGCGCGGCGATGTGGTCAGTCGGCGGCGTCCTCAAACTGCTCCAGCAGCGATCCGAACAGCAGGATCCCTGTCACCAGACCCGCAACCATACCCAGCAGAAAACGGATCACGGAGACTGTTCGTCGCCCGGGCGACGAACTCCGGCGTAGACGATGTCGTTCAGCTCCGCCTCCCGCTGCCGGATGTCGGCCTTGAGCCCGTCGATCCGCTCCTTCATCGTCAGTAACTGATGGTCGCCATCCAGCCCACCGTCGTGCAGGCGCCGATAGACTTCCTCGCCAAGTTCGGCATAGGTCGTGCGCAGGCGGCGACGGATGGCTGCCATGTCGGCGCGAACCTTCAGAGCCTGCCCGAAGAGCTTGCCGCGACCGGCTACTTCCGCGAAGCGTTCCTTGAGGGTGTCAGTTATTTGCTGCTTCGTCGGCATCCTCATCCTCGCTGCGATGAACCATCAGGTCTTCGACCTTCTCGACGACCTGATCGCGTTTTTCCTCGGCACGACGGGCCAGTTTGCGGCGGGGGATGTAGCCACGATGGGGTGCCATCAGCACACCCAGTATCGCGCCGAAGACGATGCCGGCCAGACAACCTGCCAGGAAGCCGATCAGGCTGCCACTGCTGTTCTTGCTGCTGTGATGCCGCACGTAGGGCATAGCCACACTCCTTATGGGTTTCGGCGGCCAGAAGCTGGCCGCAACAGAAATAGAGACGCGGTGGTAAAGTACGCGTTCCCCCGCACTGGACAATGTGGCAGGCATGTTGGACAATGGCGCGCGGAGCCGTAGATTTTGGTGCTCACCAGAGGCGCACTATCTCCCCTCGCCACCGCTTGCCGAGCCCTCCTTCCCCTGGCGGGCTTTCCCGGAAGGAAGAGCCACCATGGCGAAGGTTCTTAAACGACCCTCTCACAGTCTCCGTGAGTTCCGTATCCTGCCCGGCTATACCCCGCCGGACGGCAACGCGCTCAACGTCGAGTTGACCACACGTCTCTGCCGCAAGGGGAGCGACTTCCTGAGACTGCAGACGCCGTTTCTCACGGCTGCCATGCAGGCTGTGACCGGCACGGAGATGGCCATCGCCATCGCCCAGCTGGGCGGCATCGGAATTCTGCCCGTCAGCCAGACCATCGAGGAACAGTCAGAAAAAATCGGCCGCGTCAAGCGCTTCAAGGCGGGCTTTCAGACAAACATCACGACCCTGTCGCCGCGCCACACCATCTCCGACATCATCAGCATCATCAACGAGATGGGGTACACCACGTTCCCGGTGACAGACTCCGGCGACTTCCACGGCAAGCTGCTCGGCGTCATAACCGACAAGGACTTCGACGTACGCCGCGACCATGCCCTTACGGTCGAGGACCGCATGCGCACCGACGTCCAGTACGGGGTCAACATCTCCGACCTGAAGGAAGCCAATCAACTGATGATCAAGTTCGGGCGCGGCTTCCTGCCCATCGTCGATGAGGACGGCATGCTGCAGACGGCGGTCTTCAAGAAGGACCTCGACAAGCACCTGCAGCACCCCAATGAGTCCATCGACGAAAAGAAACGTCTGCTGGTCGGCGCCGCCGTGTCCACCCATCCGGAGGACCGTGAGCGCGTGCAGTGTCTCGTCGAACACGAGGTGGATGTTCTGCTCATCGATGCCTCCGACGGCCACACCCAGTACCAACGACAGATGGTGGAGTGGATCAAGTCCACGTACGAGGTTCCCGTCGTCGCCGGCAACGTGGTCACGGCCCGAGGCTTCGAGTTTCTCGTCGAAGCGGGAGCGGATGGCGTCAAGGTCGGCATGGGAATCGGGTCTGGTTGCACCACTCAGGAAGTAAAAGCCACAGGCCGCGGGCAGGGTTCAACCTTGCTTGACATCATCCCCGTCCGCGACGCCCATGCCGAATCCACGGGCCAGTATATCCCCGTCATCGCCGATGGCGGAATCTCGGGACCGGCGGACATGTCCGTCGCCCTTGCCCTGGGCGCTGACGCGTTGATGATGGGCAATTTCTTCGCCCGATACACCGAGTCTGCCGGCAATCTCATGCGCAACGCCGCCGGTGAAATCGTCAAGGAGTACTGGATGGAGGGCAGCACCAAGGCCCGCAACCACAGACGGTATTCTCAACTGAAGGACCTGTTCTTCGAGGAGGGCATCACCGGATACGTACCCCATCTGGGATCTGTCTCCGAAAAACTGCCGGTCATACTGCAGATCCTCCGTTCCACCCTCGCCACCGCCGGCTGCCGATCGATCGATGAACTGCATGAGAAGGCCGTTCTTGAGATGCAGTCACCCAGCGCCCTGCGCGACTCGGACGTGCACGACATGGTGGCGGCCAACATCGACCAGCAGATCCTGTAGGCAACAGCGCTGTGAAGATCCTTCTCACGGGTGCGGCCACCCGGCTGGGCCAGGATGCCGCCGAGGCCCTGCGTCGCCGGGGTTACCGGCTGCGGCTGAGCGACCGACGACGACGGCGCACCGAGTCGGAATTCACCCAGTCGCAACTCGGTCATGGACGGCAGACGGATGAGTTGGTGGCCGGAATGGGGGCCGTGGTACACCTCCCTGGACCGGCTGACCCAATGGCAGCCGATGCTGCGGCCTGGATCGACAGTTGCACACGCTGCACCTACAACCTGCTGCTCGCCGCTGTCGATGCCGGGGTGGAGCACATGGTTTATGTCAGTTCTCTGGATTGCCTCGAGGACTATGACCCCGATTTTCTCGTCACCCCGAGCTGGCGCCCACGGCCCACGACAGAGCCAGCTGTCATGGCTCCGTACCTGGGAGAATTCGTCGCCAGGGAGTTCGCCCAGACGGCGCAGATCCGGCTTACCATTCTCCGGCTCGGTCATCTGGTTGACGCCGACGGGGTCGGTACGGGGGATGATCTGGACCCTATGGCGATCGATCCGCGTGACGCTGCAGCCGGCATCTGCGCAGCCGTAGTGGCTGGGGACAAGCCGGAGCCCTACCGGCTGTTTCATCTGCAGGGAGACTTCGAAGGTGCTCGTTTCCAGTGCGGCAGCGGCCGACATCGTTTGGCAGTGACGCTGGAGCACGACTTCGGGCGCCCACGGCGTTTGCCGGTGGGATCGTGAAAGTCTGCCTGCTGGGCGGCAACGGGCAGTTGGGGCCCTGGGTAGTAAGCGAACTCGAACGCGGCGGCTACAGCTTGCGCATCACCGATGTCACGGTACCGGACGGATCCCCCCACGAGACAATGCAGGTGGACGCCGGTGACCTGGATCAGGTACGCCGGGCCGGGGAGGGTTGCGATGTCATCGTCAACTGCTCCGTCCTGCGCCCCCACCGGCAGCTGGCCTGGAACGTCAACACAGTGGGTGCCTACAACGCCTTGCGTGTCGCCGTCGATATGGGGCACGAGCGTACGATCAACACCGGTCCCCATTTCACGGTTACGGGGGAGCCCTATCACACGTACGACTTCGGCCTCGTGGAGGAGGTCCCTCCCCACGCCGGCACCAGTCTGTATGCACTGAGTAAATCCACCGGACATGAGATCAGCCGACTCTTTGCCGAACAGTTCCCCATTCACGTGCTCTGCCTGCTCTTCCTCAACTTCCGAACCACCGATCCTGACGACCCCCGGTATGGCGGCCGAAGACACGGTCTGATCCCGTTCTCCGTCACGTTCCCGGATGCTGCCCGGGTCATTCGCTGCGCTCTCGAGGCCGATCTCACCAGACTGCCGACTCGCCACGAGACCTTCTTTGTCACCGCCGACCTGCCCCACGGCAAGTATTCCAGTGACAAGGCGCGGCGAATGCTGGACTGGCGAGCGCAGGACTCGATGGAGCGGTTCTACCGACGATCGCTGCAGGACTGAGCATTGGGGGCACAATCCTCGTGGTCACACACGCTGTAGCTAGGGTCTTCGACGGGCCTGAACGCCCTCTCCGCCAACAGGAGTTCGCACTTCCGGACACACTGGCAGAAGGCGAGGTTCTCGTCGCCGTGCGTCTGGCAACTCTCTGCGGCTCCGACCTGCACACCATCGAGGGTCGGCGCACCGAGTCGACGCCCGCCATTCTGGGACATGAAGGCGTCGGTGAGGTCGTCCACTGTGGCTCCGGAAGAGATGGACTGCGATGCGGCGACCGCGTCACCTGGTCGATCGCTGACAGTTGCGGCCACTGTGCCTATTGCACCGACTTCGCCTTGCCGGAAAAGTGTGCTCGGCTGTTCAAGTACGGCCACGCCACCGTGGCTGATGGTCACGGCCTCAATGGGACCTATGCCTCGCACATCGTTCTGCGCCGGGGAACCCGTGTCCTGCCCGTGGCGGATTCGCTGAACGACAGCGTGGTGGCACCCGCCAACTGCGCCCTGGCCACGGTGGCCAACGTGTTGAGCCACGTGCCCGCCAGTGCCGCTTCGGTGCTGGTGCAGGGCGCCGGACTGCTCGGCATCTATGCCTGTGCCTGGCTGAGGGACCGGGGTGTAAGGACCGTCTTCTGCACCGATCCCGTTCCCGAGCGACGGCAACTGGCGCAGCGCTTTGGGGCGCGACCACTCGATTGCGACCACGACTCGGCCGGTGACCGGCAGGATCAGATCCGGAGCGTCGCTCCAGAGGGGGTTGATGCCGTCCTGGAACTGTCGGGTAGCCGAGCGGCGCTGCTCGAAGGCATTGACCACATTCGCACCGGCGGCGTTTGCGTTCTGGCCGGCATGGTCCACCCCGACTCTGATCTGGGTGGTCTGACGGGTGAACGGATCATCCGCAAATGCCTGGCCCTGCACGGCGTGCACAACTACTCCCCCCACCATCTGGAGGAGGGCCTCGCTTTCCTCGAACGGACGGTGGGCCACCTTCCCTTTGCCGACCTGGTGAGCCCGGCCTTGCCCCTGAGTCGATTCGAGGAAGCCATCGAGTTGAGTCGTCAGTGCCGCTGGTTGCGGGTTGCAGTCACCCCGGCAGTGCCCCCTAACCCACAGGACCCTGCGTGAGCCCTGCATCTGACCTGACCGTCAACGGCCGGTCCTATTCGATACCGCAGACCCCCGTCGTCGGCATCTGTCTCGATGGCTGCGAGCCGGCGTACCTCGACGAGGCGGCCACCGTCATGCCCGCTCTTCAGGCCATGATTGCCGCTGGCGCCCGCGGCGAGGCGCACGGCGTCGTACCCTCCTTCACGAATCCCAACAATGTGGCCATCATCACCGGCGCCCCGCCCGAGGTGAATGGGATCCCCGGCAATTTCTACTACGACGCCGAGGCGGACGAGGAAGTGTTGATGCAGGAGGCGCGTTGGCTGCGCTGTCCGACGCTGCTGGCAGCCTTCGCCCGGAAAGGTGTGGACGTGGCCACGGTGACGACGAAGGACAAGCTGCGCGCCTTCCTGTCACAGGGCCTGCCGTCGACCGCCATCCGCTTCTCCGTGGAGAAGGCCCACGAGGCCACCCTGGAGATCAACGGCATCGAGGCGGTATCCGACATGGTCGGGCGCGACAATCCGGGGATCTACGATCCGGAAGCCAGCGTGTTCTGCATCGAGGCCGGCGCCCGGCTGATGACCCGCACGCCGGCGCCACGAGTTCTCTACCTGTCGACGACGGACTTCGTGCAGCACAAGCATGTCCCGGGTACAGCCGTAGCCAACACCTTCTACGCACGCCTCGACCTCTTCCTGGGAGAACTGCACCGCAGTGGCGCCGTCGTAGGTATCACCGCCGACCACGGCATGAACACCAAGACGAAGACGGACGGCTCGCCAAAGGTCGAATACCTCGAGACCCGTCTGCGCGACAGCGGGGTTGCCGAGGCGCGGGTCATACTGCCGATCACCGATCCCTACGTCGTCCATCACGGCGCTCTCGGCTCCTATGCCACGGTCTATGTCGACGCCGACCACGTGCAGCAGGCAACCGCATGCCTTCAGGCTGTTGATGGCGTGGAACGGGTCCTGACCCGGGATGAGGCAGCCCGCACCTTCCAACTGCCACCTGACCGGATCGGTGACCTCGTCGTGCTCGCCGATCGTGACACCGTGCTCGGACGCACACCTGAATGGCATGACCTGAAGGACGTGGCCACCGGCTTGCGCTCCCACGGGGGTCTGCATGAAGCGACGGTGCCCTTCATCGTCAATCGACCGCTCGCCGATGAAACCGCGGCACAACTCGCCGCAGGCGAGCTGCGCAACTTCGACTTGTTCCACGTCCTCTGTAACGGCCTTCGGGAGTCATAGGCGTGCTCGAGTTCGGCACCATCGCCGGCGGCTTGCAGGAGTCGGGTAGTGACTGGTTGGAGGTGCGCAGCCCCTGGACCGGGGATGTGGTCGGGCGAGTGGTTCTGGCTCGGCCACAACGGATCGAAGAGATTCTGCAACAGACCCACGCGGCCCGGATCGGGCTGTCCCGCCGCGATCGTGCTGATGTGCTGGAGGCCATGGCGGCGATCGTGGAGCAACGTCGGGACGAGGTGAGCGGCATGATCACCGATGAGACGGGGCTCTGTGTGCAGGACACGCGGTACGAGTCCGGCCGGGTTGTCGACGTCCTGAAATTCGCCGCCATGAAGGCTCTCGACGACGATTCCAACGTCTACCCGTGTGACATCACGCCCCACGGAAAAGCCCGGCGCATCTACACGACGCGACAGCCTCTGCGCCTGGTGTCGGCGATCACACCCTTCAACCACCCGATGAATCAGGTGGCCCACAAGATCGCGCCGGCCATCGCTACGAACACACCGGTCGTCCTCAAGCCATCGGAAAAGACTCCCCTGTCGGCCTACTGGCTGGCCCAGATCGCCATCGACGCCGGTCTGCCCGCCAACGCCCTCAACGTCGTCAACGGACCCATCGCTGAGACAGCCGACCTGCTCGTCACCCACGACCTCGTGGACATGGTCACCTTCACCGGATCCAGTCAGATCGGCAGGCAGATCGCCGGGCGCGCCGGCTACAAGCGCCTCGTGCTGGAGCTGGGCGGCAGCTCACCCCTGCTCGTGCTCGAAGACGCGGACGTGGAGGAGGCGGTCGACATCGCCGTAGCCGGGATCTTCAAGAACTCGGGCCAGCGCTGCACGGCGATCCGTCGCCTCGTCGTTCACCGTTCACTTGCCGATGATTTCGCCCGTGGGCTGGCTGCACGGGCCGCCGAGCTGAACTGCGGCGACCCGTACGATCCCGCCAGCGACATGGGTACCGTCATCGACGAAGAGGCGGCGCAGCGCATCGAGCGTCGAGTGCAGGCCACGCTCGACTGTGGCGCCCGACTCCTGTGTGGCCATCAGCGCCAGGGCGCCCTCTATCCGCCCACCGTCGTCGACGGCGTCGACAACGACCATCCCCTCGTAAGTGAGGAAACCTTCGGACCCGTCGCCGCCATCCTCCGCTTCGACACGCTCGATGAAGCCATCGAAATTGCCAACGACACCGAATATGGACTGTCCTCGGGCGTCGTCAGCGATCACTGGCCTGCCATTCAGCGGTGTATCTCCGAGATCGACGCCGGCACGGTAAACGTCAAGGAAGCACCCGGGTACCGGCTGGAGTGGACTCCCTTCGGTGGCATCAAGGCCAGCGGCCTGGGATACAAAGAAGGCGTGATCGAGACGATGAAGGCCATGACCTGGGTGAAGACCTACTCCCTTCCCTGGGATCGTCCGTAAGCTGGGAGGCTGTTGGGGCTCAGACTGCCGGCAGGTCGACTCTGCAGCCCTCGCGAAGACTCGTCTGCACGGCGTCGGTGAAAGCCATGTACTTCACCCCATCCTCAAAGCTGGTGTGCGTCACCGCCTTGCCGTCGCGGATCGAATCGACGAAATCCGCCTCCACCGTCCAACCCCATTCCTTATCTGGCGCCACCTTCAGTTCAGTGAAGTCGTCATCACCGATGGCGATGAAGGCGTTGCCGCCCTCCAGGCGGAAGGCGCCCTTCGTGCCGTGCATCTCGATGCATCCGCCCCGACCGTGCGCGGCAACGCTGCTGAGGTGATACACGGCGGTGGCGCCGTTCTCCAGCTGTGACAGGACGCCCAGACTGTCAGGGACATCCACCGTCGCTGTTCCTCCTTCGGCATCGGGTCGGGTGCCGACAAAAGTCTGCCCCTGTGCCGAGAGGGCCCGATCGTGTCCGGCGTAGCGCCGTACCGTCTCGTTGAGGATCCCCATGGACATGATGTTGTCACCGGACAGTTCACGGCGCTGGCGCCAGTGGATGGGCGCCTCGGGGCGCCAATCACCGGTGAGGGCGTTCACATGGATCTCGAGCCAGTCGCCGAACTCGCCATCGGCCACCATCTGCCGCAGTGTCGGCTCACTCTCCAGGTAGAACGGCGCCGGCACGATCATGGCTACCTTGTCCGACGCTTGCGCTGCAGCCAGCATGCGGCACCCCTCTTCCAGGCTCATCGCCATGCGCGCCTCGGTGAGGATGTGTTTGCCGGCGGCGAGGCTCGCCAACGTGATGGCGCAGTGCAGGTAGGGCCAGGTACCCACGCAGACGGCATCCACCTCCTCGGCGTCGACCAGCTCTTGCCAGTCGTCGTATACGTTGGGGATGCCGAACTCGTCAGCTGCCTTCTGTCCGGAAGGGCGAGTGCGATTGCACACGGCCACGACCTCGACGCCGTCGATGGCCTGAAAGCCGGGGATGTGACGACTGCGCGTGTTGGCGCCAGCGCCGACGACGCCGATCCGGATGGTCATACGAACTCTCCCTGTCTCGTGATCTTCATCGATTCCATTCGTAGAGTCCCTTGCAGGCGCGTTGGTAGTGCTCTGGCCCACGTGCGATCCAGCAGGCCCCACCGGAATCGACCTCGATCAGTCGCGGCGACACAGGCTCATAGGCGGCACGGGGCGCAACGGCCCCTTTGGCGACCAGGATCTTCTGTTGCTCGGGTGCGATCCCGACGCTGGTGATCTGGTGAATGCTGTTGGGGGACTGACGCTCGGTGGTAAGGACGAGAAGTCCCACACCGTCGCCGGATGAAGTGCGCACCACCGCCGTGAGGCCCTGGTTGTGGCGACGCCCGCCACCATGGCGCCGTTCACGCTCTTCGTACGACCCATCACTCAGGGTCCGCACGGTACCGGTGATCTTCTGTGGGGTCCCATGTTCGTCGTCGGTCCTGGCGCCGACTGTCAGGGCAATGGCGGCGCCAATCCCAGCCTCGAAACACGCCTGGACCGCAACGGGGTCCCAGAGCGTCACCACCCACGCGTCCGCGCCGAGGGCGAGCAGCTGCTCGAGAACAAAGGTCGCGTCTCCGGCGGAGCCGCCACCGATATTGTCACCGAAATCCAGCAACGTGACCGGGTGTACATCACTGGCCATCGCCTGCCGAACGGCCGCCTCCGGCGTCGCTACGTCGGTGATGAGTCTGTCGCGCTCTGCCCACATGGCTTCGGCGATTCGTTGCGCCTCGGAATCTGCCCGAGCCTGGTCTGCATCTGTGATGACGACGACAGAGGGGGCCATCCACTCGACATCGGCGTACTGATACCCGGCGGCAATCGAGCAGGAAAGGATCCCGTCCTGCCGCTCCAGGTCGATGGCCAGAGCCATCAACGGCTGCATCGGGGCGACACTCGTGTTGTGGAAGTAGATATTGAACAGAAGCTCCGGCTTGGCCAGGGCCATCGTCGGCCGGATCTCGCCGCACACGGTCCGGGCCAGAATCGTCGCCGCCTCGATCCCACGCTCACGCTGATCTACATGGGGGTTTGTCTTGTAGATGACAAGGGCATCCGCCGCCTCCACCAGTGCAGGCGGCACGTTGGCGTGGTAATCGTGAGTGACCACGATCGGCGTTCCTGGACCCACCAGGTCGCGGACGCGGCGCACCGTCTCGGCATCACCGTGGGGAAACTCTTCGGCAACGAGGGCTCCGTGCAGCGCCAGGAGCACGCCCTCCACACTCGCCAGCGCATCGATACCATCGAGAATCCGACCGGTGATCTCCTCGTACGCAGCTGATGTCACAGGCCCGGCAGGGGTCGCGGAGGCCGACAGTATGGGGAGCAGCTCCATATCGAGATCACCAGCGGCTGCGATGTAGCCGGCAATCTCGGTATACGAGTCCTGCTGCCGCATCAACACCTCCGTCCCCGTGGTGATGCCGAAATCCTCGAGACGGGTCGGCTGACTGGAGAAGGTGTTGGATTCGTGAGCGAAACCGGCGACAGCGATTCTCATACTCGCCTCTCTTGAAGGCAACGGCAGCGGGGGTCGTCAAGTGAAGAGACTCACTCAGCGACCCCCGGGATGATGATGCGTGCGGGCGTGCGGGTCCGTCAGATCTTGCCCACGAGATCAAGGCCAGGCGTCAGGGTGTCGGCGCCTGGTTCCCAGTTGGCGGGACAGACCTGATCGCCGTGTTCAGCGACGAACTGAGCGGCCGTCAGCTTGCGCAGCAACTCCTTGGCGCTACGCCCGATGGGCAGATCGTGGATCTCGATGGTGCGCAGGACGCCGTCCGGATCGATGACGAAGCTACCCCGCAGGGCGAGGCCGGCATCCTCGATGTACGTACCGAAGGCGCGGCACAACTTACCCGTGGGATCTGCCACCATGGGATAGTTGACCTTGCCGATGGCCTCTGAGGTATCGTGCCAGGCTTTGTGGACGAAGGCGGTGTCCGTGCTGACACTGAGAATCTCGGCGTTGACCTTCTGGAACTCAGGATACAGTTTGGCGGCATCTTCGAGTTCCGTAGGACAGACGAAGGTGAAATCAGCGGGGTAGAATACCAGACACAGCCATTTGCCCCGATAGTCGCTGAGTTTGATGTTCTTGACTTCACCCTCGTGGTACGCTTCCAGTTCAAAATCAGGGATTTCCGCCCCGATTCTTGCCATGCTGCCCTCCTTGGGTGGTCGTTTTTCTGGTATGAACGGCCCTCTGGAGCCGCTCGTTCTCTCTCTGACAGTGGTGTAATGAATACATCCTCTGCAGTAGACGCAAAGTCAGATCCTGGGACAGAGACAGCCTTGCGGGTGTTGTTCCTGGCACGGCGCTATCCGCCCACAAGAGGCGGTGCCCAAACCCACGCTTACAAGCTGTTCACCTATCTGAACGAGCGCATGCCGGTAACCCTCGTGGCTCTGGTGCGCGGGTCCGTCCTGCATCTGGCCTGGTTCATGCCGTGGGCGTTTCTGCGCGCGGCATTGGAACTGGCTCTGCGTCGGGTCGACGTGGTCTATTTCTCCGACGGCGTCACCGCCTCCCTGGCGTCGGTGCTGGCACCCCTGCGCGGGCGGGCCCGTTTCTGTTGCAGCCTCTACGGTCTGGAGATGACCTTCGGCAACCGCCTGGCACAGTCCCTGATGCGGACCGGGACCCTCGCCTGCGACGGCATCGCCGTGATCAGTGACAACTCGATCGACATCGCCGAGCGCGACTGGGGGATCCCCCGGGATCGTATGCGGCTCATCTACCTGGGGGCCGAGCCGGAGGAACTCAGTCCGGAACGCGACGAAGAGCTACGACTCGCCTTTGAGGCCGAGCATGGCATCCGCTTCGGTCACGATCGGGTGGTGCTGAACCTGGGCCGGCAGGTCCCCCGCAAGGGGATGGCCGCTTTCATCGAGCACGGGGTGCCTCTACTAGACGAGAGCATCCGACTGCTCGTGGTCGGCGGCGGCCCCGATGCCGACAGGGTAGGCGCGGCCAGGTCGGCACTGGCCAACCCCGATCAGGTGATCCTCCTCGGCATCCTCGACGACGACACCAGCTCCATGCTGCGCCGGCACAGCGATCTCTTTCTCATGCCGAACGTACCGACGGCGGGTGACGTCGAGGGGTATGGCATCGCCCCTCTCGAAGCGATGTACCTTGGCACTCCGGTCGTCGCCTTCGCCGTCGACGCCCTGGTGGAGGCGGTACGCGAGGGTGGTTGGCTGCTGTCCTCCGGTGACTACCATGGGTTTGTCGATCGGATTCACGCCTTCTACGAACTGGCGCCCGACGAACGGAAGAAGGCCGGGCGGCTCGCCCGGGAGTACTGCCGCCGCGAGTACGGTTGGGACACGACAGCGTCGCGCTACGCCGAACTCTTCCAGGAGTTATACCGCCCGTGAATTACACCGAGCTCGACACCCCGGCCCTGTGCGTCGACATCGATATTCTCGACGGCAACATCAGCCGGTTGCAGAGCGCCTGCGACGAACTGCAGATCGACCTGCGCGTGCACACCAAGACACACAAGACGCCGGCCATCGCCCGTCGCCAGATCGAGGCCGGCGCTGTCGGCATCGTCTGCCAGAAGCTGGGTGAGGGCGAGGCCATGGCCGCCGCTGGAATCCGGGACATCCTCGTCCCCTACAACATCGTCGGTCGGCGCAAGCTGGAACGGATGGTCGCCCTGGCGCAGTCACAAGACACGAAGCTCACGCTGGCCGCCGACTCGGCGGTCACCATCGAGGGGATCTCGGCGGCGATGTCCGGTGCCGGATGTCAGGTACGTCTGCTGGTCGAGATGGATACCGGGAGCCATCGCTGCGGCACGCAGTCGCCACAGCAAACGCTGGAACTGGCGCAGTTGATCGACAGACTGCCCGGAACATCCTTCGGTGGTGTCATGACCTATCCCAGTCGGGAGTCCATCGGACCGATGCTGGACGAGGTGCGTGAACTGCTCAGCGGCGCTGGTCTGCCACCCGAGACCGTCAGTGGCGGTGGCACGGGCAGTGAGAGAATCAGCAAGGCCCTGGGCTGTACCGAGACCCGCATCGGTTCCTATGCCTGGGAAGGCATGACCCGAGTCGGCAAACGAGAGGATCTTGATCCCGGACGCTGTCCCCTGCGACTCGTCACCACGGTGGTGTCTACCTCGGTGCCGGGGCAGTGTATCATCGACGCCGGCCAGAAGGCGTTCACGAGCTATCCCCCAACCCCATATGGCTACTGCCTCGAGAGACCGGAGATTCATATCAAGGGAATGTCGGTGGAGCACGGACACGTGGACATAGCCAGCTCCGACCGTACATTTTCGGTCGGTCAGATCCTCTCATGGATTCCGCTGCACGGGGGCATGACGACGAACCTGCACGACCGGCTCCATGTCCTGCGCGGCGGCGAAGTCGTCGACGAGTGGCCTGTCGCTGGACGTGGTCGCTGCCGATAACGCCTCCACATCCTCCTCACAACAGAAGACCAGGACAATCCAGATGGAAGTCACGCCGCCGGGCGCCAGTGTCATCGAGGTCGATTCCACCAACTTCGAGCAGATCGTTCTTCAGGGATCCAAGGAACGGGTCATCGTCGTCGACTTCTGGGCTGAGTGGTGCGAGCCCTGCAAGACGCTGGGACCCCTCCTCGAGGACGTCGTTACCGCCCTGGGACCGGGAATCGTCCTGGCCAAGGTCGATGTCGATGCCAATCAGGACCTGGCGCAGGCCTTCCGGGTACAGAGCATCCCTGCCGTCAAGGTGGTGAAAGACGGCCAGCTCGTGGATGAGTTTACCGGTGCTGTGCCTCGCGAACAGCTCGAGGAACGGCTGCGTCGGCATGTGCCGGATGCCCCACCAGGCGCAACTGAAGAGATGGCCGATCTGGTGGACGCCGCACGTGTACAGTTGGAGATGGGTGACGTGGAGTCGGCGGAGAGGCTCTACGACGAAGCCCTGCGGGAGGATGCTGAGAACGGGGCGGCCCTGCTGGGCCTGGCGCGGTTGCGACTGATGCAGGACGCCGATGAGGAAACCATCCGTGAGCTCGTGGGCCGCATCGAGGAGGGCAGCTCAGAGTGGGAGCAGGGCAAGGCTCTGCTCACGCACCTGGAGTTCCGCGGCCACTGCGAATCAGCCGGGGGTACCCAGGCCTGTGCGGCGCGGTTGCAGGGGAGTCCTGACGACTCCGAAGCCCGCTACCTCGTCGGTTGCTGTGCCGCCGTCGAGGGCGACTTCGACACGGCTCTGCGGGAATGGTTCACCATCGTCGAGACGGACCGCACGTTTCGCGAGGGGGCCGCCAAGGACGCCATGGTTTCCGTCTTCCACCTGCTGGGTCGTCAGCATCCCGCTGTCGGCGAGTACCCACAGAGATTGTACCGCACGCTGTACTGAGTCGTGTCAGGTGCCGGCTCTTCTTAGAGCCAGGCGGCCTGCCCAGGACCAAGGATCTGCATACGCTGCCCCTTGCGCGCCAGCCTTGTGTTCGGGAATACCTGCTTGGCTTGCGTCAGTACCGCCGCCCCCTGGGCCGCGGGATAGTGAACCAGAGCCAAGGTGCTCACCGAGGCACCCATGGCCACTCGTGCCGCATCCTGGGGACGCGAATGCAGGGAGCGCATGTCCATGCTCTCGGACTCCGGGTTGCCCGCCGCCTCGTGAATCAACACATCGCAGTCTCGCGAAAAATCGACAAGGCCCTCATGATAGGCCGTGTCGCCACTGATGACGAGACTGCCCCGGGTTATCGTGTCGGTGAATCGATAGCAGCGAGCGTCGAGCGGATGGAACGCACGACCCACATCGATCCGCAGGTCGCCTACCTCCAGGCTCTCTCCCGGATAGACATGCCGCACGTGACACTCGGGAATCACCTGCGGGAAACGATCTGCCTGCAGCATTGCCAGGGACGCCGTGTGAACCGGCGTCAGGTCCTGCGGCCCGTACAGACTGATCGGCGGGGCATCAGGTCTGTCGCCAGCACGACAATTGCGCGCGAAGAGCAACCCCGGCAAACCTAGAACGTGGTCGTGATGACAGTGGGTGAAGAAGACATGATCGATCTGCTCCGGCGTCGCCTCCAGCGTCTGCATGCTGGCGGCGACGTTGAAGCCGACATCCACGAGGATGTTGCCGTTCACGAGAAAGCACGTGGCCTCCTCGCCCGCTCCGACGCGTGTGCCCCCCACGCCGATAAATCCTACTTCCAATGCCATGTCTGCTACTCCTTCTTCCTATCGTTGGTGGGCTTCCTGTCTCAGGACACCGGAGTTACGCCCTTCGTCAGAATCACGTTGCCGTACTTCGCCGTGTCTCCCGTCATGACGACGGCGCAGGCCTCACGAGCGCGATCGTAGAATGCGAAACGCTCCAGACGGGCGATGGCCGCCGCTTCGGGCCAGTGGCGATCGATGACGGTCCGATAGGATGCCTCGACAGCTGGATCGACGGTGTCGCCCTCGACGGCAGCCATCATCGTGACCGACGCCTCCACGTAGGTATCGAGGCAGAACAGGGGCAGGATTGCCTCCAGCAGTCCGGCCACCGGCAACCCGTCGGCCCGCAGACAGCGGCGCCCCATCCTCTCGCCCGGAAAATGGGCGTCGGCGAGTACGATCTCGTCTCCATGTCCCATGCGACACAGAGTGGCCAGGAGTTCCGGACTCAACAGCGGCGAGATTCCTACCAGCATACCGGGCTCCAGTCGTTGCGGGTCGTCATTCGTTCTACCAACTCTACCAGGGCAAGCAATGTCCGCCGCGGCGAGCGTTCTGGAGGAGCGTTCACGGCCGCAGCCATGAGTCGGGTGAAGGCGAACATCGGTTGTAAGCAGACCCGGCGACTATGGAGTGTCAAGCCTCCGTCACCCCTGGGATTGTGTCGCTCTGCTCCAGGCGTGTCCGTAACGATTCGCGCCGTTCAACGACTCTCGTTGCTGACAGCCTGTAGCCGGTCCTCCCACTCAGGTGATCTGTGCGCCATATCACGGAGATAGGACTCGGCCCGATCCCCTTCACCAAGACGCAGCAGATGGCGGGCGGTCTCTACGGCTGTATCCAGATTGCCTCTCGCGCCCTCGGTCAGAGTCAGCCCCACCACACGATCCAGGTGATGTATGGCCCGGTCGTGCTGGCCGAACCGTTCCGCGTCGACGGCGGCGGCCCGGTGTACGTTGACCTGTTCGTCGTGCAGACGGAGCGACCGATCCCAGAGAGACAGCGCCAGCTTTGCTGCCCCTCGCTCACTCACGAGCTTTGCGGCTCGATTCAGCGTCATTGGCGATTCCCAGAGATCGGCCGCCATGAGGTAGGCGCGCTCTTCCATGTCCTGACGGCCTTCCTCCCGCAGCTGCCGGCCGGCGTGCAGGTAGGACTTCGACATGACCTCGAGATCGCCTGCTTTGAGTCCGGAGCGTCGCTCCCAACCCAGTTCCAGGATGCGAACCGCCTCGGACAGCATTCCCAAGTCGATCAGGCTCGACGCCGTCGCCCAGGGCAACAGGACGGCGGACAGAGACCGGTCGTAGATACCTGCTGAGTATGACTGCATCGCGATGCGAGACCTCGCGGCGTCGCCTCGTCGTTCGTGGATCATCACCCGCAGCAGATGAACCAGGCCCGGGCCCGAAGTCCCGGCGTCGGCCAGGGCGGCCTCGGCACCCTCCAGATCCTCCGCCTGCATGGCCTGCACCCCGGCATGGTAACGGGCATCGTCACAGCCAGACAACCCAGATGCCTGTTCTCGCCAGGCCTTCAGCGCGGAATCATGATCTGCGCCCTGCCGCAGTACGTGTACCGCGGGATGGTCGAAACCAAGGAAGGACGGTTCCGCATCGTCGTCGTCAAACGCCCACCCGGCCAGCCGGGGATAGACTTTGAACCGCTGCACCGGCTGAAGCCCGAGATCGCCGTCGAGGAGGGCGGTATAGAAGGAAGCGAGCACCGGATAGAGATCCGGCGCGGCTGTGAACTGACGATACCGGTTGACGTCCGTGATCACCATCCAGTCGGCATCTGCAAGCCGCCCGGCCATGTAGCGGGCAGCGGCGCCACATGTCAGATATCCCCGCGTGGCAAATACGGTCGTGGTGTTGAGGTCGTGCTCCTGGTAGACCGACGCACTGAAGCTGCCGCGCATCGAGAACCCGCCCCGCTCGACGGTGACTGACGCCCCCGGCGAAACGTGCTCGTGAATCCAGCGACCGGCCGTGATCCTGGCGTCCTCCGTGCGATAGATTCCCGCGAAGGCGGCGCCGTACGTCCACGTGTACAACACAGCCGCAGTGACGCCAACCACGACCCAGCGTGACCGCCAGCGCCGTTCCCACAGATCGATCACCATGTGGCCCGCCAACAGCCCCAGGGGCGCCAGCAGGGGCAGCAGGTAGCGCACGTGTTTGGTGTGCAGTCCGCCGATCGTCAGGAAGTACAGCGCGCACCACAAGGCAATGAGTCGATCGGTCCGTTCACCGCGGACCACCGCCCACAGCCAGCCTGCGGCCAACATCAGCGTCAACGGCCAGCCGCCCCCCCGAGGCCACAGGGCAGTCCAGAAATGCAGATACGGGATCGTGTCCGTATCGGCCAGTGACCATGGGCGCAGAACCTCACCCCGGGCGATGGCCACCGAGTAGGCGAAATCGTCCGTGCCCGTGGATTGCAGCATCGATTCGGGATTGAGCACTAGATGTGGCTGCAGCACGATCACCGTGATCACGGTAGCCAGTGCGGCGTACCAGATTCCAGGAGAGCGCAGGCCGCCCGTCACACGGCGCCATCCAGGCAATGGTGATGCCGTGAAGTGGGCGGCCGCCAGGACGAGGGCGGTCAACAGGCCGTTGAGACGGGTCGCGGCGGTGGCTCCGATCAACAGACCGGCCACCATGTATGCCCATGAGCTGCGGCAGCCATCGGCACGGACCACGGCGGCCAGGGACATCAGCGCCAGCAGTGCGAAGAGCCCGTCCACCGTGTAGAAGTGTGCCTGCTGGATCGCCAGAGGCGTGGCCGCAACCAGGAGAACGGCGGCAAGGGCCGTGGCTTCTCCCCAGACGGTGTTCGCCAGCCGCCACATCGCCACCAGCGTCGCCAGGGACAGCAGCATCGATACGAAGCGCAGCGATATGACGGCCAGGCCCCGTCCGCCTTCGGTCGTGTGAGCCAACTCGTTGCCGGTGACGACAGCAACTGTCTCCAGCACGGCACGGCCCAGGTACATCGGCAGCGTACCGTATGCCGTCAGGGGCGGTTGCGTCGGATCGTCGAGAGCCAGCGAGGCGCTGATCAGCGTCGATTCGTCGGGATGAAACTGGTAGAACGAGGTCGTCCTGCCCGGTGTCTCCGCCTCGGACAGTACGAAATCGGACAGGCCTCGATCCCAACCTGTGGTTCTGAGGACCACTGCGGCGACGGTCGCCGCGACCAGTAGCCCCCGGCCCCAGGGACTCACGGCTCCGCTCCGCGGGATGGGTCCATCAGCCTGTCGAGCCGCTGTCGCAGTCGGGCCACTTTGCTCTCGGGAGCAGCGTGCAGCTGCTCGGCACGATCGAGGTGAGACAGGGCCCTCTCGACATCGGGGTCGACTGCCAGGAACAGCTCGGCTATTGCCAGATGGACTTCCGCCTGGCGGGCGTTCACCAGGATCGACTGCTCCAGAAACCTGCGGGAGTCCAGCAGATCGCCACGACGGGCTACGATCTTGGCCATCGCGTTGAGCGCGTCCGCCGTACGAAAGATCTCCAGTGACATGCGGATCGCTGCTTCCCGATGTTCCGCCCTGCCCGCACCGGCAAAGGCTGCCGCAACGCGCAGATAGGATTGGGCCCGCAGCTTCAGTGCCCTGGGATCGTCTGAGTAGTCCTCACGCAGACCTCTGCGCAGCTCGTTCAGAGCTGAGTCGTACAGGCCCAGGCGCACCAGCGACAGGGCCGTCGATGCCGTCACGAAGTGGACCATGTTCGGATTCATGACGTGCGCCATGCGCCCGCCCGCCGTGGCGGGCAGGAAACGGACCAGGGCCTCCCGGGCACCGTCCTGGTCACCCATCCGGCTCAGGATTTCCGCCAGCACGCGGTAGGATATGAGGGCATTCGGATTGGCGGCGATGGCCTCGCGGACGGCGGTGAGCGCGCCGGGCAGGTCCTCCGCCGTCAGGCGCACGGCGGCGGCATGCAGCCCGTTGTCCGGACACCAGGGGTTCGACCGCAGATCCCGGCGCCAGTCCTCGAAGCTGACATCGAGAGCCGCGTCATCCCGCCGCAGAAGGACGTTGACCGCAGGGTGATCGTAGCCGCTGAAGGTGGGATCCTCGTCGTCGTCCCGGAACTGAATGCCGGCGAAGTCCGGATAGGTCTTGAAGCGGCGCACGACGTCGAATCCGAAGCGCCCTGATGGGAGGCCTTCGTAGAAGGAGGCAGCCACGGGAAACAACTCCGGAACGGCGGCATACTGTACGGCGCGGTTCTGCTCGACGTAGACGATGGCCCCCACCGGTTTCAGCTTGTTCTGCAGAAAGTCGATGCGATCGGCGCATAACATGTAGGGGCCGGAATAGAGCAGTATGGAGATATCGAGCCACCGATGCGTGAATCGCTTCGAACTCACCAGACCTGCCGTCGAGAAGGCGCCGCTTTCTACGGCGATATTGCTCCCGGGACGCACCTTCTCGACGAGAAACCGCCCGGCGCGGATGCGGCTGTCCTCGACGAGGTAGATACGGGCAAAGGCTGTTCCATATACGAACAGATGTACTGCGAGACCAATCCCGACCACGGTCAGTCCGCGCCGCCACCTGGGATCGGGTCGTGCCCGCCATAGCTCGAAGGCGGCACCGACGGTCAGGGCGGCCAGGATTGCCAGCAACGGTACATGATGACGGACCGCCCGTGCTGGCAGCATGACAACCGGCAGCAAGTAGAGCCCACACCAGACCACCAGCAGCCGTTCCTGCCAGCCCCCACGCCAGACCGCCCAGACCAACCCCCCGAGGAAGGTGACCGTCAGGGGCCAGCCGACGATGGGAGGCCAGCTGCCGAGCCAGTGGCTGACGATGGGGATCACGTCGACGTCGACCAGGGTCCAGGGCTGCAGGTACTTGCCGCTGGCGTACTCGATAGTAAGTGCCACGTCGCCCACATACTTCTTGCGTGACAACAGCTCGGGGTGAGTCAGGAAATAGGGATGCAGCAGCAACAGCAGCCCGATAGCGATCCCACCTGCCGCCCACAGTCTGCTTTCCGTCAGAGTGGCTCTGAACTTCTGCACCAGCCCGCCAGGCGACCGTAGCAGCAGGACGGCGGCAAAAGCCAGTCCGAGAAAGCCACCGTGAAAGCGGATACAGGCACTGGCGCCAATCAGCGCACCGGCAAGAAGGAACCGCCGCCACCTGGGTGGGCCCTCGCAGGCCCGCAGGATCGCCCAGAGGGCTGCCAGGCTGGCCAGGGCGAAGGGTCCGTCGTTGATGAAGAAATGCGCCTGCTGGATAGCACCAGGAGAGAAGGCAACCATCCCCGTGGCAGCGACGGCCGGCCAGGGGCCGTAGAGCTGACGCGTGACGAGGGCGGCGAAGAGCAGGACCCCAAGGGAGAACACAACCGCCAGAATCCGCGCGACATAGTAAACCGGTCGGCGGAAATCCGGTGTCCCGCCGGTGAGTGTCTGATGTCCCTGGCGCAGGTCGAACAGGCGCAGCAATCCACCCAGCAAGTAAGGGGGCAGCGTCCCGTAGGAGGTGTAGGGAGGACTGTTGAGATCGAAATCCTTCAGCGCCCCGTTGATGAGGGAGATCTCATCGGGGTGGAAGGCGTAGAATGCCGTGACCTGTCCCGCGGATCGATCCTCGGGGAGGACGAAATCGCTGGCGCCACGGGTGATTCCGACGACTCTCAGGGCCAGACCCACAAGCAGGAGAATGCCGAGGCAGACGGAGGCTCGACCGATCTTCACGGGCCGCAGGAATCCCTCATCACAGTGGCAACTGCCGTGGTCCTCCGACGGACATGCGACCGTGCAGGTAGGCATCGTCGGGTGTCGGCCAGCGCATGCGGTAGCTGCGGCTCCGGTCGCGGCGATATCCGGCGTTGTAGTACGTGCTCGTCGCCAGCCACGCCAACAGTCGCTCGGTATGCTTCTGACGATGATCTCGAGTCGCTGGCGCGTCCCAGAGATTGCGCAGCTCGTGTGGATCGTCGCGCAGGTCGTAGAACTCGCCGCATTCCTGACCTATGTAGTAGACGAGCTTGTGGGTCTGACTACGCATCATGATCTGGTAGTTGTCTTCGGCATAGACGAAGTCACGGGCTACAGCCTGCTCCGGAGCTTCGAGATATGGCAGGAGAGAGGTCCCCTCCAGATAGGTAGGGACGTCCACTCCAGCAGCCTGCAGCAGCGTCGGCCCCAGGTCGATCAGTGAAACGAGGTCCTGCACCGACTCACCAGCACGCCGCAGTTTCCCTCCGCGGCCATCCCGGATGATCAGCGGGATGTGGGTGATGGCGTCGTACATCAGCCACTTGTACGCCAGTTGGTGGTCGCCGAGCATCTCACCATGGTCGGAGCAGAACACGAGAATCGTGTCGTCGAGCCAGCCCCGCTCCTCCAGTGCCCCGAGAACCTCTCCGAGTTTTTCGTCCACCGTGGTGATGTTGGCATAGTAGTGCCGACGCATCTCGGCGATCTCCTCTGCGGACGCACCTTCGAGATCGATGAGGGATTCATGATCCGCCTCGGCATGAGTGCGCCGTTGAGCAACATGCTGCGGTGGCTTGTCCTCGAACTCACCCTCACGCCAGACGGCAGCAGGCAGCGGGCGGTCGCGGTAGGGCTCGAGATGGCGCGGCAGGGGATCCCAGGGCTCGTGTGGCCCGGTGAAGCCGACCTGTAGAAAGAGTGGACGATCTCCCTGGTGTTCACGGATCCACGATACGGCTGCGTCACCGATGAAGACGTCGGAATGGAACCGTTCCTCCAGATGCCAGGGTACGCCTTGATGCTTCTGTTTCCACTCCGGGTCCGTAATATGCCTGTCATTGGGCCGTTGCTGACCGTGGTGTGTCAGAAACCTGCCCCAGTCGTCATCGGCACCGCCATTGGCGTGGGTTTTGTTGGTCGGATTCTCGACGATGGTGCGCTCGTGGAAGCCGGCCATGTCATCCCGGGGTGTCAGATGCATCTTGCCGATATTGATGCACCAGTACCCGGCGTCGGCCAGATCCTGCACCCAGTTCCGGTGCCCCGCCCACGGATCAAAGCTGTACACCCCCGTGGTATGCGGGTACATGCCGGTGAAAACCGCCGCCCTTGAAGCCACGCAGGTTGCCCCCGGGCAGAAGGCTTGACGGAAGGAAAGGCCTTCGGCGGCAAGCCGGTCCATGGCGGGTGTCACCATGTGTGGCTGCCCCCACGCGCCGATCGTGTCGGCGCGCTGCTGATCGGTCATGACGAAGATGATGTGCGGCTGCTTCAACGAAAGTCTCCTGGGCTGCGGCGGTCGGCTCTAAAATAACGCGAGATGGCAATGCCTGCCCTCAGACTCGATTGACCCTGCCGCCACCGCCGCTTTTCTTCGACTTTCCAGTGTATGATGAATCTTTTCTCTCGGCATCCATGACCAGACGCCAGTGTCTGCAGACGCTGGCCGCCGGCACCATGGCCCTGCCCAGCGTGTCGGCCGCGCCAGCTGTGGCCATACCGAAGCCCAACGTTGTCTTCATCCTGACAGACGACCAGGGCTCAGTGGACATGAACTGCTATGGCGCCACGGACCTCATTACGCCGCACATGGATGCCCTGGCGACCCAGGGCGTGCGGTTCACTGACTTCTATGTCACCGCCCCCCTTTGTACGGCCTCACGTATCTCCCTGCTCACCGGCCGCCACTTCCAGCGGGCGTACCTGGCCGGTCGTGGCATCCACGAGTCGGAGACGACGATGGCCGAGTTCTTCCAAGAAGCCGGCTACCGAACGGGTTGCTTCGGCAAGTGGCATATCGGCGGTCCACCGTTCGACCCCCAGGGACAGGGCTTTGATGAGTTTATCGGGCACCGCGTCGGTGCCATCGATAACTACTCCCACCACACCTACTGGTCCAGCGTGCGGGAGCACGGCCTGTATCGTGGTCGCGACCGATATCGGGAGGACGGCACCTACTTTCCGGATATCGTCACACGCGAGTCGATCGACTTTCTGACACGCAACCGAGAGCGTCCCTTCTTCCTGTTCGTCTCCTTCAACCAGCCGCACTACCCAATGCAACCGGAGGAGCGCTTCCTGCGTCAGTACGACCATGCGGAGGGCGCGCGGCGCACCTATGGCGCCACGGTGACCTCCCTCGATGAGAAGATCGGTCAGATCATGGCCGCTCTCGACGAACAAGGGCTGCGACAGAACACGATCGTCGTGTTGATGAGCGACAACGGCCACTCCGAGGAGCCGGAAGGGATCGGCGGCAGCGCCGGGGTGTTCCGCGGCGCCAAGCAGAGCCTTTTTGAAGGCGGCATTCGCGTGCCCTGTATCCTCTCCTGGCCGGGTCAGGTTCCAACTGGGCAGGTGCGTCAGCAGATGGGTACAGCTATGGATTGGTTGCCGACTCTGGCGGCCTTCTGCGGCCTCGACACGAGTGACCTGGCACTCGATGGCGGCGATCTGGGCGGCGTCATCCGCAACAACCAGCCTTCGCCCCATGCAGCACTGCACTGGATGCTGGCCACCCAATGGGCAGTTCGGGAGGAAAACTGGAAGTTGATTTCGGCGGAGGGGCGCGTGTTCCTGGCCGACCTGCTCAGCGACCCCGGAGAAACCCTGAATGTGGCCGATGACCAACCCGACATCGTCGCCCGGTTGAGAAGTCATCATGAGGCCTGGGTGGCCACGGGCATCGAGTCCGTCTACACGATGAGAGATTCTCCATGACTACGACGGGACCAGGACCATGAAGATCAACCGACGCATCTCAGCCATCGGGCTGCGTCCCGCTATCGACCGATTTCTCGAGCTCAGCGGCAGGAAGATCCTCGCCATCGACAAGACCTGGGACCCTGCCGACGGCACGCCGGTGTTCACTCAGGGGGGACGCTACACAACTCGTGGCTGGACGGAATGGACGCAGGGATTTCAGTACGGCTGTGCCATACTGCAGTATGACATGACCGGCAACGAAGCCTTCCTCGAGCTCGGCCGCCGCCGGACGGTCGAACGCATGGCTCCCCACGTGTCTCACGTCGGGGTCCACGACCACGGCTTCAACAATCTCTCGACCTACGGTAGCCTGCGGCGACTGATGCTGGAGGGGCGGATTCCGCACGACCCGCGCGAGTTGGAGTTCTACGAACTGGCCATCAAGCTGTCCGGCGCCGTGCAGGCTGCTCGCTGGACACCGACGGCGTACGGCACCGGCTTCATCCACTCCTTCAACGGTCCGCACTCCTTGTTCTCTGACACGATCCGTTCGGTGCGCATCCTGTGTCTGGCACATCGATTGGGTCATGTGTTGATGGGAGAGGGCGACAAGGCGATCAGCCTCCTCGGACGCGCTGTCGAGCACGCCCGGACGACCTCACGATTCAACGTCTACTTCGGTGAAGAACGCGATACCTGGGATATTCCCGGCCGTGTCGTCCACGAGTCGATCTTCAATACGCAGGACGGCAACTACCGCTGCCCGAGCACCCAGCAGGGATACTCAGCATTTTCCACCTGGACCCGCGGCCTGGCCTGGATCCTGTGCGGATTTGCCGAACAGCTCGAATTCTTCCGCACGGTGAAGGCCGTCGAAATGACTCCCTTCGGCATCAGGAAGCCGGCCTTTGTGGCCATGATGGAGAAAGCGGCGCGGGCGACGGCGGAGTTCCACATAGAGAACAGCTTCGCCGACGGCATCCCCTTCTGGGACACCGGCGCTCCGGGTGTGGCCTCCTTCGGACGCTACACGGGCATGGCGTCCGATCCCCACAACGATGTGGAACCCCTCGATTCGTCGGCGGCATCGATCTGCGCCCAGGGGTTGCTGCGGCTCGGCAACTATCTGACCAGGAAGGGAGACGGCAAGTCCGGTAGACGGTACCGCAGTGCCGCTCTGACGACGGCGGCGGCCCTGCTCGAGGAGCCGTACCTGTCGACGTCCAGTCGTCACCAGGGCATCACGCTGCACGCCATCTATCATCGACCGAACAACTGGGATCATGTGCCGAGAGGACGGCGTCAGCCCTGCGGCGAGTCGGCCATGTGGGGCGACTACCATACGATGGAACTGGTTCATCTCGTGCTGCGCGAAGCCGAGAATGGGCCGTACCCCACGTTCTTCGCGTGAGGAGCAAGACAACATGAAGATCACTGCCATCAGGACCTTCGTCGCACGGTTTGGCAACCGGCCCCGTGCCCTGCTGAAGGTCGAGACGGACGAAGGGCTGTACGGCTGGGGCGAAGCCTACTCCACCGGACCTGACCTCTCCGTCGAGCCTGTGGCCGACTACCTGTTCCAGCTCATCGGTGGCCAGGACCCACGCCGCATCGAATACATCATGATGAAGCTGATGCAGGAGTTCCGCTTTCCCCCCGGCGGCGTCGGGCTGCCAGCGATCTCGGCCCTCGATCACGCCCTGTGGGATATCTCGGGCAAGGCGGCGGGTCTTCCCGTGTACATGCTTCTCGGAGGGGCGGTGCGCGACCGGGTCCGGGTCTACCGCGGCATCGGCGGTAAAGATGGCATGGAGGCGGCCGACCAGGCGCGCCGCCTCAACGAGGAGCACGGCTTCACGGCCTTCAAGACCAGCCCCTATAGACTCGACCCGGACGCCAGTCGGTGGGGACGGGTCTGCGCCGCAGCAGCGAAGTATTTTGAGGACCTGCGCGCCAACACACCGGACGAATGGGAGTTCGCTTTCGATCCCCACGCCAAGATCTTTGAGCCCATCCTCGCCCTGCAGCTGGCCGATGCTCTGGCGCCGTACGATCCCCTGTTCTACGAAGAGCCGTTACGTCCTGAGCACATGCCGCAGTGGAAGCGCCTGCGTGAACAGATGCGCGTACCCCTGGCCACCGGTGAAAGCCTCTACGGACGCTTCGAATTCCTCGACCTGATCGCGGCCAACGGCGCCGACATCGTCCAGCCCGATGTCTGTATCTGTGGTGGCCTGCTGGAGATGCGCAAGATCGCCGCCATTGCCGAGGCCCACTATGTCACAGTGGCCCCGCACAACCCGATGGGGCCGCTGGCGACGGCGGTCAACGTGCACTTCGCTGCCGCCACCTGCAACTTCAAGATCCTCGAGTATCTGGTGCCGACCGAAACCGAGTGGAACGAATGGGTCGACGAACCGTACCTGCCAAAGGACGGTTACCTCGAATTGCGCCCCGATCGACCCGGTCTCGGCGTCGAAGTCAACGAGGATGCCATCACCGACAACGAGTACATCCACTGGCAGCGGACCTGTCCTACACGGCCGGACGGCTCCACTGGCTACATCTAGTGTGCCTGTGAGCAACCGGGGACTGATCACAGGGTATCCCGGCTGGCTCACCGGTCATCTCTTTCGACGCCTGGACGAGGTCCTGGTCTGCCCTGACCCGCCGGCGTGGGCCAGCGCTCTCGACGCTGTCCGCTGGCGAGCCCTCACGGCCCCGGGGACCACGCCTGCGGCGCCCAACCCGCGCATCGACGAGGTGGTGGAGGGTGACATTCGCGACCGGCGCGCGGTGGCTGACGCCATGCGGGATGTCGATCTGGTGCTGCACGCGGCGGGGATCATCCATCCACGGCGAATCCGGGAACTCTACGAGGTCAACCGGGAGGGGTGCCTGTGCCTGGCAACGTCCGCGAGGGACGCCGGCGCGAGGCGTTTCGTCTTCATCAGCAGCAATGCCGCCGCTGGCTTCGCCGCCCCGGGGCGCCCCATGCGCGAGACGGATGAACCGAACCCGACCAGCCACTATGGCCGCAGCAAGCTCGAGGGCGAGCACGCCCTGTGGGACACGATCGCCGGGTCGACGACGGAGGGGGTCGTCCTGCGGCCGACGACGTTCTACGGCCCCTATTTCCCGCAACGACATCTCAAGGCGTACCGCCTGGCAGCATCCGGCCGACCTCTCGTCATCGGCAGTGGCCGCAACCGGGTCAGCATGATCTACATCGATGACCTCGTCGACGCCCTCGGTCAGGCCCTGACCTCACCTGCTGCCGCCGGGGGCACGGCCTTCGTCGCCGACAATGAGTCCTACGAGTGGCAGGAGATCTTCGTCGCCATGGGACGGGCACAGGACATCGAGGTGAAGCCCCTGCACCTTCCTGGTGTGGTGGCGCCTCTCTGTGCCGCCGGTGATGCCGCCCTTTCGGCGCTCGGGCGGTATTCCATGATGATTCACGTCGCTGGTGAGGCCACACAGCACATGGCCTGTGATGCTGCGGGGGCTCGCTCTCTGCTCGGTTCTGAACCGCAGGTCGGACTCTACGAGGGCATGCGTCGCGCCGTCACCTGGGCCCGTTCCGAGGGCTGGCTGTGAATCGGGACCGGCACAGATCTGACGCTGATGTCGACTGGAGCAACATCCACTCCGCCGACGCCAGTTGGCGCACGAGGCTCCTGGGCGACCTGTCGGAGGCCTATGCCATCCCCAGATATGTCGAGATCTTCCTGCAGACCTTCGGTGGAGACCGGGGGCTTCGCTTTCTCGAGGTCGGCGCCGGCAACGGCGAAGTCCCCCGTTGTCTGCAGGAGTTGGCCCCGCCTTGCGTCGGCGAGTACGTCGTCTCCGAGTTGTTCGCCGATGGCGCCCGCTGGTTGCGTTCACAGAATCTCACCGCCTGCGTCGCCGATGCCCAGCAGCTGCCCTTCGCCGATGGCGCCTTTGATGCCGTCATCTCCTACGACGTCCTGCACCACGTCTCCGATCCGTACCGTATGGCGCAGGAGATGATACGCGTGTCGCGCGGGCGCCTGCTGCTGACCGAATCGAATGGCCTCAGCCTCGGGCGAAAGCTCATGGAGCAGACGGCGGGGCACAAAGCGGCTGGTGAGCGCTCCTATACGCCCTGGCGATACAGGCAATTCTTCACCGCCGGCGGCAGGCGGCTGTGTTCGTTCCGTATCCGGCCTTTCCTGTTCCCGGTACCCGGTGGCGTGCCCTCACCCCTGCTGCGCCCGTTGATCTTTTTCAACCGGGTGATCGAGCGCGTACCTTTTGCCCGGTGGCAGTGCTCGAATGTGTGGATGACTCTGGAAGTAGAGAACCCGGTGCCTTGAGTGAACCCATCTACCTATCCGTGGTGATTCCCGCTTACAACGAGAGTCATCGCATCGAAGAAACCCTCAAGGACTGCCGACCGTACCTCGATGGACGTGGCGAGCCATACGAGGTGATCGTCGTCGATGACGGCAGTCGGGACGATACGGTGGCCCGGGTGGAAGCGATGGCTGCCGATTGGCCGTCCCTGCGCGTTCGATCTCTGGCAGATAACCAGGGCAAAGGCGCCGCAGTACGCACCGGCTGTCTGGAAGCCAGGGGATCGAGGATTCTGTTCATGGACGCCGATCACTCCACCCGGATCGAATGCCTCGATGTCTTCCTCCCCCTCCTCGACGGCCCGTACGAGATCGTCGCCGGGTGGCGGGCGGCCCCCCAGGGCGAAACTCTGATCCGACGCCTGCTGGGACGCGGCTTCCTTGTTCTGGCCCACCTCATCGTTTTCCGACAGCGAGTCGCCGACTCTCAGTGCGGCTTCAAGTGCTTCACGCGCGAGGCCGCACAGGCGATCTTCCCGCGTACGCACATCAACGGTGGCACTCTTGACGTCGAGATTCTCCACCTCGCCCACCAGTTGGATCTGTCCGTGCATTATGAACCCGTTGAGTGGCAGAATGCGCCGGGTTCGACGATCAGTCCCATGCGCTGCCTCGTGCAGGATCCCATCGACATGATGCGAATCCGTAGCCATCGGCTGGGCGATTCGGAGCCCATCTGATGCTGCGGGTCGAAGACAGTGTCGTCGTCCTCATTGACGTGCAGGGGAAACTCGCCGAACTGATGCATGAGAAGGAGCAGCTGTATCAGCAGTTGAAGATCCTGTTGCGCGGTGCCCGAGTGCTCGAGGTCCCCATCCTCTGGCTGGAACAGTATCCCCAGGGCCTGGGCCCCACGGTCCCGGAGATCTCGGCCCTCCTCGAGGGACTGGAACCGATCGACAAGACCAGCTTCAGTGCCTGCGGTGCCGAACAGTTCCAGCAGGCGCTGCGGGACGTCGACCGAAGTACGGTCGTGGTGGCGGGCATCGAGGGCCATGTCTGTGTGTATCAGACAGTTCAGGATCTGCTCGTTGCCGGATTCAGCGTCGAAGTCGTGGGCGACGCCGTGTCATCCCGGACCGCCGCAAACCGCAGGGCAGGTCTCGAACGGATGGAACGGCTGGGCGCCGGCATGGTGACGGTTGAGATGGTGCTGTTCGAATGGCTGCGCGAGGCCGGCACCGCTGCCTTCAAGGAGATCTCGAAACTGGTCCGGTAGTTGTCGGAGCTACCGGCGAGGCATGGCTTGCGCCTCCTGGGAGACCCGCAACGCCTCTGCCTCCCGTCCAGCTTCGGACAATGCCTGCGCCCACCGGATGCTGGCCGTTGCGCTGCGAGGCTGCAGTGCAGCCGCTGCCCCGCGCGTGTCGGCTGCCTCCTGCAACCGACCCTGGGCGGTGAGCAATCGCGCCAGGCCTTCCAGACCATCGGCGCGTCCCGGATCGATGCGGCTCAACTCGCGATAGGCGGTTTCGGAATCCTGGAATCGCCCCGTCTTTTCGGACACGTAAGCCCAGGCGGCGACGGCACGAGGGTTGGTGGCATCGTACTGAGAGGCATGGTGCAGCGCCCGCAGAGCAAGCGCCATACGCCCGTCGCGGGCAGCGCTCATGGCCAGCAGAGCGTGCGCGTCAGCGAGTCGTTCCGTCACCGAGGGCCGCTCCCGATGGGTGGGGGGCTGGTCATCGATGCGCCAGATCTCGATGTACGGTCCAGGTCGGTCGATGCCCTCGGTGTCAGCAATGGGGACGTAGTAGGCGTCCATGTCATCGAACACGGCCTTGCCTATCCCCTCGCCTGGTGAAAAGGATGCAAGCCGTTGTCCATGAATTGGCAGCCGCGTCGTGAAGGCACTGTCGAGCCGCGACGATGGCAACGGGTGGTCGTGGATCACGACGTGGTCACACTGCACATCATCCACGAGATCCCAGCTGCCGGTCTCGCTGGCAGAACGGTCGCCGCCAGCGGTGAAGGAGTAATAGGGGCTGGGGCGTGGCCGCAGGCTCGGCGCCACCGTCGCCAGGTCCGCCAGCCCGAAGGCCTCCTGGTGCCGGACCAGCAGCCACCAGAGCTGTTCGAAAGTGCGAACCTGTACGTCGCCACCCCAGCCGCCGAAGTTGCAGCAGCGGGCCCCCGAAGAGACATGTGCCTCCAGCCACTCCCGTGCCTGGGTACGCGTGTCTACGGCAGCGGAAATCTGCGCCACCCGCATCGATCGTACTGCGGGCAGAGCCAGGATTGTCACGGCCACAAGCCCGAGCCACAGCCGGCGGTAGCCGAACCGAAGCGCCAGTCGGTCCGCGATGGCGACGATGGCCACGCCGACGAGAATCGCCTGCAGTGGCAGCAACGGCATGGCATAGCGGACGAACACGAGTTCTCCCCAGCTGATCGAGGCGTAGGCGACAACGAAGGCACAGAGGACAACGCCGATCTGCCGGTCGCGACGATACAGCGCCCACGCACCGGCGCCCAGCATGGCCATCCAGGCCGGCTCGCCGAGGTTGTGCCGCAGGCTGAACCAGAGGTGATGGAAGATGGGCAGTGAGATTTCCTGAGTTCCCTGCCTGACGTGCTCGACCTGGAACAGGAAATGCTCCCGGAAGGTCCCGAAATCGATCCACACGAAGGGAGACGCAAGCGAAAAGACCACGAGTGAAACCCCTCCTGCGAGCCACAGTCGACGATCCAGGATCCGCCCGCCGGCCAACAGATGGGCTCCGACCACGGCGCCGGCCGCAGCGACACCGGGATATTTCGTGCCGGCGCAGAGCCCGACGAACAGCCCGCTGATCAGGTAATGCCGGCGGCGGCCGCCATCGAGGAGACGCAGTGCCGACCACAGAGCGAGAACGAACCAGAACACCATGGTCAGATCTACTGAGGCGATCTGCGACTGCCGGACACACAACACACTGGCCGCGAGAGCACACGCGGTGATGACGGCGGCTGTCGATCCGGACACGCGACGCGCGACACTCATCGTCACGACGACGGTGCCGCAACTGAATGCGACACTCACCCAACGAGCCACATCCCGCAGGCGTTCCATCTCGAACAAACCGTGGAGAGCTACCCACTCGTCGAGATTGCCCGTGAGCCCACGGTAGAGGTCGAGCAGGTAGAGGACGGCATACGCCAGCCCGAGCAGGTAATAGTGGAGACTCGGGTAGTGGAAATAATGCGGGTTCAGATCGCCGCTGAGCAGGCGGAGGGGGATGACGACCATGAAGATCTCGTCCGGATGCCAGACGAGTTCACCGTGCAGTAGCCCCCAGGCGCGCACTCCGAGGGCGAAGAGCAGCGCCCCGGTGACAACACTGGCAGACAACACGGTTCGGTTCATCTGGCCGTGTCAGCAGCCGCGACGACCGAGAGGGCAGCCTCGACCTCGTCTCGGCGAGGGTGTTGTGGATTGCTATCGACGAAACCCCGCATCCACTTGACGGCATCTGTCGCGCGCCCCAGATCCATCAGCGCCTGAGCTCCGTGGAGAGCCGCATCGATATCGGTGGGGGCCAGGTGGCGCGTTCGCTCCCAGTGCGGCAGCGCCTGCTGCGGGCTCTGCAGATCGTACTGGTATGTGTACCCCAGATTGAAGTGCGCGTCGACGTAGCTCGAGTCGACGCGCACCGCGCCCTGCCACAGTTCCACGGCACGCAGAGGCAGACCGGCGGCTCGGTGAGCGACCGCCGCATTGCTGTGGTACTTGGCGCTGTCCGGCACGAGCTCCACGGCCCGGTTCAGGTTCGAAAGGGCGGCTCGGGGCGCCCCGTCCAGATAGAGTGCGGTGCCGAGATTGAAGTGTGCGTCGGCGTAGTCCTGCCGCAGTGACAAGGCTTCGAGCCAGAGACTTCGCGAGGTGTCCGATCGCCCGATCGCCCGGTACGACACGGCCAGGTTATTCAGCAACTTCGCGTCGCGCGGTCGCTGCCTGCGGGCTCGGCCGTACAGGTCGATGGCTTGACTGTGTTCTCCCTGCCCCGCTCTCAGCTGCGCCATCCCCGTCAGACCGGGAACGCTTTCCGGGTCCAATGCCAGGACCTCCTGAAAGGCCGATTCCACCGCTTCGAGATCACCCACACTGTGTGCGATGATAGCCTCGACCTCGAGAGCGAAGCTGCTGCCGGGCTCAATGGTTCGCGCCCGTGCCAGATCCGCCCGGGCACCGTCAAGATCTCCCGTGTTTGCCTTCGACTCGGCACCGAGCAGGAGAGTCCGGGAGAGGATATCGGTCACCGTCTGGGATGTCGCCCTGCCGGCAAATCGCTCCACCTCCCAGATCTCGATCCGCGGACCGGGTGCCAAGGCTGCCCATCCCGCCAACGGGATGTAGTAGGCGTCCATCGGGTCAAACGTCGATGCCCTCAAGTCCCCAGGCTCGTAGGGCACCCGCAGGCGGGCCTCTTGTGCCAATTGCCGATGGAAAGTCGAGTCGAGGCGGGAGTACGTGAGCGGATGCTGGTGAAGAATCAGGTGACTGCAACCACGAGAGTGGAGCAGCGACAGGCTGCCGGTCGCCTCATTCACGTTCCCCCTCTGGACGGCATAAGAGTAGAATGGCGTGTCCTCGTCGAGACGGGCTCGACGCAGGGGACCAAGATCCTGGCCATAGGCGTTGGTGTAATTCCGGAAACGCCACCAGAGCTCCTCGTACGTATTCAGCTTCGGGTCGCCCGCCCAACCGCCGAAGTTGCACAGCGTCGAACCCGGCTGAACATTACTCTCGATCCAGGCCCGGGCCTGACTGCGCGTGTCCGTCGACCGCTGCAGCCGAACGACGTGCCAGGCACCGTAGGCCGGCTGCAGACACAGGATCACGGTGACCATCGAGGCGACGGGAACTACGCTCGCTGTGGCTATGCGTTCTCCCTCCGCCAGATGACGGCACCCCCGGGTGATGCCGTCACCGAGCAACGCCAGCTGCAGGGGCACCAGCGGCAGAACGTATCGCGCGAAGACCAGGTCTCCCCAGTTCACGGCGGCGTATGCCGACGCCGATGCCGCCAGGACGACGAGATGAGGCGAAGGCCGTTTCCACAGAGACCAGACGCAGACCGACAACCACCCCAGCCATGCAAGCCAGCCGGTGCCATATCGGAGGGTTTCCCGCACATGGTAGAGCAAGCCCGGCTCGAATCCGAAGCGCCCCTCAGCCGCGTGCTTCATCTGAAACAGGAAGTACTCCTGAAACGTGGAGTAATCGAGCAGCGTATAGGGCGACAGAACGAGGAAGGCTCCAATCGACACGCCGCCAGCGAGCCACAAGCGACGATCGAATACCCCACGACGGGCCAGCAGGTGGGCGGCGATGACGCTGCCGGCGGCGGCGGCGCCGGGGTACTTGGTGGTGGCACATACTCCAACCAGGGCGCCGGCGAGGACGTAGTCGATAAGGGCTTCGGTTCGCAGCAGCTTCACGGAGGCCAACGTGGCGGCGACAAACCAGAACGCCAGGGGGGCGTCGGTGCCGGCCAGCGGTGCCTGGCGCACGAGCAGGATATTGACGGCAGCAAGGGCCGTGGCTGCGATCCCGGCAACCGACGTGATCGCCCGCCAGTGACTGAGATGTGAGCCGCTGGCCAGCTGGCCTGCCAGCAGGCCGGTGGCGAAGACGGTGGCCAGCGAGTAGGCGACACTCACCCAGCGAGCCGTGTCCCGCGCCGCCTCCGGTGCCCATACCTGGCGTGTGGCAACCCACTCCAGCAGCGCCGGTGCTGTTCCCGTCGCTGACTGCAGCAGAAACTGCAGGCCGTAGATGCCTGCCAACAAGCTGTAGTGGAATCCCGGATAGGAAAAGCTGTGTGGATTGAGGTCGCCGCTGAGCATGTTCAGCGGGTACACGGCCATGAAGATCTCGTCGGGATGCCACACCAGCTCCCCGGACAGGACCCCCCAACCGCGTAGAGCGGCGGCCAGGGCCATCACCCCGCACAGGGCCGCCACGCGCCAGATGCTCAGCCGAACAGCTCCGTCCACGTCCGGTCGAACCCCTCGGAGCCATCGTCCAGGCGGCGCTCGAGTCGAATCCCCGGCAGGAACACCGGCAGCTTTCCCGCCAGGAAGTCGGCCCGGTACCCGCCATCTCTGTAGTGCGTCTGCCGACCGTCCGGCCAGAAGATCGTGTGGATCTCGCGGGGTTGCGGCTTGCGGTAGTCGGGATCCACGCGAAAACCCGCCACCACGTCCCAGTCGACCTCGATGCCGAGTCCTGGTCCCTCTGGCACGCGGGCGTGGCCACCACTGATGGTGAACTCCTTGAGCAGCGTGTGCGAATAGATATTGACCCCGGGAATCGCCGGCCAGCGCGCCTGCGACAGCACGGCGCCGAGGTGCACTGACCACATCGTCGTCAGGCCGGTACCGACCAGCTGCAGCCAGAAGGGCATCTTCGCGTGGTGTGCCAGTGTGCCGTCGCGCATCACGCGGGAAGCACCACCGCCGATGACGAAACCGTCGCACACCCCTTCGCGAATGGCCGTCATCACCGGCGGGTTGCCGAAATGCATGGCGATGGGACTGGCGATCTTGCGGCGCAGGGCGGCGTTGCCGGCCACATCCTCCTGCGGGATCGGAGATTCTACGATCGCCAGGATCGGGAAAGTTTCCTCCAGTCGCCGGATCAGAGGCGCGGCGATGTCGACGCCGAGGAGCAGCCCGTTGAAGTCGGCGTCGAGTACGAAATGGTCGGAGGTGGCCTCGCTGACGGCCTCCAGCTGATCCTCTATATCGAACCAGGGACGGGCCTTGACCTTCATCGTCGTGAACCCGTGCTCCTCAGCTGTGGCGGCCTCGCGGGCCCACAGTTTCGGTTCCATGTCCTGCGCCCACCAGGACACGGGACACGCCTCCCTGTACTGTGTTCCCAGCAGCCGATGCACGGGCACTGCCGCGCTCTTGCCGACGGCGTCGAACAGGGCCATCTGCAGGCCGGCTCCAAGGTCGTCGTCCCAGATCAGCTCCCAGGCGTTGCGCCCTAGGTACTGCTGTGCGGCCTCGTCACCGATCTTGCCCCAGGTGTAGTTTTCCAGCGTCTCGCCGACGCCCACGACCCCCGACGCAAGTGTGACTCGGTACAGATCCACCACCGACCAGCCGGGGACACGGACCTCGACGGTGTGGGCACAGCGTTCGTGGAACGGCACGTCGAGCCGCCAGCGATCGATGGCGGTGATCGTAAAGTCGTTGTTGCTCATGGCAACACTCCTGACGGTCGTACGGGATGGGGCCTTACGACGCCATGCGGCGCAGCACGGTCTGCAGAATCCCGCCGTTGCGGTAGTACTCCAGTTCCACTGGCGTGTCGATGCGGCAAACGGTCTGGAAACGTGTCTCGCCGCTGTCTCCGGTGGCCACGACATCGACCTGCTGACCTGGCTGCAGATCATCGTCGCTGGCGATATCGAAGACCTCCTCCCCCGTCAGTCCCAGGCTGTCCCGCGTGTCCCCGTCGGCGAACTGCAGGGGCAGGATCCCCATGCCGATCAGGTTGGAGCGGTGGATGCGCTCGTAGCTCTCGGCGATGGCCGCCTTGACGCCCTGCAGGAACGGCCCCTTGGCCGCCCAGTCCCGACTGGAACCGGTGCCGTACTCGGCACCGGCGAGGATAATCGTCGGCACACCCTCCCGCTGGTAGCGCTCCCCGGCTGCATAGATCGACACCTGGTCACCGGAGGGCAGATGACGGGTGCACCCACCTTCGACGCCCGGAACCAGTTCGTTGCGGATGCGGATATTGGCGAAGGTGCCACGAACCATCACCTCATGATTGCCGCGACGGGATCCGTAGCTGTTCCAGTCCCGGCGCTCGATGCCGTTGCCCTCCAGGTATGTCGCCGCCGGACTGTCGAGGGCGATGGCACCAGCGGGCGAGATGTGGTCGGTGGTCACGCTGTTGGCGAGTCGAGCCAGCACGCGGGCACCCTTGATGGGAATGATGGCCCCCACATCCTTGCTGAGCCCCTCGAAAAAGGAAGGTCGGCGGATGTAGGTGCTGGCAGCGTTCCACGTGTACCGTTCACCCGCGGGAACGGGGATCTGATTCCACATCTGATTGTTGGAGAAGACATTCCCGTACTCCTGCTCGAACATGCTGGCTTGCACCGAACGATCGATCTCCACGCGGACCTCCTGATGGGTCGGCCAGATGTCTCTCAGGAATACCTCCTCGCCGCTGCCGTCAGTACCGATCGCGTCAGCCTCGAAGTCGATGTCAGCCCTGCCGGCCAGGGCGTAGGCGACGACGAGGGGCGGCGAGGCCAGGTAGTTAGCCCGCGTCAGGGCGTGCACACGACCCTCGAAGTTGCGATTGCCAGACAGCACCGAGCAGACCACCAGGTCGTTGTCGGCGATGGCCGATTCGATGTTCTCGTGCAACGGGCCGGAGTTGCCGATGCACGTGGTGCAGCCGTATCCGACGGTGTGGAATCCCAGGGCATCGAGGTCGGCGTTCAGTCCCGCTGCCTTGAGGTAACGGGTGACGACGCGGGATCCCGGGGCCAGGCTCGTCTTGACGTAGGCGGGAACCGTCAGGCCTCTGGCGGTTGCCTTGCGCGCCAGCAAACCGGCGCCGAGCATGACGGAGGGGTTGCTCGTATTCGTACAGGAGGTGATCGCCGCCATGACAACGGCACCCTCCGGCAGATCGACCATGCCCTTGTCCCCTCCCAGATCGACGGCTACCGAGCGTCCCTGGTCCTCCCGCTTCAGCGTTTCGGTCAGCGTCTTCTTGAACGCGGGCTTCATGTCCGTCAGGGCGACTCGATCCTGTGGTCGAGTCGGCCCCGCCAGGCTGGGCACGACGGTGGAAATATCCAGGCCCAGGGTCTCGCTGAAGACTGGATCCGGTCGATCCGCGTCGTATAACATCCCCTGGGCCTGCAAGAAGGCCCGCACACGCTCGACGACATCGGCCTTGCGACCGGTGCGACGCATGAACTCGAGCGTCTCCTCGTCCACCGGGAACAGACCCACCGTGGCGCCATATTCGGGAGCCATGTTGGCGATGGTGGCGCGGTCGGCCAGACTCAACGCACTCAGCCCCGGGCCATAGAATTCGACGAACTTGCCGACTACTCCGTGGGCGCGCAGCATCTGTGTCACTGTCAGCACCAGGTCGGTGGCCGTCGTACCGGCCGGCAGTTCACCTTCGAGACGAAAGCCGACAACATGGGGCAACAGCATGTAGATCGGCTGGCCGAGCATGACGGCCTCCGCCTCGATACCGCCCACCCCCCAACCGACGATGCCGAGACCGTTGATCATCGTCGTGTGGCTGTCGGTGCCCACCAGACTGTCGGGCAACCACGTCTCACCCCCGTCACTATCGGGAGCGGCGACAGATTGCACCACGTTGGCAAGGTATTCGAGGTTGACCTGGTGTACGATGCCGTTGGCGGGTGGTACGACGTTGAAATTGTCGAAGGCCTCCTGGCCCCAACGCAGGAACTCGTAGCGCTCGCGATTGCGCTCGAACTCGCGCTGGGAGTTGAGTTCGAGTGCCGTCTGCTGACCGTAATGGTCGACCTGTACGGAGTGGTCGATGACCAGGTCGACGGGGATCAGCGGATTCACCGCCTTCGGGTCGCCTCCCAGTTCGACGATGGCGTCGCGCATGGCGGCCAGATCGACGACGGCAGGCACCCCGGTGAAATCCTGCATGACGACACGCGCTGGTTTGAAGGGGATCTCCTCCTTGCCGGCCGTCTCGGGGCTCCATCGGGCGATGCGTTCGACATCCTCGCGGGTGATCTCGAAGCCATCGCACTGCCGCAGAGCGGCTTCCAGCAGGATCTTGATCGAGTACGGCAGTCGCGACACGTCGGCGATGCCATCCTCCTCCAGTTGCTGGATCCGGTAGACGGTACCTTCGGCGCCGCCAGCGGCGACGGTCGTGCGCGCGCCGAATGTGTCTTTGTTGTTGCCTGCCATGGAGTTGACCCTCTGTTCTTGTGTTGGAAAAAGCTAGGTTCGCTGCCGGGGTAGAGTGTGTCAAGCAGTTGGGACGGAGATCACTCGTGCGGACCGGACCGCCTCCCGGTCGCTCAGATCTCCGATGATGGAGTCCGCCAGATCCGGGTGTGGCTCCAGGGAGAAACCGCGGACCTGATGGCCCCTCCGGATCAGGTGTCGACAGATCGGTGTACCGATGGCACCGCTGGCACCGGTAACCAGGACTCGACGAGACGTTGCCACTGCCCTGACCTATCGTCCCGGATTCGGGGAGGCGTCCTCAGCAGGGGCGCTGCCATCGTCCGGGGTGCCGCACGATTGTCTGATGATCAGCGAGGGTTGCAGTAGAATCTGCTGCAACTCTTCGTCCGCCACTTCAGCTTCGATCCGCGACAGGAGAATCTGTGCCGCCTGTTGACCGGTCTCTCTCTTCGGCACCGATACCGTGGTCAGGGGCAATCCCCCGATACTGGCCTGATGTGTGTCTCCATAGCCGATGACGGCGACGTCTTCCGGCACGCGCACGCCACCCTCCTGCAGACCGTGGATGAACCCGAGAGCCACGCGGTCAGCACCCACAAAGACGGCGGAGACCGGGCTCTGCTGCTGCAGGAAGATCTCGGCAGCCCGGAGGCCTTCGGTCACCGTGACTCCTTCAGCCAGCATCGACCATTCTGTTCTGAGACCCCGCTCGAGCAGCGCCGCTTCGAATCCCTGCCGACGCAGTCGTCTCCCCGAACCGAGATCGTCCTGTTTGCCTGGCATCACCCAGCCCAGATGGCGGTGTCCCAACTCCGTCAGGTGAGTGGCAGCAACATGCCCCGCAGCGGCTTCATCTACCGCCACGTAGTCACCTTCCTCCCAGCGCCCGAAGATGATCACGAAGGGCATGCCGCTCTTCTTCAGCACTCGCAGGTGAGCGGCATCGGAGTGCACGGCAGCGATCAGACTTCCGGCCACCTGCAACTGGCGCAAGGTATCGATCTGGGTGGACTCCGTGTCCACCAGGCTGTGGGATTGGCTGACGATCAACATGTGACCCCGCTGCTGCACAGCGGTCTGTACTGCTTCGATGAAGTCGACGTAGAACAGATTGGCCAGATCCTGGACGATGAGACCGATCACCGGACTGCGCCGATGTACCAGTCCCCGTGCAAGAAGGTTGGGCATATAGCCCAGTTCATCGGCGGCCTGCATCACCTTCTGCCGCGTCTTCTCCGCCACCGTGTGCGTACCACTGAAGGCTCGGGAGACGGTGATGGAGGAGACGCCCGCTTTCACGGCAACATCTCTTATCGTGATGGACATGCTTGTTCTTTGTGGTGGGGACACTGAATGGTGGGGTTCATGATTGCGCTATCATAGATAACCGCGAGATCATCGCCGGGTCAATCCGGCCAGGCTTGGGTCGAGGCCTGATCGCACGCCCGCAGCAGGGCGGTTTGTCGTATACTGAACGGTTCGTCGCAGTCACCAACAACCTGGCCAAACCACCTCCATGGAGGGTGTGTGTCATGCGGATCGGACTGGTACTACAACCCTTCTCTGAGCAGTCACTGCAACTGGCGGCGCAGTTGGGCGCTACCGATGTCGTCGCCGGCATGCCAACCGGTGACTTCGAGAGTCTCATCCGCCTGAAGAGCCGGGTCGAGGATGCCGGCCTGTCGCTGTCGGTGATCGAGGGGTTGATGGCGATCGACGAAGTGGTCCTCGGCGTCGACGGCAGGGACGAGTGCATCAAGACCTTCCAGCAAGGTCTGCGCCAGATGGGGGCGGCGGGCATCCCGACGCTCTGCTACAACTTCATGGTCTGGCGACCCGGTGTGGGTGTGGTGCGCACCTCGTACACGACGCGTGAGCGGGGCGGGTCCTGGGTCAGCAGTTTCGACGCCGATCTGCTAGCCCAGGCGCCCGAGATCCCGGGGGCCAGCATCGAGGCGGAACAGGTCTGGGACAATCTCGAATACTTCCTCAAGGCGGTGATCCCCGTGGCCGAGGATGCCGGCGTCAAACTGGCCATGCATCCCGATGACCCGCCCATGTCGTTGCGCGGCCAGGCGCGAATCATGAGTACGCCCGACAACTTCGACCGCCTCGTCAACCTGGTGAAGTCCCCCAGCAACGGCCTCACGTTCTGCCAGGGCTGCTTTGCCGAAATGGGGGCCGACATCCCGGCTGCGATCCGCCGTTTTGCCGACAACATCCACTTCGTCCACTTCCGCGACGTTCAGGGGCAGGTACCGAAGTTCAGCGAAAGCTGGCATGACAACGGCAAGACCAACATGCTGTCAGCCATGAAGACCTACGCCGAGATCGGCTTTGCCGGTGTCATGCGCCCCGATCATGCCCCCTTCATGTACGGCGCCGGCGATGAGGGTGAGCCCACGGGGTACGAACTGACGGGCAAGATTTTCGCTGTCGGCTACATGCAGGGCCTGCGCGAGGCGGCGCTGGCGGGCTGACGGGAGTTCGTCTAGCCGAGAGCGAAGACCACGTTTCCCAGTTTGCCCGTGAGGTAGTCGATGACGAGCCACAGTCCATTGCACAGCGCCTCACCGACGATGAGACCCAGGAAGAAATTCTGACTCTGATGGTAGGTTGCCGCGCCACCGAAGCGCAGCATCATCCGTTTGGCCAGCCAGGCGAGAAACACGTTGAACCAGACCCGCTCCATCATGAAGTTGCCGCCGATGGGAAGTCCTATCGGGTGCAGGGGCCACCAGTAGAACCGGTGCCGCACCCACATCAGCAGACCCATGGCCCCGCCGCCACCGAGCAGGAACCCGATTCCCGGCCAGTAGACACCCGTCGGCTTCTCGAGATTGCGCACCGCCTGATCGTAGACGACGGCAGGACTGCCACGGAAGAACCAGTCCACGACGTTGATACCTCCCTGGGCGTAGGCCAGGTGGAACACCGTCCAGCAGGACCCGATGGCACCGATGAAGATGGCCAGTACGATCCCCCAGAACACGGCTCGTCGACTGCGCAGATCCAGCCCCTCGATCAGCTTCAGACCGTTGGCGCACATGGCCATGATGAACACCCGGATATCCGCTGACCAGATGTAGGCCAGCGACAGATCGAGCACACCGGAACTGCCCACCAGCTGTGAGCCCAGACCCATCATCGTCAGATCCGGAGCCGTCATCGGCGCGCGGACCGCGGCCAGGCCCGCCTCGCAGACGATGCGTGTGATGCCGACGAAGATCAGCAGGGCGACGACGACGAAGAGCAACGCCACCCAGGCCCTGGTCCCCATCAACCACAGCCACACGGTCATGACCAGCAGGCCGCCGACGAAGCCGATGACGGCGCTGCGGTAGGACATGGTCTCGTCGCTGTCGTCGATGCCGGACTCTCTCCCCAGCGCCTTGTCGACGACGGCACTCAGGTGTTCGCGTCCCACCCACAGCCCGACGAACACCATGGCCAGCAGGGCGCCAACGCCCTGGTAGGCCAGGAAGGGCAGATCGCTGACGCCGTAAGTGATGCGCTGGGTCGAGGACATGCCGGTGAGCAGCAACAGGTTGCGTTCGACTTTCGCCAGCAGGTAGAACACCCAGATCCCGGCGGCCACCTGGGTGTTGATGAAATAGGAGAAACCGATGAGGGCGAAATTGACGAAGCCTCGAACCATCGGGAAGGGCAAGGCCCAGTTCAGGCCGATGTAGGGGAAAGCGACGTCATAGCGGGACAGAGCCCTCAGACTGCCGACGAGCAACGGTACCGCCGCACCCATCCACATGACGCGATCGCGGAACAGACGGTTCGTCAGCCGGTCTTCCTGCTCACCGTCGATCATCGCCCGACCCACCTGGGTCAACGGGTAGGGCAGGCGCTCACGCTCCATCCACTGTCGACGCAGAATGACAGCGGTGCACACCATGCAGGTGTAGAGCGCCAGCAGAAACAGGCCCCACCACAAGAGCGGCTCGATCCAGGCGTCATATGGAATCGAACCGCCCGTGGACTCGATGCCTTCATAGAACGAACGATTCTCGTCGCCGTCGTCGACCATGATGTTGTGGTCCGGCAGGTGTGGGAAGAGCTTCTCCTCCCACTTGTTCTCCGGCGAGGCGTAGTAGAACAGCGCCGTCAGAATCGGCATCAGCTGATAGCTCAGACCCATCGTACACAGGGCGCTGACGATGAGCAGCATGACATAGACGAGAGCCAGTTCGGACCGGTTGAGTGCCAGGCTGGAACCGCGCACTGTCAGCGCCAGGTTCAACAGAGCCGAAGCCACGAGAAAGGCGTTGAAGACGACCCCCGGAGAATGGGGATCGAGGCCGACAAGAGGTCTGTACCAGAGCAGAAAGCCACCGACGGAAAGAGCTGCCAGGAGAGCCGCAATGAGGGTGTGCCGCGAGGCGAGCTTGAAGACCACGTTGAGCCCGCCGATGAGGACCAGGAACAGGAAGATCGCCCCCGGCGTGTTGAAGTCGAAGGCCATGAACGAGGCGTGCATGACCATGCTGGCGTACGGGGCACCGATGGCGAGAAAGAAACTGAGAAAGGCGCCGGTCCAGAAGCCCCGCCAGGAGAGCCCGGACCGGCCGCCCGTCGGCAGCGTCGACCGGACGGGAGCCGAGCGCCTGTGGAGGAAATCCGCGTACTGCGATGGGACCACGCGTCTCATGAGCGTGGTGGGCGTCTGCTCAGTTCCCGGCTTCGAGGTTGGCGACCTTGCGCAGCTGGTTCTTCGCGTCGTCGACCCTACCCAGTTTGAGATAGGACACGGCCAGCTTGCGGCGTACATCGCCATCTTCCGGACGTGCCGCCACGACGCTTTCCAGTGCCGTGGCAGCCCCGGCAAAGTCGCCACGCCGGGCCCGCAACAGTCCCAGGTTGTAGTGGATGTCAGGGTTGGCTTCGTCGAGGATCAAGGCACGTGAGAGGGTTTCTTCCGCCTCCTCAAAGCGCTGGGCCCGCGCCAGGGCGACTCCGAGATTGTAGGCCGCCATCGGATATTGGGGATCCACGGCGAGCCCCCCCTGATAGGCACCGATGGCGGCATCGACGTCCCCTGTGCGCAGGTAGTAGTTGCCCAGGTTGTTGCGGTAACGAACGCTGTCGGGGGCGAGATGGACAGCGAGGCGGTAGGCTTCGGCCGCTTCGGCGTAGCGGCTCTGGCGGGCGTACAGCAACCCCAGCATGGCACGTGCTTCGTGGTCGCCGGGATCGTTGCCGAGGATGCGCAGATTCTTGCGGATCTCACTGTCGACCTCGTCCAGGGCCCTGAACTTCTCCAGGACGGGGACGGCTTCGTCAGCACGACCGAGCCGGCGCAGAGCGTTGGCCAGGACGAAGCGCGGGTCCTTGGCGGTTGTGTTCAGGTCGATGCTGCGGCGAGCAGTGGTGACGGCTCCCTCGAAGTCGCCGGCTTTCAGTTTTGCCTGCGCCAGGTCGGCGTGAGCCACCGCATCGACACTGTCGAGGGCCACCGCCTGTTCCAGCGCGACAACGGCCTCGTCATAGCGCAACTGTTTATGGCGCATGCGCCCCAGCAGTCGGTGGAAACGCGCTTCTCGCGGAGCCAGTCGCCGACCGTTCTGCAGCAGCTCCTCGACACGCTCATACTCCCCGCGAATGAAATAGATGTAGCCAAGATCGTAGTAGGTGGACACGTGCCGGGGGTCGAGTCGCAACACGGCGTCATGCTCGGCGATGGCCTGGGCGTAGTTCAGCTGTCTGACGTAGAGCGCCGCCAGGTTGTGACGCGCCGAGACGTGAGTGGAATCGAGTGTGAGGACCTTCTGATAGGCGGTGATGGCTTCGGCGATGTTGAGTTGGCGGGCCAGCGCGTTACCGAGGTTGTAGTTTGCCTCCACGTACGATGGCGACTCGTCGATGGCTCGCCGGTAGGCGGCCACTGCTTCCGTGTCGCGTCCCTGGGCGGCCAGCTCGACACCGACGCGGAAGGCTTCGGCCGCGGCGATGACGTCACCGGAGACTGTCGGTGTCGGCACGGGCGCCGTCGTCGTCGTGGCCTCTGGTGCCGGCGCTGGTGCCGGCCCGTCGTCTGCGGGAGGTCCGGCGCAGCCCAGCAGGGCGACGCAGATGGCACCGTTCAGTATTCGCATCACTTCAGCCCCCCTCCTCGCGAATGACATGCAGTCGATCGGCGGCCACGTCTGTCAGCTTCTGCACAACACCGCTGGGCCAGGCGACACGAATGCTGTCGACGAGCGTCGTGGCACCCAGACCGAAGTGCAGCCGCAGGTCGCTCTGGGACAGATAGCTGCCGCCGGTTGCCACCTCGGCAGCAGCCTGTTGTGGGCCCGCCCTCAGCGTCACCCGCGCCCCGACGGCAGAGCGGTTGCTGGCAGTGCCTTCAAGTTGCAGCCGCAGCCAGTGACCGGCGCTGGCGGTATCGTTGCGCAGCAGCTGTGGTCGGTCCGACACATTGGCCACCAGGATGTCGATGTCGCCATCGTCGTCATAGTCGCCGAAGGCGGCCCCACGGCTGACCTGCCGAGTGTCCAGGGCGTCTCCTTTGAGGGGCACGAACTCCTCATACCGGCCGCTGCCGTCATTGAGAAACAACTGGTTGCGCTGCGCAAACGTGGTGTTCTCGTAGATCTCGACATCACTCTCGAGATGACCGCTGGCGATGAAGGCGTCGCGGTCACCGTCGTTGTCAACGTCGAACAGCTGTGTGCCCCAGCTGAGGAAGGGGATACTGCTTTTGCCGAAGCCGGCATTGAAGGTTTCGTCCAGGAACGCTGCCCCCCCGATGTTGCGGTACAGAGTGTTCGTCTCCCACTGAAAATTGGTGACCAGAAGATCGGGAAGCAGGTCGCCATCGTAGTCGGCCAGATGGACGCCCATACCCGCCTCGACATCGCCGTCCTCGTTGTAGGCAGCACCGGCGAGCAGTCCGGTTTCAGTGAAGTGTCCACTGCCGTCGTTGAGGTAGAGGAAGTTGAGCGTCTTGTCGTTGGCCAGGTACAGATCGGTGTCGCCATCGAGATCGAGGTCGCCGAAGATGACACCCAGCTCCTTGCCGGCTGTGCTCAGCAGTCCGCGCTCCTCTGTCTCGTCGCGGAAGGTACCGTCTCCCTGATTGCGGAACAGATGGTCCCGCACCCCGTCAAACGACTCCGGCCCACAGTACAGCTGCAGACCACTGCCTCCCTCAGCACACAGTCTGTGGTTGCTGTAGGAAAAGTCGTGGTAGTCCGCGACGTAGAGATCGACGAAACCGTCGGCGTCGACATCGGCGAAAGCACAGCTGGTGGAAAAGGCACTGCCAGCCACGGTAGCCGACGACGGACGATCGGCAAACCGACCTTTCCCCAGGTCGTTCTCGTAGTAGCGGTTGGGGCCGAAATTGGTGACGTACACGTCGACATCACCGTCGTTGTCGGCATCGGCGGCACAACTGCCCATGCCATACCCGTCGTCGTCCAGGCCGCTGTGGGCTGTGGCGTCGCCGAAGCTGCCGGCACCGTTGTTGTCATACAGGCGGTTGACGGTATCTGCGGCCGGTTCCGCCTCAGGTCCCGTAGGCGCGCCATTGAGCAGGTACACATCAAGATCGCCGTCGGCATCGTAATCGAAGAACGCCGCCCCGGGTCCGACGGTCTCGATGACGTACTTCTGGCCACCGGCTCCGTTGGTGTGGACGAAGTCGATCCCTGATTCGACGGTGACATCGGTAAAGACGGGAGTGGCGGCGTGAACCAGCCCCTGCTGCAGTATCAACAGGGGCAGGAGCCACCAGCGAATGCCTCCCGTGGCATCGACCGACCCTCTCGCAAAGTGTAAATTCATGGCGGAAAATCTACCTAGTGCCCCCCCTTCCCGAAAGTTGGCGTCAGTCACCGTGCGGTCTCCATCTCTCCTCAGACGTGTCCCGCTTCTCTTGGTCGCAGTCATTGGGTTCGTTGCCTGCGAACCGTCGCTGCCCGGGACCTCCGTGCGGCATTCGACCGGTTTTGAGGCTGCCTACCGTCGAGGTCTCGATCTGCTCGAGCGGTACCGTCTGCGCGAGGCCCAGCGCGAGTTCGAGCGCTGCATCCTACTGGACGCACAGGCGGCAGAAGGCCACTGGCAACTGGGACGGGTGGAACTGGTCCAGGGCCGCATCACGCGCGGCATCAGCCGCCTGCACAGGGCCCTCGAGCTCGATCCCGGGTTGTCGGCTGCCCGCGAACTGATCCTGGAGACCTACCTGGGTCGTGGGCGTGAGGCTCTCGAAGATGGGCGGTACGACGAGGCCCGGGAACACTTCCACGGCGCTCTGGCCACGGATTCCACAGGCTATGAGGCCCTGTACCAGTCCGCGATCACCGCGATCTGGCGTGAAGACGATCGAGAGGCCGAGTCGTTCCTCGTCCGGGCCGTAGCACTCCATCCGGAGATCCTTGAACTCCGCTGGCACCTCGAGCAAACTCGCCTGCGGCTTGGCCGTCCCCATCGTGAGGAGGACGGGTTCTCCGACAACATCACCCGTGGCGAGCACCTTTCCGGTCACTTCGTGGAGATGGCAGCCCCCCTCGGCATCGACAAGATGGACGGCGGCCGCAGTTCCGCATGGGCCGACTTTGACGACGACGGTGATCTCGACCTGGCCGTCCTCGGACATCCCCAACTGGCCTACTATCGAAACGATGGTGACCGCTTTACCGATCGCACTGAAGCGGCCGGCCTGGTCCTGCCGGATGGCGGCATCGGCGTGCAGACGGCCGACTACGACAACGATGGCGATGCCGATCTCTACGTCACCCGTGATGGCTGGTTTGGTGGCGGACCGAATCATCTGTTCAGCAATCGGGGAGATGCCACCTTCGACGATGTCACGGCGGTTGCCGGTGTCGGCGATCCCGGCTCCAGTTTCTGCGCTGCCTGGAGTGACATCGACCAGGACGGCTGGCTCGATATCTATGTTGCCAACGGCACCGGTGCTACCGGCGACTCGACGAACGTGCTCTACCACAGTGATGGGACGGGTCGCTTCACGGACGTTGCTGCAGCGGCTGGCGTCGACAGCAGATCGCAGAGCCTGAGCGCCGCCTTCGGTGATCTCGACGAGGATGGTGACGCCGATCTTTACGTGTGCAATTTCACCGAGCCGAACCAGCTGTTCCGCAACGACGGCGGCCTCATGTTTGTTGACGCCACGAGTGACGCCGGCGTCGGCGCCGAACAGATCGACGGCTTCATCACCTTCATGCTGGACTATGACAACGACGGTCGACTCGACATCTTCGTCGCCAACTGGAGTCAGTATGATGTCGTGCTCGCCGACCGGGTCGCCGGCCGGGCCACCAGTCCTCGTGATCGGCCAATCCTCTATCACAATGATGGCGATGGCCGCTTCAGCGACGTGACGGCGGAGGCCGGCCTGCTGCGCGCTCTGGGAACGATGAGCGGCGTGCCAGCCGACGTCGACAACGACGGCTGGGTCGATCTCTATCTCGGCAACGGGGGCCCCGCCATGGGGCGCCGCGACCCGGACACCTTCTACCTCAATGACGGCTCGGGCGGCTTCGTCGACGCCACGGAGGCAGCCGGGCTCGGACACGCTGGCAAGTCACACGGTGTCACCTTTGCAGACTACGACAGGGACGGCGACCTGGATCTGTACGTTCCCGTGGGAGGAGCTCAACCCGGCGATCAGTGGCACAACGCTTTCTACCGCAACGAAGGCTTCGGCAACCATTGGGTGGCCATCCATCTTGTGGGTGTTGCCAGCAACCGGGACGGCATCGGCGCCCGCATCCAGGTGACGGCGGGCGACCTGAGACAGCACGCCGAGGTGGCCTCCGGGTATAGCTTCGGCTGCTCCAACTCTTTGACTGCCGAATTCGGTCTCGCCTCGCATTCACGGATCGACACCATCGAAGTCGTCTGGCCTGGTGGCGGCACCGATCGGTACTCCTCGTTGGAGGCTGACCGGTACTACACTCTGACCGAGGGGCAGACCATCCGATGAGGAGCCGGCGACCCGTCCTCGTGCTGCTGGTCGGCTGGATGACCTGCAGTGGCTGCCTCTCGGGTCCCGACGCCGTCGAGTGGCATCAGCGCGCCGGCAGGATCCTCGATGATGCGGGAGGCGGCCCTCTCAGGGGATTGCCAACGGCCACACTGCTGGCAGCCATCTACTGTGAAGAGCAGGCCCTGGCGATGGACAGCTCGCTGGTCGCCGCCGCGCAGAGCCTGGGTGCACTGCACACCGCTCGAGGCTCCTTCGGACGAGCCACCGTCCACTTCCGGGACCTGGTTCAGCTGCTGCCCGACGATCCCCGGCCGTATGCAGGTCTGGGACGGGCGTTGGCCGCCCAGGGCCGGTTCAGTGGCGCCCTGCGGGCTTTCCAGGACGCTCTTCGACGCAACCCGGAAACCGAACTGAAGTCGGCGGTATACAACCGGCTTGGTCATACATACCAGGCCCTCGGGCACGAGGCGCAACACCTGCGATCAGCCGAGGCCACCTATCGCGCCTCACTGCAGATGGACGCCGGCCAGCCTGACATCCTCTACCACCTCGCTCGTGTGTTGTCCCGCCTCGAGCGACCTGACGAGGCCCTGCTGCTCTACCGGAAGGCTCTCGAGCTGGCTCCCGATGACACGGGGATCCGGGTCGAGCTGGCAGCGGCCTACGTGCAGGTGGGCCGACGCGAGGCGGCGGAGGCCGTGTTACGGTCGGGACTGGAACGCCATCCGGACGCGGATCTGCAGTACGAGGTCGGGCGCCTCGCCTATGGCAGCGGACAGACGGAGGTCGCCCTCGCCTCTTTCCGGGCGGCGCAGAGAGCCGACTCGTCCCTCACAGCGGCAGTGCGGTACGAGGGGCGGATCCTCACCGAGCTCGGCCGAGGCCCCGAGGCCCTCGCCGTCTTCGCGCGACTTCGCCGGCTCCTGCCGGACGCGGCGGCACCCCGCGTCAGCGCCGGGATCGTGTTGAGCGGCATGGGGCGGCTTGACGAAGCAGAGATGGCTTTCCGCGAGGCGCTTCTGGTAGACGATTCGGGGGATGCCGCCGTCAAGCTCGGCGGACTGCTTGTACATCAGAACCGTCTTTCTGAAGCCCGGCGCATCTATACTGAGGGAGTCGGCTTGCATCCGCGCAACGCCGAGCTGCACGCCTCCCTTGGCAACACGTACCTGACCCTGGGTGTACTCGGCGCGGCTCTCAAAGCGGCTGAGACCGCTGTCAGCCTGGAACCGGATGAGCCGGTGTGGCAGTTCCACCTGGCCAATGTCTATGAGCGCCTCGACCCGGATGCGGCGCCAGCCGCCTGGGAGAGATACCTCGAACTGGCCCGAGACACCGGTCAGGAAAGGGAAAGAGCAATGATCGCCAGAGCCCGTTTACAGGAGTTGCGCTGACCGGTGATTCAGTAGACGACGCCGACGACGCCGGTGCGCTCCACTTGCCCGGCATCGGCATCGACGCGTACGCGAAAGAGGTAGACCCCCGGACGCACCAGATCACCCGACGGGTGCGTGCCGTCCCAGACCCGGATCATGCGGCCGCTGGCAGATCGGGCCAGTCCCCGACGGACCGGCCTACCTGACAACTCGAAGATCTCGACGAATACCGGCGCTTCACGAGTCAGCTTGAAGAGCGAGAATGGAAGACTCAGTACGTCGTTGATGCCGTCATCGTTCGGTGTAATCACCGCCGTGGGTGGCACCAGCTCACCAACGATGGACGTGTTCTGGCTGTCCTTGAGACGCACCTCGAGCTCGGCGCCAACGGTGAAGGGATCAGCGTCCCCCTCGGCGGCAAACTGGTTGACTTCCTCCAGGGGCTCGCCGGTAGAGTACCGACGGTCGGTAAACTGCACGTCGAAGCGGGTGGCATCGGCGAACACCCGCGCTCTGAAATGCAGACTCAGGAAGCTGCCGTCGAGAAACACCCGGCGCCACAGATCCAGACGGAAGCCGCTGTCGGTCAGGTCCTGGGTGAAGACGACGGGCACGTCATCGACCAGCACCGAGTCGACGTCGATGATCTGTGCCGACGTGGCGATGTCGAGAAAACGAAACCCCGAGTCCGTCCGAAACGGCTCGCGAACGGCGCGCATCTCCATGGCCAGGCTGAAGGCCGTCTCCTGCCCGGGTTCAGCCTCACGAGGATCGATCTCCGCCAGCAGCTTGTCGGCGATCGGACGCGTGGCGTACTCGAACACCATCTGACTCACCGTCGTGCCAGGCTGTAGCAGCTTTAACCTGAATTGTATGAAGCGATTCGGTCCCGGCGAAAGGATGGTTCCCCCCACCACGGTCTGCCACGAGCTCCACTCAGGATTGGGGACCACCGGTCCCTGCGTGCCGGCGGAATCGCGGATCTGCTCGATGTTCTCCCAGACGGCACGCGTCACCTGCCGGCGCACCGGACCGACATCGACAAAGTAGTGTAGCGGCTCGTCGTCGGGTCCTGTGCGTGTCTGCAGGATGATGGGCAGACCCTCCGGGTTGCGGCCGTCGATCAGGACTCGCCCCCACACCGACGTGCCGGTTCCCAACATAGGGAACGAAGCGATCTCACCACCGGGTGATGTTCCGGCGGCGGAGACTTCCAGTTCGGCCACCTCCCAGGGCAGATCATCCGGTGTCTCCCATCGCAGGTAGCGCGCCACACGCTCGCCGCTGACCTGGCGCAGCCCGGGCCAGTCGATGATGCTGCGTTCGTTGGGGAGAGTCGGTGTGGCTCTCATCAGCGCCGTGAAGCGTTCGTTGAGGTATTGGAAGAACCGCAGCAGCGGGACGGTGGGTGCGGCGATCTCGAGATCGTAGGCCTGGGGAAACAGATCCTGATGCTGGCTGTCGAGGCGAGGAAAAACACGCACGCGATCAATAGCAAAAGTGCCCCCCAGATCGATGATCACCGCCGTGCCGCGGGGCATGCCGGCCTCGTCAGGGTTGTAGGCTGTGTTGCCGTCGCCGTCGATCATCCAGGCCAGCGCGGGCACCGAAACGCTGTCAGGCTCGACGCCCTCTTCGTCCAACCCGACAACGGCGAAGATACCCCCCCCCCGGCGCACCGCTCCGGATGCCAGGTTCTCGCCAGGCCGCACGGCCGGCAGAAATACCGAGTCCGGTGTGACCACCAGGAACGCCGTCGAGTCCGCCACGTCTGTCCAGGGCGCGCCACCTGTACCCACCACGAGGCGCTCGGAGGCGAAACCGCATCGAGGCCACATCAGACCGACGACCAGTAGAACTGCGGCGAATGCGGGTACGGATCCCATCAGAAGGTCACCGAGATCCCCAACTCGTCGAGGGCGGGGACCTGCTCGGCGATGGCCTCGTCGCTCAGGGGATTGTCCCGCATGAGCGCGCTGCGCAGCCGGCTCAGACCGAACAGCGGCGCCAGATCGGTCACAAGATTCCCCGTGAGCCGCAGGCGGATGAGCGATGTCAGGCGAGCCACCGGCGTCAGATCCGAGATCTGGTTCTGCTCGGCGAACAGCCGCGTGAGTTGGCTCAGGCCGATCAGCGGCTGCAGGCTCTCCACTTCGTTGTCGGAGAAATCCAGCTCCTCGAGAGAGGTCAGGGGCAACAACGGCAGCAGGTTGGAGACACCGTTGGCGGAGAACCGCAGAACCCGCAGCCGGAACATCCGGTTCAGCGTGAACAGGTTGTCGATCTGGTTCTTACTGACGAGAAGCGCCTCCATGTTCGTCAGGCCACGGAGAGGCGCCAGGTTGGCAACGGCATTGCCCGTCAGGTTGAGCTCACGCAGAAAGAGCATGCCCGACAGAGGATCCAGATCCGTGATCCGGTTGTTCGACAGGTTCAACAGCTGCAGCAGTCGCAGGTTCCGAAGGGGCGACAGATCTACGATCCCACGGCTGATGATGGCCAGGCTGCGCAGGCTCAGCAGTCCAGAAATCGGTGTCAGATCGACGGCGAACGAGTTTCTCGGGGTGCCGGTGACCGTTAGCTGCTCAAGCTCCTCCAGGCGCTCCATTCCCTGCAGGCTTCGCACCGAGCTCGAAAGGCGCAACACCGTCACCTGACGCAGCAGGTCCGGCGTCAGATCGCCGACATGGTTGCCCAGAGCCCGGCGGATGGCGTCCTCTACCTGGGGGTCTTCAAAGGCGATGGCGGGCACGTGAAATGTCACGCGCGCGCCACCAGCAGTTAGCCTCAGCAACTGCTCCGTATCCCTGAGAGGGTTGCCGGACAGCTCAACGCTCTCGAGGGATGGGAGACTCAAGATCGGGTCGAGCCGACGGACCTGGTTGTCATCGAGAGCCAGCACGCGCAGTCGGCGCATGCCTGACAGGGGTGAAAGATCGGTGATTCGATTGGCGTCCAGATTGAGATGCGTGAGTCGTGACAGCTCCGTCAGTGGCTCCGCGTCGGCAAGTCCATTGCCTGACAGGTCGAGGACGCGCAGGTCGGTCAGACCGGCGAGGGGTGTCAGATCATCGATCTCGTTGCGGGCAAGAAATAACTCCCGCAACCCGGTGAGCCTCTCGAGTCCGCTCAGAGAGCCAACGCCAACTGCGACGGCATGCAGGCCGGTCAGGGCAGACAGTTCCTCGGCCGACAACTCACCCACCGGCCGGTTGATCGCCGTGCGTACCGCCCTCTCCAGGGCCCCGTCGGCGAAGGCGGAATGCTCGACGACGTCAGCTTCTGCGGGCGCATCGACGACTCCGACGTCGTGGGAACACGCCGCGACGCCGAGAGTGAGCACGAGTCCCGCAAGATGCAGGCCGCCGAATCTCACCTGGAAACCCCGGCGTAGACGACGATGAAGCCGCGGGTGCGGGTTCGCGTACCCTCGACTTCGAAATGACGGCGGGTCACGTCAAACCCGAGCTGTGTGGTCAGGCGATATCCCTGGTAGTCGGACGCGTTGGACAGTTGCACGATCGTCGTCGTCTCGCCAAAGCTGTCCTCGGCACCGGGTGGTGTGGGCGAGCGCAGTTGGGAGAACACGTGGCGCTCCACACCGATCTCGAGGTGGCTCTGCCGCATCACGGGGAGTCGGCCGATCAACATGAGAATGCGGCTGAATTCCTCACGCCGCGAGGCGTCACGCCGGCTCGGTACCTGGTTGCGGTATTCCGTCTTCAAACCGGGTGTCAGGGCAACGCGCCACAGTTGCAGTGGCGCGTCCACACGGGTGATGTGGCCAAGGAACGAAGACCGGTCGCGCAGTCCCGACAGGAACAGTTCGTCGTCGTCGAGCAGTTGATGAAACAGTTGCCACTTCAGTGTCGTGTGCAGGCGCAGGTCCCAGCGCCATTTCAGCTGTGCCCCGATCCACGTCGTGTTGACCCACGTGTCCGGCGCCGGCAGAGGATCGGTCACCGGAATCAGCTCTCCCGCCGAATTCGGCGGCTGCAGCCACTGCACCAGGTTGTCGCTGATGTTGTCTCGCACCTTGCTCAGATCCTGAAACAGCTTCAGGCGAAGCGTCGGCCAGCGGCCATCGTAGGTGACCAGCAAGTAGTCAGCATCGTTCTGACGGTCGTCCGTGATCTGCTCCATGCGCAATCGCCCTGCAGACAGGCGCAGATCTGGAGTCACATTGGCGCCAGCATAGAGATTGTAGCCGCGACGGTCCGGCTTGTACGGGTAGTCGGCCGACTGGTCATTCTCGAAACGGTCGATCCAGCCGTTGTGGTTCATGTCGACGCCGTAGAGAAACTCGGGGCGATCTACATGGAAGCGCAGGAAGGGTTCCTCGTAGTCCGGAATCAGGTTGGGGCTGACGTCGCTGTCGTTCTGGTTGAAGTCGGAGACGAAGTCGTTGTTCTCGTCCCACCCCGGAAATACCTCGAAGTCCTCCGTCGTGCGACCCTTGCGCGACCAGTCGGGAAGACGGTCCTGGTCGTCGTTGTCGTCGACGAATTCGTAGGTCTGACTGGAGCGCCCATAGTCGACGATGTTGTTGTTGTCGACGGTGGTGAAGTTCGTCGTATAGTCGGCATCGACGTCGAAAGCTTCCAGGTGGGCGAAGAAGGGATCGGCCACCTTGGACAGGTTCAGCAGGAGCGCATCGGCGTGGACGCTGGAGATGGCATGCTCGTCCAGATTGCGGTTGGGGTACTGCTGACTCCTCGTATTCCGGTCCATCTCGAGATAGCCGTCGAGGCCGGCCAGATCGGTCAGCTCCAGGGTCATGCCGGCGATCTGATTCGCCGTCGGCAGGCCGTAGTCAAAGGCCAGCACACGCTGGTTGGAGCTGTCCTTGACGTTGCCACTGGCGCGCGCCACCGGCAGAAACACACGGGACGAACGGAAGTTGACCTGCCGGTCGGAGACGACCTCCACGAGATAGTCATTGGCCAGAACCAGTTCGAGTTGGACTCGGCGGATATCCGACGGGTCCGGTCCGGAGTACGTGCGGTCGAGGAAGTCGAAGCTGAGATTGATCACTTCAAAACCGTCTGCCGCCAGAAACCCGCCCTGCTGAAAGCCGCCTTCGATAACTGGCCGGAAGCCGATCTCACTGCCGCGGACCTGGTTGCCCTCCAGATCTGTGATGACGATGTCGCTGGCAAACAGGGCGCCACCCGCCTCGCCGTCCTCGGGAGAATCATCGCGGATGCGAACTTCGATGCGCTGCACGTTGCCGGTTCGCTGAATCCCCGTAAGGTTGCCCTGCAGGATGTTCCCGGAGAAAGCCTCCGACTGGGTGTAGGCGTGGTGGGCGTTGACCAGGGTGCCGCCGAGCTTGACGAAGTCGCCCAGCTGCACAACCACACGCCCCCCCATCAGATTCGTGTTGTTGGTACGCGCCTCTTGGAATTCGGAGCTGACGCCGACGAAGAAGTTGGGCTCGCTGATCCGCGACATGATCACCGTCGCCTGATGCTTGTCCGAGGCGAAGTCGAGCTGCACACCGTTGAAGTTCGGCTTGGAGAACGTCATCGGCGTCAGCGTCGTGCGGATTTCATTGCCGAAGGTGATGGCGTAGTGGTACTGGCCTTTGTGGTCGGAGGCGACGACGACGTTGTTGAACCAGCCGCCGAAGCGACCATCCTTGAACAGGGTACTGCCGAAGGGCTGCGGGTTCTGCTGCCGCCAGTCGAGGATCAGCCAGCCGCGGGTGAGGAAATTCCCATACACATCGTAGAAGTAGTTTCCTTCCCGCGCCGTCGACACGTACCGCTGATAGTTGTCACGGGCGTAGTTGGCGTACTCACGCTGCCGCCAACCGTATTCGGCGAACAGCTCCTGGGGGATGTACCACTTGCGTACGACCGGATCCAGGGCGTCGAACAACACACCGGGACCGGTGGGTTCAAAACTGACTCGGCCGCCGCGTTTGATGTCGCCCAGGCGGGCGCTGTGCTCCTGAGCCCCCGCTGTAACTGCTTGCAGGCAACAGCATGCCAGCAGGTGTACCAACCAGCGTTGTCGTCGCATCAGAAGGCCACCCCTACAACACCCCGGTGACACTCTGTGAAGGCATCGGCGTGCACCGCCAGAACCCAGATGTAGTTGCCCGGCAGCAACCGCTTGCCGGTATCTGTGACGCCGTCCCAGGCGAGCTCCACCGGGCCGATGCCTCGTTCCTCATCGAACACGGTTGTCACCCGTCGACCCGACAGATCGTACAGCTGCAAAGTCACGGGCGTAGGTCGCGTCAGCTGCAGCAGGTTGAAGAACACGCGCCACTCGTCGTGAATGCCATCTCCGTTCGGCGTGAACACGCGGCTGTCGAGCTGAATCTCACCCACCAGGGTGCCGATCTGGTCCTTCGGCACCGCCACGGACAGACCCGACAGCTCGGGAAAATCGGCAGGCCCGAAGACGGTGGCATCCCCCGGCCGCAGGGCCTGTGGCACCGCCGGTGACTCGCTGTGGTAGGCACGCCCGGAGAAGGTCGTACCGAAGCGGAAGATGGGCAGATCAAAGGTGAACTCCAGCACACTTCGATCGGCCCGTATCAGGGGAAGGCGCAGACCGAACGTCAGCGGCTCGATGAAATCGATGTCGTACTCCAGGGGCTCTCCGTTCAGTGTGACCTCACGTATGCTGGTGACCTCGACGTTTGTGTCGACCTCCAGTCGGTCGAACCCCCGGATGTCGCCGTCGGACTGCAGCAGCACGGCGTAGCGGAAGGTCGCCGGCTCTTCGGCCTGTGCCAGCCGGGGAAAGACCTCGGCAACCAGACCATCCGCGATCGGGGGCTGCAGGTAATCGAAGGTCAGCTCATCGACGGCACGTGCATCGAACAGTTCCGCGTCGAAGTCGAGGCGGAACTGCACGTACTGTCGGGGATTGGGTGCCTGGATCAACTGACCGTTTCGCAGCGGCGTCCACGGGCTCCAGTCGAGCTGATCCTCCTCGATGGGAGGACGATTGCCCGGCTCCAGGAACCAGTAGTCCTCAGGGGGTACCTCCTCCTCGCCGACCTTGATCAGTCCATGGAGCCCTCGATCGTAGATCGAACGGAAGAAGCGAATGGTCAGAGGATGGACTCCGGTGCGTATCCGAACCGACA